>NZ_JZRH01000061.1:0-134808 GCF_000963985.1 Pantoea sp. BL1 | reverse complement strand
GAGGAGATCTTCGGGCCGGTGGTCGGTGTGCTGACCTTCAAAGATGAGGCAGAAGCCCTCGCCATCGCCAATGACTCGATTTATGGGCTGGGTGCTGGCGTCTGGACCCGTGACATCAACCGCGCGTATCGCATGGGACGAGCGATTAAAGCGGGCCGTGTCTGGACCAACTGTTATCACCTCTATCCGGCACATGCCGCGTTTGGCGGCTACAAAAAATCCGGGATTGGCCGTGAAACCCATAAAATGATGCTCGATCACTACCAACAAACCAAAAACCTGCTGGTGAGCTACAGCACGCAACCGCTGGGCTTCTTTTAAGCCAACTGGCAGCGGGTCACACCGCTGCCTGATTCACTGTCAAAAATTTGTGTGAATTCTTTAATCTGACGGTCATTTCGTCATGACAGAGTGCCTGCATCACGAATACAGACAATTCCGCTACATTTAAGCCGTGTCTTGACGATATTAAGCAGTAGGGAATCTAAGATAGTGCGCCATTTTAAGGAGATAACATGAACACACTGCATAAATTTCAGCAGCAGCATGATGAAGTGCTGGATGCCGACGATCAGCACATCATCACGGTGAATCTGCCGGGCCGTCAGGCGATTTACGTGATTGGTCAAAACGATGATGATGCCGATATGCTGCTCGACGTACAAATCGGTGCGATGTAAGCGCCGCGTAGTGCTCACCCCATAAAAAAATCCGCAGCCCTTAAGCCGCGGATTTTTTGTTTTAGCACGGCTTAAAGCCTTACTTCACACAGGCAGAACACTGATTGTGGATCTGCTGGAAGAAGTCGTTGCCTTTGTCATCCACCAGGATAAAAGCCGGGAAGTTCTCGACTTCAATCTTCCAGATGGCTTCCATTCCCAGTTCCGCGTACTCCACGCACTCCAGACTCTTAATACTCTGCTGCGCCAGCACCGCTGCCGGGCCGCCGATGCTGCCGAGGTAGAAGCCGCCGTGTTTATGACAGGCATCGGTCACCTGTTTGCTGCGGTTGCCTTTTGCCAGCATCACCATGCTGCCGCCGTTTTCCTGCAGCAGATCAACGTAAGAGTCCATACGACCCGCGGTGGTTGGGCCAAGTGAACCAGAGGCATAACCTTCCGGGGTTTTCGCCGGGCCTGCGTAATACACCGGATGATCTTTGATGTACTGCGGCAGACCTTCGCCGTTGTCGATGCGCTCTTTTAGCTTGGCGTGGGCAATATCACGCGCCACGATAATGGTGCCGTTCAGCGACAGGCGGGTCGCCACGGGATAGGATGACAGCTGCGCCAGAATGTCACTCATCGGGCGGTTAAGATCGACATTCACCACTTCGCCTTCGCCCTGCTGACGCAGTTCTTCCGGGATATAGCGGCCTGGGTTATCTTCCAGTTTCTCGATCCAGATGCCTTCGCGGTTGATTTTGGCTTTGATATTACGGTCAGCCGAGCAGGACACACCCATGCCGACGGGGCAGGACGCGCCATGACGTGGCAGACGCACCACACGAATATCGTGGGCGAAGTATTTACCGCCAAACTGTGCGCCAAGGCCCAACTCTTGTGAGGCTTTCAGCAGCTCCTGCTCCAGCGCGACGTCACGGAACGCCTGACCGTGTTCGTTACCTTCGGTCGGCAGCGAATCGTAGTAGTGGGTTGATGCCAGCTTCACGGTTTTCAGCGTGCTTTCTGCTGAGGTGCCGCCAATCACAAACGCGATATGGTACGGCGGGCAGGCTGCGGTACCGAGCGACATCATCTTATCGACCAGATAATTCTTCAGCTTAGCTGGGGTGATCAGCGCTTTGGTTTCCTGATACAGGTAAGTCTTGTTGGCAGAACCGCCGCCCTTGGCGATGCACAGGAATTTGTACTCGTCGCCATCCACGCTGTAGAGGTCGATCTGTGCCGGCAGGTTAGTGCCCGTATTGACCTCTTTGTACATATCCAGCGCCGCGTTCTGTGAATAGCGCAGGTTGTCTTCGATAAAGGTGTTATAGACGCCTTGTGACAGTGCGGCTTCGTCGCCACCGCCGGTCCAGACGCGCTGGCCTTTTTTGCCCATGATGATTGCCGTGCCGGTGTCCTGGCAGGTCGGCAACACGCCTTTGGCGGCGATTTCCGAGTTACGCAGGAACTGCAGGGCAACGTATTTGTCATTCTTGCTGGCTTCGTCATCCGCCAGAATCGCGGCAACCTGCGCCTGATGCGAGGCGCGCAGCATGAATGAAGCATCATGGAATGCCTGCTTCGCCAGCAGCGTCAGGGCTTTAGGATCGACTTTCAGCACCTCTTCGCCATCGAAGTTGGCTACTGAGACGTAATCGCGGCTCAGCAGATAGTATTCGGTATCATCTTTGGCGAGAGGAAAGGGATTCTGATAATAGAAGGGTTTGTTCGACATGTTGGCTCACTTAGCTTCGTGTCGCCTGTCAGAGTGGCAGGTGACAAATTAGGCGATCTGTTTTTTGATTTTCTCTCGCCAGCCCTCCGCAAGGACTGACTGGCGAGCATCATAACACTTTCACGGCTCTGCGCGGCTCCGATTTTAACATCGGAGCAACATCATCAGAACATCATCACCATCCATGGGTAGGCAATAACCATCAGAGCAATCAGGAAGATAGCGCCAAAGATGGTACCGAGACGCCAGTAATCTTTGGTTGGCAGGTAGCCGCTACCGTAGTAAATCGGGCTTGGGCCGGTGCCGTACGGGGTGATAATACCCATCACACCTAAGGATACGCACATCATCAGACAGAACACTGGCATGTTGATGCCCGGAATCGAGGCGGCGATGGTCAGCATCGCAGGCAACAGCGCAGTGGTGTGCGCCGTGGTGCTGGCGAACAGGTAGTGCAGTAAGTAGAAGGCAACCAGCAACACCACCGCCGAGACTTGTGGGTCATAACCTTGCAGCAGCTGCGCACCTTCTTTACCCAGCCAGGCGATAAAGCCCACACGCGCCAGACCATCCGCCAGAGCGACCAGGGTGGCGAACCAGGCAAAGGTATTCCATGCCGCTTTGTTGCTGGTGATATCGTTCCAGTTGAGTACACCGGTCCACAGCATCAGCACGATAACCAGCAGGGCAGCCATCGCCGGTTCAATCCATGCTGCAGCGAAGATCCACATCATCAATGCTGAGACCACAAACACCAGCAGCAGGATTTCGTTGCGTGACAGCTTGCCGAGCTTCGCCAGTTCAGCGGTCGCCCAACGTGGCACTTCGTCATTGACCTTCACTTCTGGCGGATAGAGCCAGTAAGCCAGCAGCGGCATGGTGAGAATCAACAGCACGCCCAGTGGCAGGAAAGCGAGGAACCACATGCCCCAGGAGATTTCGAAGCCTACCACGCTTTTCACCAGCGCCAGTGCCAGCAGGTTAGGTGCCAGCGCAGAGAGGAACATCGAACTGGTGATACAGGCAGCGGTGATGGCAACCCACATCAGGTAAGAACCAATCTTACGTGCGCTCGGGTCATTTGGTTTTGAACCGTACAGCGGCGGCAGGTTGGCGATAATGGGGTAGATGGTACCGCCGCTGCGCGCGGTGTTAGACGGCGTAAACGGTGCCAGTAACAGGTCAGCGAAGGTGATGGCGTAACCGAGCGTCAGGCTGCGACGGCCGAGATACTTCACCAGAATCAGCGCCAGGCGGCGTCCGAACTGGGTTTTATCGTAGCCGGCGGCAAACATGAAGGCACCGAAGATCAGCCAGACGGTGGAGTTGCCGAAGCCACTCACTGCCCATTTGAACGACTGCGCCGCCGTTTTAAACTTGGGGTCCGCCAGTTCGGCCGGGCTAAACAGCACCCACTGGCTGAACAGCGCTATCACCACCACGCCGGTCAGGCCGATAACCGCACCGGGCAGCGGCTCAAAGATCAGCCCGACAATCACGCCAACGAAGATAGCAAAGAAGTGCCATGCGTAAGGTTCCAGCCCGGCAGGGGTAGGGACCAGCAGCAGCAGCACCGCTACGATGATCGGCAGGCACAACATAATCAGGCGATTCTTTTTCCCCGGCGCCGCAGGAGGCACTACGGGGGAGGCACTCTGGGTTGTTTGTGTGTTCATAGTTTTGTCTGCAAGTTAGGAAGAATGCGATTGATTGTCACGAACACACTGTTCTTTTGGTTTCAACATGCGTGCAGCAGATGAGTCGTGACAATTTAAATTTTGTGCTTTGATGAAACTTTGCTTTGCAAATTCGATACGCGAATTATCAATTGAATGCAGCTAAGATGCGATTAATTAAAATATCTCTTTTGATCTAGATCAATAAAAAATATGCACTGTTTTTTAATTTTTATCTTTTGCTTTTTATTTAACTTTCTGTCTGCTGTGGATTAAACGCTATAAACTATCGAAACGCGAAAAATCGAGCAAAATGAGGCGGGTTGGAGGCTTTTATCTTTATGATAGTACTGCATTTGTTTTAAATGTAAGGAAAAAGTTGATTTTTGTCAAGTCTTGGTTAAAACTTAGCGGAGCGCCTATTCTGGCAATGAGCATCAAATATCATTTCCAAACGTAAAACTTATATAACTAACATTCTGGGTTATGTAACTAAATAAAATGGTATATTTACGCCATGAAATCGGACCACTTAAATAATTATAAAGCCTCGCCGAACCGCCAAAGAATTGAATACACAATTTCTTAATTCTGGAGTTGCTCATTATGAATAAGCTCACCCCAATCCTTAACCCGCTAACGCTGCCGAAAGGTGCGGTGCTAAAAAACCGTCTGGTGATGGCCCCGATGACCACCTGTACCGGCTATTTTGACGGCGGTGTCACCAGCGATCTGGTCGAGTATTACCGCGTACGTGCGGGCAGTATCGGTACGGTGATTGTTGAATGCTGCTTTATTGATAATCGTGGCCCTGCTTTCCCTGGCGCGTTGGGTATCGACAGCGACAACAAAATTGCCGGGCTGGCGAAAATCGCCCATGCGATCAAATCTGAAGGTTCAAAAGCCATTCTGCAGATTTACCACGGTGGCCGCATGGTGGAACCGGCGCTGATTGGTGGTAAAACCCCTGTTGCACCGAGCGCTATTGCTGCACCGCGTGACGGTGCCACCAAACCGCAAGCGCTGACCGCCGAAGAAGTCGATGTGATGATCACCAAGTTTGGTGATGCGGTAAACCGCGCGATCAAAGCCGGTTTTGACGGTGTTGAGATCCACGGCGCAAACACCTATCTGATCCAGCAGTTCTACTCCCCTAACTCCAACCAGCGCGACGACAAATGGGGCGGCAGCCGCGATAACCGCGCACGCTTCCCAATGGAAGTGCTGGAGATCACCCATAAAATGGCCGATCGCTTTGCGGCGGCAGATTTCATCATCGGTTATCGTTTCTCACCCGAAGAGCTGGAAGTCCCCGGTATCCGTTGGGATGACACGATGTATCTGCTGGAAAAACTGGCGGCGCGCGGTCTCGATTACGTGCACTTCTCCGTCGGCCAGCTGCTGCGTCCATCCATTGTCGATACCAAAGATCCAACGCCACTGATCACCAAATATCTGGCCGAGCGCTCTGCCACGCTGGCGAAAGTGCCGGTGATTGGTGTGGGCGGAGTGGTGAATAAAGAAGATGCCGAGAACGCGCTGGAGCACGGGTTTGATCTGGTGGCGGTCGGTAAAGCCTGCATCGCCTATCCGGACTGGGCGGATCGCATCATCAAAAATGAACACATGGAACTCTATATCGACAGCACCAAGCGTGAGGCGCTGACGATTCCAGAACCGCTGTGGCGCTTCTCGCTGGTGGATGCGATGATCCGCGACGTCAGCGACGGCCATCGCAAATACAAAGCCGGGGTTTACCAGGCGAAAGTCGAAGCCGAAGCGCTGAAACTGAAAATCAACGTGACGCTCGACACGGACCGTATCACCGATATCTCACTGGTGCCGGACCCCAGTCTGGATGTCGATTTCACCAGCACCTTCGAAAGCCTGCGTGAACGCATTCTGGTGGCGAACAGCCCGCACGTCGATGCCATCACCGGCGCCACTACGCAGAGTGAGGCGCTGAAAAAAGCGGTATCCCGCGCACTGACCACCTCCAGTAAAGAGTATGTGATTGAAGAGGGCGGTAACCCGAACGCACCGGTCAATTATGACGTGGTAGTGGTGGGCACGGGCGGTGCCGGTCTGGCGGCGGCGATTCAGGCGCACGATGACGGCGCACGCGTGGTGATCATCGAGAAGATGCCGACCATTGGCGGTAACACCATCAAAGCCTCGGTGGGCATGAACGCCGCCGAAACCCGCTATCAGAAACTCAAAGGCATCGAAGACAGCAAAGAGCTGTTCTACGAAGAGACGCTGAAGGGCGGTAAATTCAAAAACAACCCGGTGCTGCTGCGCGAGTTTGTTGAGCAGGCGCCGGAAGCGATTGAGTGGCTGGCGGCGAAAAATATCGAGTTGTGCGACATCACCATCACTGGCGGCATGAGCATTGACCGCACGCACCGCCCGGAAGACCGTTCTGCCGTCGGTGGTTTCCTGATCAGCGGTCTGGTGAAAAACGTCAACCAGCGTGAAATCGAAGTGCTGCTTGAGACCTCCGTTTCAGAAATCCTGGTGGAAAACGGTGTCGTCACCGGCGTCAAAGTGGTGGATGAGTACAACGACAGCCGCATTCTCAATGCGAAGAGCGTGATCGTTGCCACCGGCGGTTTCAGTGCCAACCGCGAGATGGTGGTGAAGTATCGCCCTGAACTGGATGGCTTCGTCACCACCAACCATAAAGGTGCCACCGGTAGCGGTATCGCCATGCTGCAGAAAATTGGCGCGGACACCGTGGACATGGGCGAGATCCAGATTCACCCAACGGTTGAACAGACCACTTCTTATCTGATCTCTGAAGCGATGCGCGGCGGCGGGGCGATTCTGGTCAGCCAGGCCGGTAAGCGTTTCTACAATGAGATGGAAACCCGTGACAAAGTCTCTGCTGAGATCATCGCACTGCCAGAGAAAAGTGCATGGATCGTGTTTGATGAGCAGGTCCGCGCCAACAACAAAGCAGCCGACGAATACATCGCCAAAGGCTTTGTGATTAGTGCACCGACGCCGCACGAACTGGCGGTGAAACTCAACATGGATCAGGAATCGCTGCAAACCACACTCGGCCGTTACAACGAGTTTGTGGCGAAGCAGGATGATGAAGACTTCGGTCGTAAGACGGCGCTGCGTCACCCGCTGAACAAAGGCCCGTACTTCGCCATCCGCATCGCCCCGGGCGTGCACCACACCATGGGCGGTGTCACCATCAACACCGATACCGCGGTGCTGGATGCACAGAAACAGGTGATTCCAGGTGCCTGGGCAGCCGGTGAAGTGGTGGGCGGTATCCACGGTGCTAACCGTATCGGTGGTAACGCGGTGGCGGATATCATCATCTTCGGTATCAAGGCCGGTCACAATGCGGCTAAACTGGCGTTAGGAAACTAATTAACGTTAATTACCCCAAATATTGCGTACCAGAGTAAGGCGTTAAAGTGTGAATTCCGGTGACTGACAAGCGTCGGTCACCGGGTGACATGCACAAGGCACTGGCGCGCAATATGGCGGGTAAACGAGGCTCTATGACCGAAGGTGTCTACTCTTACTCCGCTGTTCTGATGGGTTCTCCCATTCTGCTTAAACTGTTCGACGATAACCCCACCTTAGCCCGTCAGGTCTTTCAACTTATCAAGCAGCAAGAAAATCTGTTCACCGTTAATCGTGCTGAATCCGAAGTGATGTCGATTAACCAGGCGGCGGGTCGTCATGCGGTGCGCGTCAGTGAGGCCGTGTTCCGGCTAATCAGCGTGGCGCATGCCGTCAGTGTGTCGCCCGGCAGCGCGTTTAACTTCACTATCGGCCCGGTGGTGAAACGCTGGAAGATTGGTTTTCAGGGCCATGCCGTCCCTCCCGCTGATGAAATAGCCGCACTGCTGCCATTGACCGATCCGCACCAGGTGATCCTCAATGAGGAAGATCGTTCGGTGTTTCTGCAACAGCCGGGCATGGAGATCGATCTCGGGGCCATCGCCAAAGGTTATATCGCTGATGTGGTGCAGGCATTTTTACGCCAGCAGGGCGTGCCGCAGGCGCTGATCAATCTCGGGGGCAACGTGCAGACGCTCGGCGCACCGCCGCATGAGCCACAAGGCTGGAGCATTGGCCTGAAAAAGCCGTTTGGACGCGAGGATGAACTGCTGGGCGTATTGCAGGTGCAGGGTAAATCGGTGGTGACATCGGGGATTTACGAGCGCTATTTCGAACTGAACGGCAAGTGCTGGCACCATATCTTCGATCCACACACCGGCTATCCGCTGGATAACGAGTTGCTGAGCGTGACGGTGATTTCCGATCGCTCTCTGGATGGTGACATCTACACGACGTTGCTGTACGGCATGGGCGTGGAGCAGGGGCTAGCCTATCTGGCCGACCAGCCCGATCTGGATGCGGTGTTTGTGACGCGCGATCGACAGATCATCTGCTCTTCACCGCGCCACTTCCAGTTCCAGCAGCGCGATTTCGCCTGGCAGCTGCGTTACTGACAGTATTGCTGCAACAGCGAATGGTATTCCGGCTGTAAACGATAGCGATACACCGGACGGCCCGTTGCGCCGTAGTGAATGCTGGTGAACAGAATATTAATCTGTGCCAGCCAGATCAGATATTTACGGCATGACACGCGCGAAATATTCACTTCTGCCGCCAGCTCATCGGTGGAGAACTCATGGCCGGGATGGGCATCAATCCACTGACACAAGGTACGCAGCGTTTGCGGCGTTAAGCCTTTCGGCAGGCGCTTGTTGTCATGCTGCGTTGCCGGGTTGCCATGGATCAACAGATCGACATCAGACTGCTGATAATAGTGCTGATTATCCATTAACGACTTCTTCTGCTGCCAGCTGGTCAGCGCCTCTTCAAAACGCGGGAACTGGAACGGCTTGATCAGATAATCCACCACGCCATAGTGCAGCGAGGTTTTGATGTTCTCGGCATCGGCAGCGGATGAAATGATGATCACCTCGACCGAACTCTGGGCTTTGCGCAGTTCCGGCAGCAGATCGAGGCCATTCTCCTGCTGCATATAGATATCCAGCAGCACCAAATCGATCGGGGTGTCGCTGTTGAACAGAATCTCTTTGGCTTGCTTCAGGGTCGAAGCGGTTCCACAGCAGTGGAAGCCCTGAACCTGACCGATAAACGAGCGGTTCAGTTCAGCGACCATGGCGTCATCATCGACCACTAACACATTGATCATGCGGATTGGTTTCCTCCATCCCAGGGAAGTTGTACTAAAAATTGGGTAAAGACGCCGGGTTCTGACTCAACGGTCACGCCGCCACCGAGGTTTTCCGTTTGCTGTTTCAGCAGGAACAGGCCCACGCCACGGTTCTCTCCTTTGGTGGAGAACCCTTTATCAAAAATTGTCGCGAGATTGGCCGGCTCAATGCCGGGACCATCATCACTCACTTCACACGCCAGCCAGCCGTTTTGATAGTGCAGCATCACATGGATCTCGCCTTCGGTCTGCTCGCTGAGCGCATCAATGGCGTTCTCCACCAGATTACCAACCACGGTGATCAGGGCCGCCATCTGGTCTTCGTTGCCGCTGTCTGGCACAAAGCTGGCATCGCTGATGGTCAGGCGATGACCGCAATCCGAGGCGCGATTGATCTTACTCAGCAGGAAACCGGCAATCACCGGTGACTTGATGCGATCCAGTAAATAGCCAATCTCAGTCTGGTAATTATTGGCGGTTTTCAAAATATACGCTTCCACCTGCGCATAGTTTTTCATGTGCAGCAGGCCGAGGATCACGTGCAGTTTGTTCATGAACTCGTGCGAGCGCTCCCGCAGCGCATCGACGTAGTTTACCATGCCCGTCAGGCGCTGCATCAGTCGGCTGATTTCGGTCTTGTCCCTGAAAGTACAGACCGCGCCAATAATACGTCCCTGGCTTCGCACCGGCACCGTATTGCACAACAGCAAACGTCCATTCACATTCAGCTCTTCATCACGACGCGCACGGCCGCTGTGCAGCACATCGCGCAGGTGTTGATTGATCACCGAGGCATCATCAATTCCCTCGTTATCGATCATGCCGCTGGACGACGGCTCATTGAGCAAGGTGCGCGCGGCCTGATTCACCAGCGTCACCTGCGCCTGATCGTCCATCGCCACCACGCCCTCTTTGACTGAGTTGAGAATCGCCTGACGCTGCTCAAACAGAGTGGAAATCTCGTAGGGTTCGAGGCCGAATAAGATGCGTTTCAGCACGCGCACCAGCACAAAGGTGCCAATCGCGCCCGCCAGCGTACCAATCAGGATGGTCCAGATAATGCTCCAGCGGCTTTCGTTGATCTGATCGGTGACGGCATCGAGGGAGATACCAATCGCCACTACACCGATCTGCCGATCCTCCGCGTTATACACCGGCGTGAAGACGCGCAGCGCTTTTGCCAGCGAACCTTTGTTCACCGAGACGTTTTCATGGCCGCGCAGAGCAGGCCCGATGTCCTCGCCGATAAAGTGCTTCCCGACCAATTCCGGATTGCGATGAGAATAGCGGATACCGTCCATATTGGTGACGGTAATAAACAGCAGATTGTTGCTCTCTTCCACGGCTTTCGCGATGGGCTGAATATTGGCATTGGCCACCGGTTGCGTCAGCGCCTGCTGAATCTCCGGCGATCTCGCCAACGTGCGGGCCACCGCCATGGCCTTATCTTCTAACTGGGCACGGGTTGAGGCACCAATCTGGAAGAAATAGAACATGTGCACACTCAGCAGTACCAGCACGATCACCGCGCTGAGCATCAGTGTCACCAGCGTGTTGAGTTTCATCGGCCGCTTGCGCGCGGGGATTGCGGGTTGAGGCGTGGTCATCATCGCTCCCTGAAGAGAAGAGGGCGCTATTATGACGGTTAAATGCAAAAAGGTCGTCATAAATGACGACCTTTGATGGCGATGGATGCGGTGTTTAACAGCCGCATCTCAAGGGCAGAATCAGCCCTGTTTCACGCGATTGGCAAAGCTCTTACGCAGCTTCTGCAGTTTCGGTGGGATCACCGCCATGCAGTAACCGTTACGCTGACCGGCGCCATCCCAGTAATCCTGATGATAATCTTCCGCCGGATACCACTCTTTCAGTGGCTCGATGGTGGTGACCACAGGCACGTTGAGATCGGCTTGCGCACGCGCAATCGCGGCAATCGCTTCGGCTTCCTGCTCTGGGGTCGCCGGGAAGATCGCTGAACGATACTGAGTACCGACATCGTTGCCCTGACGGTTCAACTGTGTTGGATCGTGCGTTGCAAAGCTGATGTCCAGCAGATCGCCGTATTTCACCTGCTCGGGATCGAAGCCGACGCGGATCGCTTCAGCATGGCCGGTGGCACCGCTGCACACCTGCTCATAGGTTGGGTTCGGGCGCTCCCCGCCGGTATACCCACTTTCGACTGACTCCACGCCAATCACATCTTTGAACACTGCTTCGGTACACCAGAAACAGCCACCGGCGATCACCGCATATTCGGTTGCCATTGTTATTACTCCTGTCAGGTCGAAAGCGTTACTGTGAGGGCGCTCGAAGGCGAATTCAAGCCGCTTAAATTAACATTTCTGGCTTAAAATCATGGTGCTTGTCGAGCACGCTATGACTCATAACGGTAAAACGTCCTTCGCCAGTGTAGTGCAGCGTCGGCGGAAATTCCGGTTTATCGGCCACGTGCGCTTTGACGATTTCGAAAATAAAGAAGCTGTAGTTATTCACCATCGAGTCGTCATACAGCTGACACTCAAAGCTGGCGAAGCACTCATCGATCAGCGGCGCATTCACCACTTTTGCCGGTTCTGGCGTGAGGTGAAAGGCATCGAACTTATCGAGACGATCGCCATGGCAGTTACCAATCGCCACCACGCTATCCACCCAATCCGCCGAGGGGATGTTCATCACGCACTGTCCGCTTTGCCGAATCAGCTCATGGCTGTAGTTGCCGTTGGCGATCATGCAGCCCACCAGTGACGGCGAGAACTCCAGAATGGTGTGCCAGCCGAGCGCCATGATGTCGTGGTGATCTTCAAATTGCGAACTCAGCAACACCACCGGACCAGGTTCCAGATACTTCCGCGCCTTGCTGACCGGAAAGTCGATTTTATGCAGGCGTTGACTCATCATGCGTCTCCTTATTTTTGCAGAGATAGCGTAAGTGTAGATGCCAGTCTTTACTGGACCGGCATTTAACGGCATGGTAGAGCGTCATTTTATCTGGAGCTGGTCAATGGAATCTGCGTCTGTGTCCACATCTCGTCCTGTTTTGCATCTGCTGTGCGGCAAAATCGCTGCCGGAAAATCAACGCTGGCCCATCAACTGGCCCAACAAACCGGCGCGGTGATTATCAGCGAAGACGCCTGGCTGGCGCATTTGTTCGCCGAAGAGATGCAGGATGTCGCGGACTACGTGCGTTGTGCGGGCAAGTTGCGTAATGCGATGACGCCACACCTGATCACCCTGTTACAGCGCGGTGTGTCAGTGGTGCTGGATTTTCCGGCGAACACCGTAGGCCAACGTCAGTGGATGAAGGCGGTGATCCAGAGTGCACAGGCGGAGCATCAACTGCACTTTATCGATGTGCCCGATGCGCTGTGCAAGAGCCGTTTGCATGCGCGTAATGCAGAAGGTGAGCATGACTTCGCGGCGACCGATGCGCAGTTCGAGGTGATCAGCAGCTACTTCGTCGCACCGCATGCGGATGAAGGGTTTAATGTGGTGATGCACGGTTAAGACTGACGATGACTGGCTGGGTATTTGCGCCAGTCATCTTGTCACGTCCCTGCAAAATCTCCGGCTATTTATTGAGTTGATTGATGATTCTTTTGAGGGTGTTGTAGGGGCCTTCCAGCGTCATCTCGTTGCCATCGTTGCGTATATAAATGCGCTGAGATTTGAATCTTCGGTATTTCGCTATTTGAAGCTCATAATCACCTTGCTCAGTTTGCTGGTAATGGTACTTCGCCAAAACTGAATTTAAGTCGCTTAAGCGAATGGGTGACTTAATCCTCAGCCACGCAATATTGGTAAACCAAAAGCTTGCTGCAAGTCCGCATAGCATACCGGTAAAGCCACCGGTGATATTGCCATGAGTTAACTGGGGCAATAGCCATTTGATCACGGCTGAAAAGAATAGCCCGGTGAGAATGAAAAAAACGATTCTGAAGCTATCTTTTTGCCATTGCTTAATCAGGCTAAGGCGATGAAGCGAATAGTGAAATTTCAATTTTGACTCCATTCAAAATGCTAATCCGCAATTGATTGTAGCGTTATCCGTTGCTGACTGACGAATCGTTATGCCGCCTTTTCCAATATCTGTTTTGCCTGCTTATATTCCCAGGACGTAATTTCAATCTTGTTGCCACTGAGATCGCTGAAGTATAGGGACATGGAGATATCGTGGTCACTGACGGTGTAAGCGATTTTTTTCGACTTGAGGATAGGTATGAGTTCGAGAAACGCTGACGCCTCCACGGCGAAAGCCATGGTGTGGCCTGGGTGCTGGGATTTTCTCAGGAAGAGGGAAAGCGATGCGCCATCATTCCTGATAACCAGCGGCCCTCCTTGTTCAAACCAGAAGTACAGCGAGCTATCGCGGGTGAAGCCAAGGATTTCCTGATACCAGCGTTCGGCTTTTTCGATATCGTCGACGTAGACGTGGATATGGTCGATTTTGGTTATGTTCATATAGCTCGATCCTTATTTGTGCTTTGGAGGTGTTTGCTGAAGTAGTTTCGAGATACAACTGTCTGAGCACAGCACGGGATTTACCATGATTTTTGGAGAATGTATTTTCCATTGGTGGTTTTTTATACATCACATACTCACAAATAATTGCAAAATCGTCTGGCTTACAACCTAAACTATATTATATAGCCTCATCCTAGGCTTTTCATGTAGATTAATCTTTGAGAGCTATACCTGAGAAAAGTAGGGTGTTTCAAGAGGTTGACAGGCACTCGGACCAATAATTTTAAAAGTACTTCTGAAAAAATTTATCAAACTATTGAGAGCGTATTGAAATCTGCGCTTACTAAAGTTCGAAATTTCATGTTTATACCAAATTTCACGGTAAATTTTTATATGTACAGCGCCAAAATCAGTGATTTGGTTATAATGAAAATCTTATAAAAAATTTGAGTGTGCAGAAATTTTAAATGAATGATAAAATCGCTTACTATAAATATAACACTAAGGGGTAATTAGAAATGAACAAGTTGCCAAAGGAAAGTTCTAGTCAAGAGATTGGCCGACTAGCTGGGCGTGCTATATCAAGTAAATTGCCAGTGTCATGGATTGAAACTCCTCAATCGGGTGATTGTGACTTTGGTATTGACTATTTAATTCAATTAAAGAACTCACAAGGCGATGTTTGTTATTCTTTTTATCTACAATTAAAAGGTACTACAGTTCCGATTTACATATCAGATGGTGATTTTGTAAGTTTTAGTTTTAAGACAAGTACCTTGGCATATTACTATGCTCAAGAACCTCTGGTAATGGTTGCTATTGTAGATCTAAGCGTTCATTCAGATGAGCTTTCTAAATGCCCAATTTATTTTATGTGGTTAGATGAAGATTGGTTTGATCTTAATAAAGATAAAATAGAATCACAGGAACATTTGACTTTAAATATACCTACAAACCAAGAAATAAATACTAAGTTGGATGTCTTTTCTTTCTATGAAAAGAGGATTTTTGATAAAATTGCAATTCAAGGGTTAAAAAAGGCTATTAAACCTCATTCTGATGACATAAGTCGTAGTATTATAAATTTCTCAGAGTATATTGAAGATAAACCGATTATTTTAAAGGCTATAGAGGAAAGTGGTGATGAGCCTTGGATATCAAACCCAAACGGACAAGCTGCCACCCTTTTAAAAAAATGTTCAGATGCCTTAAATGAAAACCTCATATTTAAAGCAAAAGAATTCCTATCACAACTCGATAGTTGGCCAAATAAACTTAGTGACCATGAGTGCGCAGAACTATATTTACAAAGATCATTAATATGTTCACTTTCAGGGGAGACTTCTGAATCCTTTGAGAACATAAAAATTTCAACGAACTACAGTGATAAACCAAGATACAAGTTAGCATTCTTTGAAGAAAAAATAAAAAATGGCCAGATGTTAACTCAGGAAGAGTTAAATGAAATTGAACCTGAAGTTTTAAATGGAGATTTTAGATCAACTTATATTAAAGCTAAGTGCATGGCAATTTCCGGAAATATAAAAGAAGCAGTCTTGTTAATGAAGGAAAAACATAATGAAAGGATTGCGGCAAGATTGTTATTGCTAACTCTAGACGAAAACCCTGATGAATTAGATAGAGAATTAGTAGGTGTTGATCATGATATGCTTATATCAGATAGAGAAAAGTATATTTTTTATGCTTTGGCGGCAAGGAGAAATTTTTTTAAAGCACATGGAGATTCTTTTAATTATGATCAGGTTTTGCCCTTTACAGGAAAATCGAACCTCAATTTTAATTTTATGAGATTATCTTATGAGTACTGTGATAAAGCATGGAATTACGCAAAAAGGTTAGGTTATCCATCAGATTTTGCAATAATTATTGATATATCTCCTGTGTTATATTTTTATTTTAATAATATTGAGCCTCTATTTGAACGATTTGATGAGATTTTAAAGGAAAGGCCTGGTCACTTTGAATTATGCACATTGTATTCGCGGATTTTATATAACTGTGATGAATATGAAAAAGTGGTATTATTACTTTCCAGAATTAATACTAGGTTAAGTCTTGATGATAAATCAATTTTGTTTGCATCCAATTTCTACCTTAAAGAGTATGATTCGGCACTTAAGATTTTTTTAAGTATCGAAAAGGAATTGTTAGATAAATCCCCTGAAAACACTCCTTTCGTACTATGTTTAGCTATTGAAGTAGCGGTTGCAACATTTAGTGATTCTTTAGCTGACAGACTGAGAACTATTCTGCTGACTTATGAGAATGGTGAAGCTTTTTGGGCCGTTAGTACGTGCGTGAGAAGTGTCAGAGAAGAACCGGGTACTCAATCCGATTGCATTGATAAGCTTTACCAGAAGTATATTGAATTAGATAAGCCGTTAGTTATAGCTGAGCATTTATTGAGATTTTTAAATGTTCGTGATGAAAATAATGAAGGTAAAATAATTGAAGTTGCTGAAGATATTTTAAAAGACAAGGAGTTGGATGAAGCTTGTTCATTGAAATTGGCAGAGGCTTATTTAAAGTCAGGGGACACTAATAAAGTATTTGAGGTTGTTGAAAAAAACTTAGAGAAAGTAAATGTTGATCCTCATTGGCATGTCATAAAAACATATGCTTTGGAATTATCAGGAAGAATTGGGGAAGCTGTAGATGAAATTGAAAAAGCATTAAAAGGAAATAATTATTCTCCAGAGTATATGAAGCTCTATGTAAACAAGTGCTTAAGCTTTGGAATGTTTAGCCAAGTTGAGGGGGTTTTACAACGACTGATTTCTGGTGAAGGTTCGAGGAAGAACAAGTTGATATACCTGTCTAAGCTAATTACAGTGTATTCATCAAGCCTGGAATACAGAGAAAAGCTAATTAGCAGTATCAAGCGATTCGGTGAATTAGTTGATAGGAATGATTGTGATGAAGAAGGACGATATTTGTCTTTTGTGTTATCTGCATCAATCGATATGTCTGAAGATAAGAAAAAACTCTTTGGCGTTAGAATTTCAGAATATTTCAAAAATTTTCCTGATTCCAAGGTGCTTAGGAAAGCAAATGTAGATGTAAATAATGGACCTGAAGCATTACTTAATTCAATTAGAGAAGTTACTGGCGTAACTGATGAGCTAGTTGCACAATGGGAGAAAAACAAACGGTCTATCAGGAATGGATCGTTACCAGTACCGTTTGCTATGCTTGACTTATTTTTGAGCAACACTAATGATATTTACACAAGTTGGATGCTTGCAAAAAATACACCTGAAGAAGAATTAGAATTTAAGATAAACCAAGCGGCGCAATCATCACAGGAAAACTTCGATGATTTATTGGAGAAAGGTAATAGTATATTTATAGAAGAAACTACTTTAATATTGATGCATGAACTCAGCGTCTTAGACTTTTTTTTGGGAAGTGTTAGGAAGTTTATTATTCTAAGTTCTTGCTTTGAAAGAATGAATTCTTTAGGTTTTTCCGTTGTGCACGGTATTGTAAACCACCTTCCACAAGGTATTCTAAATACCATCACCAAACATAGGGCGAAACTGATAATTGAGCAAGATAACAAAGAGAATAGATTGGAATCATATCGGAAGGCAATTTCCAAAAATGAAAGCGGTTACATATTTTTAACTGACGATGCTAATATCTTGATGCTATGTGGCAGCGGTGTAAATACTTTAATTCATGGGAATATCTACAATGTTCTATTGAATTTGAATCGTAATAATCACATCCAAGAAAAAGAACTATTTGAGTTAATTGCGAAGGTGTCAACTTATGGTTTTAAATCCATTAATATGGAAACGGATTTAATGGCTCGTGTGTTTTGCCATTTCTTAAGTGAAAACAAGGACTATACGAAAACAGCATTTAAGAGTCTTTTTGATAAGGTTTTTAGTTCGCGCTTTAAGTTTGACGAAGTGGTTGGAGTTTTATATAGATTCCTGAGTTTTATTGTTGATGACGAAAAGATTAAAGTTAATGCTGGCATTATATTGTCTTTGCTTACTAATTTCTTATTGAGGCACCCTCACGACAATAAGGTTGATTTTATTTTAAAATGGTTCTTATACCAATGTGTCACTGGAAAAGTGCATTATATTTCAACCTTATTACCTATGAGCGTGGCTCATGCTGCTTTATGGAGTTCTTGTTACGAGATGTGCTGCATTGCAATGGATAGAGAAATAAGCAGTGATGAAATTTTCACTAAAGTATGTAGTTGTATCTTAGAGCAAAAAGAAAATGACCGTGAGCATATTTATAATAGTGTTACTAAATGCTTTATTCCTGGAACTGCAGACTATGAGTCATTTTCGCGAATTTATAAAGAATTATCACTAATTATAAATGTGCGGAACAATTAGCCAATAACTTTAAATCACAGCGGGCCGTAATTATTAATAAATTACTTGGGAGGAATTATTGAATATATAGAATAGTAATGGCCTGCTTTTTGACGATAAACATAGGCTTGAATTACTTATGTTTGTTCTTGGCAAACAGCAGTCATCTTCCTCATTCCCCCAATGACATCGGCTTTTCCCCACCCGGCGGCAAACCAAACATGCCTCGCACCCAATTAAGAAACGCGCCATAAGGCCTGCCCAAACACAGCATCATCAATGCAGCTCCGAGCGTACCGCGCACTAAACCACTGCCCGACGCACCGCTAAAAGCAATGATCGCCGCATAGATCGGCACCTGAAAACTCACCAGCGCGATACTGTCCCACAGCAGCTTCGAAACCCGGCCCGATCCTGCTCGCTGCATCACCCAATCACGCCACAAGCCGTAAGGGCGGGCAACCGGCACCATCAGAATTGCACCAATTAAACGGGCATGCAGCACCTGGTCCCACGCCATGCCGGCGATCCATCGTTCATTAATCGCGCCCGTCGTGGTGAAAAATAAAATCAGCGCAGTGGTATCCGCAATAAAGGCCTTTCGGCGCATGTTTAGGTCTTGAGGTTGAGGCAAAATACATTTCCTATATGAAATCGTGAGACAAAAGCCGTTCAACTCAGCGGCGAACCCTCATTTCACCCTAGCCCAAAACCACCGCAGCACATCCATCCCGCCGTTAAAACTACCCAAAACTAAATCTCCTTTCCTGCCAACTGCTTTGCATCATCCCGAAGGATCCCGCTTGATCAAACAGCCTGATCAGTAATACTGTATTTATATACAGTATATTTTCGAAGGCCATCATTATGGTGTTTTATCAACCGGCGGAACTCCGCGCCATCCTCAGTTTGCCCTTGTTTATCAGTCGTGTGCCGTGCGGTTTTCCGTCACCGGCGCAGGACTACGTTGAGCAGCGTATTGACCTCAATGATTTTTGTGTCACGCATCCCAGCGCCACTTACTTCATCAAAGTCAGCGGTGACTCGATGATCGAAGGCGGAATCAGCGACGGCGATATGCTGATCGTCGATAGTGCGGAGAAACCCGAGCAGGGTGATGTGGTGGTGGCGGCCATCTCGGGAGAGTTCACGGTGAAGCAGCTGATGCTGAAGCCCTGTCTGCACCTCAAACCGATGAATGCGGCGCACGCCATCATTCCCATTCCCGACCCGGATCAGTTTGAGATCTTCGGTGTCGTTAAACATGTCATCAAGACGCTGAGAAGGTGATGTTTGCGCTGGTGGATGTGAACTCATTCTATGCCTCGTGCGAGACGGTGTTCAGGCCGGATCTCAAAGGTAAGCCGGTGATTGTGTTAAGCAACAACGATGGCTGTGTCATCGCACGTTCGGCCGAGGCTAAGAAGCTGAATATCGGCATGGGCGGCCCGTATTTCAAAATCAAGGATGTGTTGCGTCGCCATAACGTGCATGTATTCAGCTCTAACTATGCGCTCTACGCCGACATGAGTCTGCGCGTGATGACGATACTGGAAGAGATGGCGCCCGCCGTTGAGATCTACTCCATCGATGAGGCGTTTATGAACCTCACGGGCGTGCGGAATTGCCGCGTGCTAGAAGAGTTCGGACGGGAAATCCAGCAGCGGGTGAAACGCGAAACGCATCTGGCAGTGGGGGTGGGGATTGCGCCCACCAAAACCCTGGCCAAGCTGGCCAACCATGCCGCTAAGAAATGGAGTAAAACCGGCGGCGTGCTGGATCTCTCCAACCTTGAGCGACAAAAAAAGTTAATGGCGCTAGTCGATGTGGCCGATGTGTGGGGTGTGGGGCGTCGCATCAGCAAAAAGCTGAATGCCATGGGCATCAATACCGCGCTGGATTTGTCGGAGCAGAGCACCTGGGTGATCCGCAAGCACTTCAATGTGGTACTGGAGCGCACCGTGCGCGAGCTGCGCGGTGAGCCCTGTCTCGAACTGGAAGAGTTTGCGCCCGTGAAGCAGCAGATTGTCTGCTCACGCTCGTTTGCGGGACGCATCACGGAGTACGCCGATATGCGTGAAGCGGTGTGCAACTATGCTGTGCGCGCCGCCGAAAAATTGCGGGGCGAGCGGCAGTACTGTCGACAGATCGGCGTGTTTATTCGCACCAGCCCGCATGCGGAGGGGGAAATTTTTTACGGTAATCAGGCAATCATTAAAGTGCTGACGCCCACCAACGACAGCCGCGATATTATTCGTGTGGCCACCGAGGCGCTGGATCGCATCTGGCGGGAAGGGCGCCGCTATATGAAAGCAGGGGTGATGTTAGGTGACTTCTTCAGTCAGGGCGTGGCGCAACTCAATTTGTTTGATGACATCCAGCCGCAGGCGAATAGTGAAATGCTGATGCGGGTGATCGATGGCATAAATCAAAGCGGGAAAGGGAAGCTATGGTTCGCCGGGCAGGGAATCCAAAAATCCTGGTCGATGAAGCGTGAGATGTTGTCTCCAGCGTATACCACCCGATACGCAGATCTCCCGGTAGCGAAGTGAATAGGGGTTACGCATAACATGAGCCACCGCTTTTCACCGAACGTTAGGAAATGGCTGAATATGCCCGTATATCTCCACGATAAGCCGACAAAATGGCAATCCATGCCATACTTGGCAAGGCCGATTTTTCACGATGTCGCGGGGGAAAAGAGATGCGTTCAGTGGTGATTAGCGCAGTTGTCGCAGTAGCGGGTGGGGTATGCGGTGCCTTACTCAGCCAAAATGAAACCCTCTTTGCCGCGAAAGTGAGTGCCCCACCTT
Organism: Pantoea sp. BL1; assembly: GCF_000963985.1. NCBI lineage: Bacteria > Pseudomonadati > Pseudomonadota > Gammaproteobacteria > Enterobacterales > Erwiniaceae > Pantoea > Pantoea sp. BL1. Next base: position 113,875 of record NZ_JZRH01000061.1, on the reverse strand, counting down.
CCGATCCCGCCATCAACTGGACCACGCCAGCCATCGCCGGTTACGGCAAAGTGCACTATGACGCCAGCAGCGCATTCCAGCCCAGCAGTGCGCTGAGTAACAAAGTGGTTTTTAAAGTCAGCCGTGGCGCGGAAGAACGCAGTCAGGTTAATCCGGCGCTGGAGCATGTGGCACAAGTGGTGAATACCTATGTGGCGGCCGGTGTGCCGGCAAAGCAGTTAAAATTTGTCGTGGCGGTGAATGGCGAAGCGACGCCCGCGATGCTGGAAAACATCCGCTTTCGACAGCTGTTTGGTGTGGATAATCCCAACCTTGCGCTGATATCGGCGCTGGAGCAGCAGGGCGTCAAAGTCACGGTGTGCGATCAGGCGCTGGCCTGGCATCACTACGAACCACAATGGATCGCAGATTCGGTGATCCATACGCCCTCCGCACTCACTACGATGACCACGCTGCAGAATCAGGGGTACGCCTTGCTCAGTATGTGATCGCACTTGTGGCTTTGCTGGCTCTTGCACCAACCTCAGCGCCATTATTGCTGCTCCTGCCACATACTCTCTTCGAGCAAAGACAACTCGAGACGGTGCTGGAAGTCTGTCGACACGCCACAACATTATCTGAAGCGGGACGACATTTATTTTCGGTCTCACGGCAGCATAAAAAGCAGCCGAATGATGCCGATCGCTTACGTAAATACCTCATGCGCTTCGGGCTGAATTGGGAAGATATCCAGAAAAAATGAATGCCGTTGTTTGCGCGGCTAAGAGGAAATTTCCTGTGGGGTAGCTTCACACAGCTGAAATGTTTAAATCTCGCTGCGCTTTTAATTGTCTCCAAACCTGAGGTGTTTTTTCCTGGTATTGACGTTAGGTTTAATTAAAACATTAATTAAATCAATGGCAATACGATCCAGGAATAGACTGTTTTTTCTTCAAGATACTGTAAATTACGCGGCAATTTTGCTTTAATTAACCGACGTAGCAAGATGAGAGGACAGCATGACAAAAGCCTATATAACAAAATATGCATTAACCCGGGGCATCTACATCGCAGAAGGTGAACTCAAAAATGATGGCGAGGTATTTGTACAGCGCCGCGATCGTGAGTACAACTTTGAGCAATTTTTTAAGAAAAAAGAGTTTCAGTTAACCGAAGAAGAAGCGCTGGCGCGTGCGGATAAAATGCGTGCGGTGCAACTTAAAAAGCTGGCGAAGGAGTATCAAAAACTCAGTGAGCTGGAGTTTACGATTAAAGAGTAATCCTGATTGGATAAAAATAATCTAATTCACTGATTCTAAAGGGTTGTGAAATTGATAGGGGTGTCCGAAAGAAATTCGTTAAGATTTCGCTAAAATAATGAAACCCCATTTCAATATCTGCTAGAAAGTGATGTGACACGCCGCCTGCGGGCGGTTTTTTATTGTCTAATTGGGTGAAGGTTGCCCATCAATTCTGACAAAAGAAATGCTGATAGGTAACAATAGCGAAGCGGCGAAAGGTATTGCCGATTATGTTAATTCACAGACTTAGGTTACTGTAATATTACGGACCAATAATAAGCAGAGGTTCGCGTGCGCGAGAACGAGATTGACATCCATTATTACGCCACCGAAATCCGGAAATTAGCAGCATCGCATCAGGCTGGAGAAACACTGAGTGACGTAAAAGCCAGAGTGGATAGCCTCATTCAGTTAATGAAAGAGTCACTCGGCAGTGACAAAGCCTGGCAGGCGAAGAATTGGGAGGCGCTGTTGGATCAGTTGAATGTTTATTTGACCAACAAGGTTGATCCGAAGTGGATGACGGTGATCTCTCATGCCAAATTCCGCATTAAAAGCCGCAGACAGACCGCCATCTATTCACGAAAACACTTCAAACAATAAGGTATTTGCCGCCCAGCCGGGCGGCAAATAAGTTATCCAAGCCAATGATGGATGGTGAGATTAATCGCGCCGCCACCCACAATCAGCCAGATAAACAACATCAACCCTAATAACAGCGGACGCAGACCGGCTCGCTTCAGTTGACTGATATGGGTGGTAAGACCCAGTGCGGCCATCGCCATGGCGAGCAGCACGTTATCCAGCTGATTAATGACCGCAATCGCCGAGGCGGGAATCAAATGCGCTGAGTTAAACAGCGCCACCAGAATGAACGCCAGTGCAAACCATGGGAAAGTAATACGCTGTTTTTCCCCGCTGGTGGCCGGTGCGCTGCGGCGTACCATCAAGCCGATTACCACCAGGAACGGTGCCAGCATCATCACGCGCAGCATTTTGGCAATGACCGCCGCATTTTCTGTTTCCGGGCTGATAGCATGTCCGGCCGCCACGACCTGCGCCACTTCATGCATGGTCGAACCGGTGTAAATACCAAATTCACTCAGGCTCAGGCCCGGCAGTAAAGGCGAAACGCTATGCCAAATCAGCGGGTAAAGGAAAATCGCCAGTGTACCGAAGATCACCACAGTCGCGACCGCCACCGCCACTTTGGACGATTCGGCTTTAATCACCGGTTCAGTCGCCAGTACGGCGGCGGCACCGCAAATACTGCTACCTGCACCAATCAACCACGCGGTTTCACGATCCAGTTTCAGGATTTTACGTCCCAGCCAGCAGGCGAGGGTAAAGGTGCTGGTCAGCATCAGTACATCGATCACCACACCGCTGACGCCGACATCCAGCACCTGCTGGAAGGTGAGACGGAAGCCATAAAGGATAATACCGAGACGCAGCAGTTTCTGTTTGGCAAACTGTACGCCCGCGTCGCAGTGACCGTGCACCGTAGGGTAGAGCGTATTGCCGAGAATGATCCCGCCGATGATGGCCAGCGTCAGTGCGCCTAACCCCAGTTGTGCGACAGACGGTAGATTACCGAGCCATGCCGTTGCCAGCGCAATGGCCGCCGTAAGCAGCAAACCGGGCGCGAAATGCGCCATACCCTGTGAGTGTTTGTGTAGAGAGATATCAGCCATAACGCCTCCTGTGTTGCCGTTATGATGCGGAGAGATGGCTTGAAAGAAAAACTGATTATATCGTTAGAACAAATCTGAATAAGTGGTAAAGACGGGGATGAACGCAGATAAAGGCGGAAAAGGCGCGGCGAAATCGGTGTTCGCGGCGCCTTGTCGGGTTAAATCACCATACCCAAAATTTGCAGCGTGCTGCGCTGCGAGGCGGTAACGAACGGGATGTCTTTGATGTGCTGCATGCCAAAGGCTTCCCAAAATTTACGTGCACGCACGTTTTCAGCCATCACTTCCAGCCACATGTAACCTTCCTGCTTCTCACGGGCTTCATTGATGATGCTTTGGAACATGATTTTGCCGAAGTTCTTACCGGTCTGATCGGGATTCAGGTAGAGCTTATTCAACATGGCGCCCGTCATGCCGGAATCAGGAACCGGTGTATTCCAGGTGACCTTGGCAAAACCTACCGGGTGATCGGTCTCGGCGATCAGCCAGCTCTCGTTTTCTGCCGCGAGGCTGCTCTGCAGCACCGTCAGTCCGTATTCTTTATCGATAAACGCATCCATTTCGTCGGTTGAAACCCACATATGTTTGAAATGCGCGCTGTAGGTCATGCGTCCCAGCTGATGAAGCAGTTCCGCGTCCTCGGCCTGAGCCTTGCGTATGGTGAAATTCATGTAAGATGTCCTGTTATCCGTCCCTGTTGATGGTCGTGCAGCCAAACGTTCCATCGCTGACTTTTCAGCAGGGTACTTTAACAGGGAGAGACGGTTCCGACACATGCTAAGTGCGGAATCAGAATAGTGATGCGCCCTCCGGCGGGAAGGCGCAGGGATGCGTCAGGCATCAGAACAAATAACGGGCTCCCAGAACAAACTGGTTTTCCACCAGATGCGCTTTCATTTGCTCATCTTTAAGGCCACGAGCATTCCCGAATGTGTTGTATCCACTCTCTATTTTGCCCATATCCACATAACGGTAGCCAAGATCCAGGCTTACCTGCTCAATCGGCGTGTAGCTAATACCGGCACCGACACTGTAGGTCAGGTTGTTTTGCGTGGTTGAAGCATACTGACGAGAGGGATTGCCTTGCCAACCGCCCGCTTTGATTTTACTGACGCCAACGCCTGCGGTGCCGTACAACGCAACGTTATAGCCGATTTGATAGTCACGATACACGTTCAGCATCAAGCGCTGGACATCGGTTTGCAGATGGTTATAGCTGGAAGTGAAAGTCGATGAACCGCTGGTGAATTCGGATTTTTGACCAAAGGTATATTCGCCTTCCGTGCGCCAGCCATTGCCCCATTGATAACCGGCTGCAAGCGCTGCCGCGCCGTTGTGTGCCTTTTCATTGCCTGCAACAAATTGCCCCACGCCAGGACGTGCGCTGGTATCCATCTCTTTGGCACGTTGTTCACTTTGCAGATATTTTGCAGAGGCGTAATAGCCTTCACTGGTTTCGGCTGCAACAGCGCTGCCAGCAGCAAACAACATTGGCATAGCAAAAATTAACGCTTTACGTTTCATATGATTCCGTTCTCATTCTTTATCAGGTTGAGAACGCATCATAAGAAAGGCCCATCACGGGAAAAATTCGGTTGAATACTTAGGCAACCTGGTAGAGTTACGTAAGGGGGCCTAAGAGCCTAACCGCAGGGTTTCGGCGCGCTTGGCGGTGTCATAAACGTATTGCAGCATCGGCTCCAGATCGGCATCCGGCCCGGAGCTGATAATTTTGCCACGCAGCCACTCAATTTCGCTGGTGATGTCGGGGGGGAAAATGGTGTTGTTCTGCGCGTTGCGCAGCCATTTCAGCAGAAAGTTATTCTTGCCGCGCACGCCGGCGGGTTTGCGCGTTTTTGCATTGATCTTCAGCGCCACCAAAATGCAGTAATAGAAATGCACGCGCTGGCTGTAGCTCTGGGGGATCATAGGCTGTTACCCGCCATGACATCGCTAAAGTGTGAACTTGATCGGATTTTCATCGTCCTGAATGCCTGCCTGAAAGCGCCATTTGGCGCAGATATGAGCCTTTTTCGGCCTTTTTTCCGCCTTGAATCGCGCGGTAACCGCACCATAAGCCAATCGGCGGCGCGGATGCAAGTGAGGAAAATCTGGTAAATGCGGCGTCATCAGGGAAAGAGGGCGGGCAAAAATTAAGGTCTTAAAAAAGCGAAGCGTTATAAAAGGAAAGGGGGCGATTTTTTGCCGTCGCAAAGACCTGAAACAGACACTTTTCTCATGCATTAACCCGCTGCGCCTGGCAAAACTGTGATCTCCGTCTAGACTTAATGCTGACGATGTTCGCAGTCAGGTTGCTGTGTTGGCAATAAAGTTGTGCGTTTGTGGAGAGTTACCTATCGCAGTCCCCCGTTTTTGGCTCAATCTCCTCGCCTCAGTCCAGACATCGGACTGAAAACACCCAGCCTGACTTCGAACATCCTGTTAAAGCCCAATGAACAGGAGGAGACGTGACCCCTGCGGTTAATCAGAACAGCACCTTGCCGTCACTCAGCGGCGGTCTTTATGCCTTCTTTTTTGATGTCGACGGCACGCTAGCGACCATTGAATCGCAACCCGAGTCGGTTTCCATCCCCGCATCGGTGCGCCAGCATCTGCAACAAATCTCCAATCTGAGTCATGGCGCCCTGGCGCTGGTATCGGGCCGTCCGATTGCGCAACTGGATGCACTGGTTGCGCCACTGGAAGCGCCCGCTGCTGGCGTGCATGGTGCAGAACGCCGTGACGCCAGCGGGCACGTGCACCGGCATTCGTTGCCTGGCGATATTGCGCAAACGCTACAAACCGAACTGCAGCAAACGCTCGACCAATGGCCAGGCACCCTGCTGGAAGTGAAAGGCATGGCGTTCGCACTGCACTATCGCAACGCGCCCGAGTACGAGAAATCCATCATGCAACTGGCAGAGGACGCCGTGATGCGCTTTCCTGCGCTGGCGCTACAGCCGGGCAAGTGCGTGGTGGAATTGAAGCCGCAGGGCATCGATAAAGGTGCGGCGGTACGTGAATTCATGCAAGAAGCCCCCTTTATTGGCCGTATTCCGGTCTTCGTGGGTGACGATCTGACCGATGAAAAAGGATTTCTCGCCGTGAACGCCATGCAGGGCATTTCAGTCAAGGTCGGAGAAGGCGCCAGCCATGCGCGCTACCGTCTCGACAGCGTTGACGCGGTATGGCACTGGCTGGCGCAACTATTATTACAACTAGAACATGACATCGTCGGTAAGGAGTCAAGGTTATGAGTCGTTTAGTCGTGGTATCTAACCGTATCGCCATTCCGGATGGAGGCAAAGCCAGCGCAGGGGGTCTTGCGGTGGGCATTTTGGACGCGTTACGCACCACCGGAGGCTTGTGGTTTGGCTGGAACGGAGAGATCAGTGAATTTTCTGGCGAGGAAGATGAGCCTCTTTCGCAAGTCGAGCAGGATGGCATCACCTATGCTTCTCTGCCGCTCAATCAGAACGATTACGATCAGTACTACTGCCAGTTCTCCAATACCGTTATCTGGCCTGCCTTCCACTATCGTCTGGATTTAGTGCAGTATCAGCGTGAAGCCTGGGATGGCTATTGCCGCGTAAACACCTTACTGGCGCAGCGCCTCAAACCGTTGCTGCAACCCGACGATGTGTTATGGATCCATGATTATCATCTGCTGCCGTTTGCGGCCGAGTTGCGCAAACTGGGTGTGAATAATCGCATCGGCTTCTTTTTACATATCCCGTTCCCGACGCCGGAGATCTTTAATGCGCTGCCACCGCATCAGACGCTGCTGGAGATGCTGTGCGATTATGACTTGTTGGGTTTCCAGACCGAATCCGATCGCGTGGCCTTCCTCGATAGCCTGAGCCAGTTGACGCAGTTGCAGAATAAAGGTGAGAAGAAACACCGTGCCTTTGGCAATACCTTTATGACGGAGGTGTATCCGATAGGTATCGAACCGGACAGCATAAAAGAGATGGCTGAGGGACATTTGCCACCGAAGATGGCGGCGATGAAACGTGAACTGGGCGATGTGCAAAACATTATTGCCAGCGAGCGGCTCGATTATTCCAAAGGATTACCGGAGCGTTTTCTGGCTTATGAGGCACTGCTGGAGAATTTCCCGCAGCATCGCGGCAATATCCGTTATTCCCAAATCGCGCCGACGTCTCGTGGCGATGTGCAGGCCTATCAGGATATTCGTCATCAATTAGAGACGGAAGCGGGGCGCATTAACGGTAAGTACGGTACGCTCGGCTGGACACCGCTCTATTATCTGAACCAGCACTTTGATCGTCGCCTGTTGATGAAAATCTTCCGCTTAACCGATGTGGGTCTGGTCACGCCGCTGCGTGACGGCATGAACCTGGTGGCGAAAGAATATGTGGCCGCGCAGGACCCGGACGATCCGGGCGTGCTGGTGCTGTCTCGCTTTGCGGGGGCGGCAAATGAGCTGACATCGGCATTGATCGTTAATCCTTACGATCGTGATGAAGTGGCCGCCGCACTCGACAGAGCGCTCACCATGCCGCGCACGGAGCGTATTTCGCGCTATAACGACATGATGGCGGTATTGCGTAAGCAGGATATTACGCAATGGCGTGAAAGCTTCCTGCGTGATTTAAATGCGTTACCTGCGCGCAGCGCCGATCATGGTATCGCCAATAAAGTCGCGACCTTCCCGAAACTCGCCTAAATCTGCTTTCCGGTGCGCAGTTCTGCGCACCGTTTTCACTACCCATCTTAAACCTGCGAAAACGTTTTCATTTGCTTAAGGGGTAACTGCCTGACACGGCTGCCAAAATCGCACGTTTTGGTTAAAAAGCGTGCAATTGAACGCGAAAAAAGCTTTTTTTTCATGTCAGCCCTAAAGGTTTGGTTGGTCAGGCCGATAGTTATCTCAGATCAATGCGTCAAATCCATAATTCATTCATATCACTAATGTAACGCACTGTTACATCCACTGCCGTTCGCTAAACACTCCCTACAAAGCCCTAACAGTTCCCAGGCGCGCTGCGTCCAGTCTTCACGCTTATCTATCATCATGGTGGTAGTGCCTTTCGGCAATATTCCCTATAAGTGATTAATTTAGAAGCAAATAGTTTTTCATGAAATCAGCATATTATGCTGCAATCACGATCTTAAGTGGCTGCATATCGCCATTTAAAACCAACTCAACAGATAAAAGATCGCGTTGTCATGACAATCGACCACACAGGCTAAACAGGGGCTTTTAAGAGTGAAATATTAGCGAAACAATTCAAATTCGTTCAAAAAACGTACAACAGAAAAGCAATTCTGAAGCTTCCAGGAAAAAATTTGCCTTAAAAGTGTGATGTAGATCACACTTTATCTAAAATTTCGCTCCACTCACGTTGTATGTCGATATCAGACGATATAGATTTGCGTTGTTTTCGGATTAGTCTTAAAAAACTGTAAGCAGACGTCACGGAAGATGGTTACAACTCGATAAAAGAATGGCCTGGAGTTTTGACTACTACTGACCAATGCCCCGGTGGGGAATGAAACAGTTCAGTACACGTTGGCTTGTGCCTGATAATTTTTTGCCATCTTTAGATTTACCAACCAGCAACCCGAACCATAGAAATTTAAATTCTGTGGCCGTATATGTGTCGCGTCTATCAGGATGGAAAAAAATGGGTACATCAGAATTACTAAAACATATATATGACATCAATCTGTCATATTTGCTTCTTGCTCAGCGTTTAATTAACCAGGAAAAAGCTTCAGCAATGTTTCGTTTAGGCATCGATGAATCGATGGCAGATGCATTGTCGCAATTAACCTTGCCTGAGATGGTAAAATTAGCGGAAACCAATCAACTGGTTTGCCAGTTCCGCTTTACCGATCACAGCCATATTAATCGTTTGACTCAAGAATCACGCGTGGATGACCTGCAGCAAATCCACACCGGCATTTTATTATCCAGCCGTTTACTGCGGAACGCGTCAAAAGATGATGCTTCCGCGAAGAAGAGGGCGGTTTAATGACCGAAAAAAGTATTGTTCAGGAAGCGCGCGATATTCAGCTGGCCATGGAGCTGATTACGTTGGGCGCACGACTGCAAATGCTGGAGAGTGAAACTCAGCTGAGCCGTGGTCGCCTGATTAAACTGTATAAAGAGCTGCGTGGTGCACCACCACCGAAAGGCATGCTGCCATTCTCAACCGATTGGTTCATGACCTGGGAACAAAATATTCACTCATCCATGTTCTGTAATGCCTGGCAGTTCCTGTTGAAAACCGGGCTGAGCAATGGTGTTGAAGCGGTGATTAAAGCGTATCGCTTGTATCTTGAGCAGTGTCCGCAATCGGACGAGGGCCCGCTGTTGGCGCTAACGCGTGCATGGACCCTGGTGCGATTCGTTGAAAGCGGCATGCTGGAATTGTCTGACTGTAAATGCTGTGGCGGGAGCTTTATTAATCACGCTCATCAGCCTGTTGGCAGCTTTGTTTGCAGCCTGTGCCAGCCGCCATCACGTGCCGTAAAAAGACGTAAACTTTCTGCAGATTCTGCCGATACCTTTCCACAACTGCTGGATGAACAGGTTAAACGCGCCGTTTAAGTTTGTTCGCATCGTGGAAAACATCCAGCAGCGGCTTAGTCCGCTGCTTTTTTTTTGCCCACGATTTACGAATAACACCTGCGGCTCTCTGGCTTAACTTCTACCAACACGTTACGGACGTAAGGATTTTTTGTGCTGATTATTCTGGGTTATATCGTGGTCGTCGGCTCCGTGTTGGGCGGCTATATGATGGTCGGTGGCCATCTGGGGGCGCTTTATCAACCTGCCGAGCTGATTATTATCGGCGGTGCCGGTATTGGTGCCTTTTTAGTGGGCAACAATGGCAAGTCGATCAAGAAAACATTAAAAGCCTTGCCAATGTTAATGCGCGGCTCGAAATATAACAAAGCTGTATACATGGATTTAATGGCACTGCTGTATCGCCTGATGGCGAAATCACGTCAGCAAGGCATGCTGTCATTAGAACGTGACATTGAAGATCCCAGCCAGAGCGAAATTTTTGCTAACTATCCGCGTATTTTGTCCGATAAACAGTTGGTGGATTTTATTACCGACTATTTGCGATTGATGGTGAGCGGAAATATGAATGCGTTTGAAATTGAAGCGCTGATGGACGAAGAGATCGAGACCTACGAGCACGAGTGTGAAGTGCCGGCGCAAAGTATTTCGGCCATGGGCGATGGCTTACCTGCCTTCGGTATCGTGGCGGCGGTGATGGGCGTGGTACACGCACTGGCCTCAGCCGATCGCCCGGCAGCAGAGTTGGGCGCACTGGTAGCACACGCCATGGTGGGAACCTTCCTCGGCATCTTGCTGGCTTATGGCTTTATCTCGCCGCTGGCGTCAGTGCTGCGTCAGAAGTGTGCCGAAACCACCAAAATGATGCAGTGCGTCAAGGTGACCTTGCTCTCCAGTCTGAATGGTTACGCACCGCAGATCGCCGTGGAGTTTGGACGTAAAACCCTGTATTCCGCTGAGCGTCCGTCGTTCTCCGAGCTGGAAGAGCATGTGCGTAACGCGAAAAATCCTGCGAAACAAACCTCGGATCAGAACTCATGAAGGCAGGCAATCGCCCCATTGTGCTGGTTAAAAAGCGCAAACATAAAGGTCATCATGGCAGCCACGGCTCGTGGAAGATTGCCTATGCCGACTTTATGACGGCGATGATGGCGTTTTTTATGGTGATGTGGCTGCTCTCAATTTCCAGCCCGAAAGAGTTGATTCAGATTGCAGAATACTTTCGCACGCCGCTGAAAGTCGCGCTGACCGGTGGCCAGCGCAGCAGCGATAGCGAAAGCCCGATCCCCGGCGGTGGTGATGATCCAACGCGTAAAGACGGTGAAGTGAAGAAAGTGGTCGATATGGATGCGCAGAAGAAAAAGCTGGAGGAGATTCGTCTGAATCGTCTGCGCGAAAAGCTGGACCAGTTGATTGAAGCCGATCCGCGTCTGAAAGCACTGCGTCCGCATCTGATCATCAACATGGTGGAAGAGGGGCTGCGCATTCAGATCATTGATAGCCAGAACCGCCCAATGTTCAAAACCGGTAGCGCAGAAGTGGAGCCGTACATGCGTGACATCCTGCGCGCTATTGCGCCGGTGCTGAATGATATTCCGAACAAGATCAGTCTCGCTGGCCATACGGATGATTTCCAGTATGCGTCTGGCGACCGTGGCTACAGCAACTGGGAACTCTCAGCAGACCGCGCCAATGCCTCACGTCGTGAATTGGTGATTGGCGGGCTGGATGGGGGCAAAATGCTGCGCGTAGTGGGCATGGCTGACACCATGAAGTTAAAGAATCGTGGTTCGAACGATGCTGTAAACCGTCGTATCAGTCTGCTGGTGTTGAACCATGACACACAGGCTGCGATTGAGAAAGAGAACTCTGAGAGCGATGCCGCGCAGATAACTGACCCGGCACAAATTATTCCCGACATTACCGCACCGACCGGTCCCGCTGCATCTGCTGCACCCGCAAGTTCTACCGCGACTCCGGCCTCGCCGGCCAGTGCGGTGGCACCTGCACCAGCAGCGCAGCCAGCGGCAGGCGCGGTGACACCAGACCAACCCTCACAGCCGAGGTGATCCCGTGAGCATGGACATCAGCGATTTTTACCAGACGTTTTTCGATGAAGCCGATGAGCTGTTAGCGGATATGGAGCAACACCTGTTGGGATTGGATCCCCAGGAGCCCGATTCCGAGCAGTTGAATGCCATTTTCCGCGCCGCCCACTCCATTAAGGGCGGAGCCGGTACGTTTGGCTTTACGGTTTTACAGGAAACCACCCACATCCTGGAAAACATTCTGGATGGTGCGCGCCGCGGCGAAATGCAGCTCAGCACCGACATCATCAACCTGTTTTTGGAAACCAAAGATATTATGCAAGAACAGCTCGATGCCTATAAAACGGCGCAGGAACCCAACGCAGAAAACTTCAAATATATCTGCGAAGCACTGCGTCAGCTGGCGCTGGAAGCCAAAGGAATCGCACCCGAACCGGCGAAAGTGGCCGACGTGGTGGAGATCGCCGCGGCCCCGACAGCAGCAGCGGGTTTACGCCTGCAACTGATCGATTTGAAAGAGAAAGAGCCGGAACTGATGCTGGAGGAGCTGGGTAACCTCGGCACCGTCTCCAACGTGGTGAAAGGCACCCACTCGTTAGAAGTGACCATTGATGGCGTCGGTAAAGACGACATCGTTGCGGTACTCTGTTTTGTTATTGATGAAGCGCAGATTCATTTCCCGGAAGGCGCGGCCGCCGTCGCAGCAGCACCTGCCGAAGCCGTTGCGGTGGAAGCCCCTGCACCGGTGCAAACCGCCACCGTAACTGACATGACCCCGCCAGCCAAACGTGAAGCGAAACGTGCGGCAGCGCCGGCCAAAACCAGCGAATCCAGCAGTATTCGTGTAGCGGTTGAGAAGGTGGATCAGCTGATCAACCTGGTTGGCGAGCTGGTGATTACCCAATCGATGCTGGCACAACGTTCTGGCGAACTGGATCCTGTGGCGCACGGCGACCTGCTGAACAGCATGGGCCAGCTGGAGCGTAACGCGCGTGACCTGCAAGAGTCGGTGATGTCGATTCGTATGATGCCGATGGAGTATGTGTTTAGCCGCTTCCCACGTCTGGTGCGCGATCTGGCCAGCAAGCTGGGCAAAGAAGTGGAGCTGACGCTGCTGGGTAGCTCAACTGAACTGGATAAGAGCCTGATCGAGCGCATTATCGATCCGTTAACGCACCTGGTGCGTAACAGTCTTGACCACGGTATCGAAACGCCAGAGAAGCGTCTGGCCTCCAGCAAAACGGCGGTGGGCAATCTGACGCTGTCAGCAGAACATCAGGGCGGCAATATCTGCATCGAAGTGATCGATGACGGCGCCGGTCTGAACCGTGAACGTATTCTGGCGAAAGCCCTGTCCTCTGGACTGCCCGTCAGCGACAGCATGAGCGATGAAGAAGTCGGCATGCTGATCTTCGCACCGGGCTTCTCAACGGCGGAACAGGTGACTGACGTGTCCGGCCGTGGTGTGGGCATGGACGTGGTGAAACGAAACATTCAGGAGATGGGCGGTCACGTCGAAATCTCCTCGAAGCAGGGCAAAGGCACCACCATTCGCATCCTGCTGCCATTGACGCTGGCTATCCTGGATGGCATGTCAGTGCGCGTGGCAGATGAAGTGTTCATTCTGCCGCTGAACGCGGTGATGGAATCCCTGCAGCCAACGGCTGAAGAGCTGAAACCGCTGGCGGGTGGCGAGCGCGTGCTGGAAGTGCGTGGCGAATACCTGCCGCTGGTTGAGCTGTGGAATGTGTTTGATGTGCAGAATGCCAAAACCGATGCGACCCAGGGCATCGTGGTGATTCTGCAGAGCGCAGGCCGTCGTTATGCACTGCTGGTGGATCAGCTGATTGGCCAGCATCAGGTGGTGGTGAAGAATCTGGAAAGCAACTACCGCAAAGTGCCGGGCATTTCTGCCGCCACCATCCTCGGCGATGGTAGCGTGGCGCTGATTGTGGATGTTTCTGCACTGCAATCGTTGAACCGTGAAAAGCGTGTGGCCGGTGCCGCAGCGTAATAGATAAATAAAGGGCAAAAAAATGACTGACATGGCAACCGTGACCAAAATCGCTGGCGAAACCGTGGGCCAGGAATTCTTAGTTTTCACCCTGGGTGACGAAGAGTACGGCATCGACATTCTCAAAGTGCAGGAGATTCGGGGTTACGATCAGGTAACGCGCATTGCTAACACCCCTGAGTTCATCAAGGGTGTGACTAACCTGCGTGGCGTGATCGTGCCAATCATCGACCTGCGCGTGAAGTTCGCGCAGCAGGATGTGGAATACAACGAAAACACCGTGGTGATCGTGCTGAATCTTGAGCACCGCGTCGTGGGTATCGTGGTGGATGGCGTGTCTGATGTGCTGTCTCTGATGCAAGAACAGATTCGTCCGGCACCGGAATTCGCTGTAACCATGTCTACCGAGTACCTGACCGGCCTCGGCGCACTGGGCGAGCGTATGCTGATTCTGGTCGACATCGAGAAGCTGCTGAGCAGCGAAGAGATGGCGCTGGTGGATACGCTGCGTAGCGCGTAATCATCGACAATCACGGGCTGGCAGCATCGGCCCGTGATAATCCCGCATTGAAATAATTTCTATAAAAATCAGATAATAACAATATTTATTCACACAACTTTCATTAAACTCCCTGCCTCGCCCGCCGATAAATACTGCGTTCCATTTACTTACTTTTCCCAGGGCTATCTATGTTAAAAAAAATTCGCGTAGTCACCAGTCTGCTGGTGGTGCTACTGATGTTTGGCCTGCTGCAGGTCATATCCGGATCAATATTCCTCAAAGCATTAAACGACGACAAATCCAGCTTCAATGTGTCGCAGCTAGCGAGCCAAAACCTTTCGGCGCTGAATGATGCTTATATGAGCCTCAACCAAAGCCGTGTTGTATTGACGCGCATCCAGTTGCGTATCGCCACCAGTAAACTGGCCAACAAAGAGCCGGATATTGAGGGACTGTTCAACGACAGCAAGCAGTTCCAGCAAAAAGCAGCGGATAATTTCAAACTCTATAAAGCGATTCCGGATACACCGGGACAAAATACTGAACTCTCGGGGCAACTGGATGAGGGCTATGCGGCTTACGCCACGGCATTGGGACAGATGCAGGATGCGCTGGTTGCTAACGATTTATCAAAAGCGGGCAGCGTGCCAGTGGCACCGAGCCAGAGCAAATTCCTGAAAACTTACACCGACTGGCGTGCGGATGTGGCGAAGCTGACAGCACAAGGCCAGGAAAAAAATGCCGATGCCTTCAGCCGCATGAGCTGGATTCTGGGCACTATCATGGTGGTGGTATTAGTGGTGATTGGATTGTGCTGGGTGAACCTGCGCCGCATTCTGATTAATCCATTGAACACTAACATTGCCCACATTCAGTCGATCGCGCAGGGTGATCTGACCCAGAGTATTACCGTTGAAGGCCGCAATGAGATGAGCCAACTGGCGAGCAGCCTGCATGACATGCAGCAGTCGCTGGTGCGTACTGTCAGTAACGTGCGTGACGGCTCTGATGCGATCTTCACCGGCGCGAGTGAAATCTCGGCGGGTAACAACGATCTCTCAGCCCGTACGGAAGAGCAGGCCGCCTCGCTGGAACAGACCGCAGCCAGCATGGAACAGTTGACCGCCACAGTGAAACAGAACGCCGAAAACGCCCGTCAGGCGTCACAGCTGGCATTGAGTGCCTCTGAAACCGCACAGAAGGGCGGCAACGTGGTGGAAGGCGTAGTGCGCACCATGAGCGATATCGCCGGGAGTTCGAAGAAGATCGCTGATATCACCAGCGTGATTGACGGTATCGCTTTCCAGACCAACATCCTTGCGCTAAACGCAGCGGTGGAAGCGGCGCGCGCTGGCGAGCAGGGGCGTGGCTTTGCGGTGGTGGCAGGTGAAGTACGCAACCTGGCACAGCGCAGCGCCCAGGCGGCGAAAGAGATTAAGGGTCTGATTGAAGATTCTGTCAATCGCGTCAACAGCGGTTCGCAGCTGGTGGGTACCGCCGGTGAAACCATGAGTGAAATCGTCAATGCGGTCACCCGCGTGACCGATATAATGGGCGAAATCGCCTCAGCCTCTGATGAACAGAGTCGCGGTATCGATCAGGTCGGTCAGGCAGTGACGGAAATGGATCGCGTGACCCAGCAGAACGCCTCGCTGGTCGAAGAGTCTGCTGCGGCAGCGGCTTCGCTGGAAGAGCAGGCCAGCCGTCTGAGCCAGTCTGTAGCGGTGTTCCGTGTGCCGCGTGCCGAACAGCCTGGCATGGCCAGTGCCGTGGTGCGCCATCCGCAGATCGCGCCGCCGGTGTTGAGTACACCCCGTAAAGCCGTAACGGCGTCGGTCAGCGACAGTAACTGGGAAACGTTTTAATCGCTTGCAGTGGCGTGCGCTGGCGCACCCACTGCCGCAATATCCTTTTATTCCAACAACATCAATGCGCTTTTATCGTTTATTCGGTAAAGGCGCATTTTTTTTAATGACAATTTCTTTAGTTATAAAACACTGTAAAGAAAGTTATTGGCAGAATTATATTTCGTAAAATCCGTTAAAGCCCCTCAAAATTTAACAACTGCGGTCGATAACAGCGGGAGCCGAAATGCCTCACTCTTTGGAGAACCCATGTTAAAACGAATCAATGTTGTCACCAGTCTGATCGCGGTGTTACTGGTCTTTGGTGCTTTGCAGTTACTGTCGGGTGGATTGTTCTGGTCTGCCTTACAAAAAGATAAAGAAGCTTTTGCCGTGGCACAAACGTCGACCAACAACGTCGGCGCGATGTCCGATGCCTGGATTGAACTCAACCAGACCCGTACCGTATTAAACCGCGCGATGTTGCGCATGCAAGGCAGCATGGCCGCACAGTCCAACGGCGGCCAGCTTCAGGCGCTGATTGCACAGACGGAAAAGCAGCTGGATGTGGCTGCCGGGCACTACCAGCGTTACTACGATCTGCCGGGTACGCCAGGCTTGCCGGACGCACTGCGCGATCGGCTGGAAACGGACTACGCCGCCTTCAACGATGGCTTGAAAGCGATGCTGGAACGTTTGAAAGCTAACGATCTGCAAGGCATGTTTGCGCAGAACATTGAAGCCAAACAGGTGAAGATGAAGGCCACTTATGCAGAGTGGCGCACTGCGCAGAGTGCGCTGGCGGCGGAAGGCGTGGCGCAGAACCAGCAAGCGTTCCACACCATGATGTGGCTGCTGGCGGTGGTGGCATTGGTGGTGGTGTTTGTGATTGTCGGCTGCTGGTTCGGTCTGCGTGCGGTGCTGATTCAGCCCTTGCATCAGCTGCTGGGCCATATCCGCCATATCGCTTCTGGCGATCTGACGCAGCATATTGCCGTGGAAGGGCGTAACGAGATGACCCAACTGGCAGCCAGCCTGCATGAGATGCAGCAGTCGCTGGTGCGCACCGTCAGTCATGTGCGTGATGGCTCGGATGCCATTTTTACCGGCGCGAGCGAAATCTCGGCGGGCAACAACGATCTCTCCGCCCGTACTGAAGAGCAGGCGGCTTCGCTGGAACAGACGGCGGCCAGCATGGAGCAGCTGACGGCGACCGTGAAGCAGAATGCGGAGAACGCCCGTCAGGCATCTCAGCTGGCGCTCAGTGCCTCTGATACCGCACGCAAAGGCGGCGAAGTGGTGGATGGCGTGGTGCGTACCATGAGTGATATTGCCGGCAGTTCGAAGAAAATCGCCGATATCATCAGCGTGATCGATGGCATTGCCTTCCAGACCAATATTCTGGCACTGAATGCGGCGGTTGAAGCCGCTCGCGCCGGTGAGCAGGGTCGTGGCTTTGCGGTGGTCGCCGGTGAAGTGCGCAATCTGGCACAGCGCAGCGCGCAGGCGGCGAAAGAGATTAAAGGTTTAATTGAAGATTCGGTGAATCGGGTTAACAGCGGTTCGCAGCTGGTCGGCACCGCCGGTGAAACCATGAATGATATCGTCGGCGCGGTGACGCGTGTCACCGATATCATGGGCGAAATCGCCTCCGCGTCGGATGAGCAGAGCCGCGGTATCGATCAGGTCGGCCAGGCGGTCACGGAGATGGATCGCGTGACCCAGCAGAATGCCTCGCTAGTGGAAGAATCCGCCGCGGCTGCGGCGTCACTGGAAGAGCAGGCCAGTCGTTTGAGCCAGTCAGTGGCGGTATTCCGCGTGCCGCGTGCCTCGCAGGCCACTGCGGTGGTGCGCGCGTCACCGAGCGTGCAGCCGGTGCTGAGTACACCGCGCAAAACGGTCACCGCGCCAGTGAGTGACAGCAACTGGGAGACATTTTAAACGTTTTTAACCGGGCGCACGCAGGTGCGTCCGTTCACCTGTCGGCACACGTTAATTTATCCCAGATCCTCCTTAATTCCCGCTGGTCCAACCCGTTGCAGACAACATAAAGATCCCCCTGTGAACGCCGATAACAGGAGCGATCCGCCAACCAATGAGGTGTTTATGTTTAGTCGTATTCGTGTCGTTTCCGGGCTGTTATGTGTGCTGGCACTGTTTGCCTTGCTGCAGCTGTTTTCCGGAGGGATGTTTTTTACCACGGTGAAAGCCGATAAAGAGAATTTTGCCTACAACCAGCGTCTCAGTACGCTGCAACGGGCGATGGGCACCTCTTGGGTATCGCTGGTTCAGGCGCGTAACACGCTGAATCGTGCAGGGATCCGCTATTTGCTGGACAGCCAGCAGGCTGGCTCAGGCGCAACCGTGAAAGATTTGGTCGCGCTGGCAAGTGAGGAGTTGAAAACCGCTGACCAGGCCTTTGCGGAGTTCAACGCGAATTTGTCTGAGAAGGGCAAAAGCGCAGAGAACGTCAAGACGCTGCAGGCCAACTACAACGCCTTCCGCGGCGGACTCGCCGAGCTGATTGACTTCCTGGGTAACGGGAATTTCAAAGGCTTTGTCGATCAGCCTACGCAAGGTATGCAGGATAAATTCGAAAAGGATTACACCGCATGGCTTAACTACAACATCGTGCTGGCTAAGCAGGGTATTGATGCCAATGAGAGCGCCTATCAGCACTCCATCATGCTGGTGATCGGCACCTTGCTGGTGACCCTGCTGGTGATTGCGCTGGTGTGGAGCGGTATGCGCAACGTGCTGATTCGTCCGCTGAAACAGAGCATCGACCATATTCGTCATATCGCACGTGGCGATCTGACGCAGCAGATCGATGTCAGTATGCGCAACGAGATGGGCGAACTGCTGACTTCACTGCAGCACATGCAGCAGGAGCTGGCGAATACCGTACGTACCGTGCGTGATGGTTCAGACGCTATCTACACCGGTGCCAGCGAAATCGCCATGGGTAACAACGATCTCTCTTCACGTACTGAACAGCAGGCCGCTTCTCTGGAAGAGACGGCTGCCAGCATGGAGCAGCTGACCGCGACCGTGAAGCAGAACGCCGAAAACGCCCGTCAGGCTTCACAGCTGGCGCTGACTGCCTCTGAAACCGCGCAGCACGGCGGCAAAGTGGTGGATGGCGTGGTCACCACCATGAAAGAGATCACCGGCAGCTCGAAGAAAATCGCCGATATCATCAGTGTGATTGATGGCATCGCGTTCCAGACCAACATTCTGGCACTCAACGCGGCGGTGGAAGCGGCACGTGCGGGTGAGCAGGGACGTGGCTTTGCTGTGGTGGCGGGCGAGGTGCGTAGTCTGGCACAGCGTAGCGCCCAGGCAGCGAAAGAGATCAAAGGCCTGATCGAAGACTCGGTGAGTCGCGTCAACACCGGTTCGGTGCTGGTGGAGAGCGCAGGCGAAACCATGACCAACATCGTCAACGCCGTTACTCGCGTCACCGACATCATGGGCGAAATCGCCTCGGCGTCGGATGAACAGAGTCGCGGAATCGACCAGGTGGGTCTGGCAGTGAACGAGATGGACCGCGTGACACAGCAGAACGCCGCGCTGGTGGAAGAGTCAGCCACGGCGGCTGCGGCACTGGAAGATCAGGCCAGTCGACTGAAACAGTCGGTTGCGGTGTTCAATATTGGTAAAGAATTTGTCGCTCAGGCCGTTAACGTATCTACAGCGCCAAAAACTTTGCGTCCAGCCGCAGTCAAAGCGCTGGCACAACACGCAGGTGCACGTAGCGCGGACGATAACTGGGAAACCTTTTAATCCGTGTGGCCGCCGCAAGGCGGCCCAACTGGCAGCACAGCAGTAATCGCAGTATCACAATTTAATCAGTTTGTTGCCGGGTGACCTGACATGAAGAAATCGACGTTATTGGATCAAAGTGAAGCGACCACGCTGCTCTCGCAAATGGTGCAACGTTTGCCGCTCTCAGATACGCACTTTCGTCGTATCAGCCAGCTGATCTATCAACGCGCAGGCATTGTGCTGGCCGATCACAAGCGGGAGATGGTTTACAACCGCTTAGTGCGCCGTTTGCGCACGCTGAACATTGATGATTTTGGTCGCTATCTGGCGTTGCTGGAGCAAGACCAGAACAGTGCAGAGTGGCAGGCGTTTATTAACGCACTGACCACCAATCTGACCTCATTTTTCCGCGAGGCGCACCATTTCCCGATCCTCGCGGATCATGCGCGTAAGCGCAGTGGCAGTTACAGCGTGTGGAGTACCGCCGCCTCAACCGGCGAAGAGCCGTACTCCATCGCCATGACGTTGGCCGAAACGCTAGGTACCGGACCGGGCAAATTCCAGGTCCACGCCAGCGATATTGATACACAGGTATTGGAAAAAGCCGTGGCGGGGGTGTATCGCCAGGAAGAGTTGCGCACCTTATCGCAATCGCAGCTGCAACGCTTTTTCCTGCGTGGCACTGGCCCGCATGAAGGCATGGTACGCGTACGCTCCGATCTCGCCAGCATGGTGAACTATTCGCAGCTGAATTTACTGGCCAACGACTGGGCGTTGCCGGGTCCGTTCGACGCAATTTTCTGTCGCAACGTGATGATCTATTTCGATAAAGAGACGCAGGAAAAAATTCTGCGCCGTTTCGTTCCCCTGCTGAAGCCCGGCGGTGTGCTGTTCGCTGGACACTCAGAGAACTTCAGCCAGATCAGTAAAGAGTTCTGGCTGCGTGGACAGACAGTCTATGGATTGACCAAGGAAAGACGATGAGCAAAATCACCGTGATGTGCGTGGATGACTCCGCGCTAATGCGACAGTTGATGACGGAGATCATCAACAGCCACGCCGATATGGAGATGGTCGCCACCGCGCCCGATCCGTTGGTGGCGCGGGATTTAATCAAGCAGTACAACCCACAGGTGCTGACGCTGGACGTCGAAATGCCGCGTATGGATGGCCTCGACTTCCTGGAGAAGCTGATGCGCCTGCGTCCGATGCCGGTGGTGATGGTGTCATCGCTGACCGGTAAAGGATCGGAAGTGACGCTGCGCGCGCTGGAGTTGGGCGCGGTGGATTTCGTTACCAAGCCGCAGTTGGGGATTCGCGAAGGGATGCTGGCTTACAGCCAGATGATCGCCGATAAAATTCGTGCAGCGGCCCGGGCGAAATTGCATGCGCGCCCTGCGACGCTGGCCCCGGTGACGCTGAAAGCCGGTCCGCTGCTCAGTAGTGAGAAGCTGATTGCGATTGGTTCTTCTACCGGCGGCACGGAGGCGATTCGCCATGTGCTGCAACCGCTGCCCGCGACCAGCCCGGCGCTGCTGATCACTCAGCATATGCCGCCAGGTTTTACCCGCTCGTTTGCCGAGCGCCTGAACAAGCTGTGCCAGATTACCGTGAAAGAAGCGGAAGATGGCGAACGTATTTTGCCCGGCCATGCCTATATCGCGCCGGGTGCCATGCACATGGAGTTGGGCCGTAGCGGCGCTAACTACGTGGTGAAACTGAATGATGGACCGCCAGTGAACCGCCATAAGCCGTCGGTTGACGTGCTGTTCCGGTCCGTGGCGACACACGCAGGACGAAATGCCGTGGGTGTCATCCTCACCGGGATGGGTAACGACGGTGCCGCCGGGATGCTGGAAATGCATCGTGCCGGTGCCTGGACCATCGCGCAGGATGAAGCCAGCTGCGTCGTCTTTGGTATGCCGCGCGAAGCGATTGCGATGGGCGGTGCCAGTGAAGTAGTCGATTTAGGACACATCAGTCAGCACATGCTGGCAAAAATTAGCGCCGGACAGGCATTGCGAATTTAACGAGCCCGTCCTGCCGGACGAGACAACACAGGAGTAGATATGGCTGATAAAAACATGCGCTTTTTGGTGGTGGATGACTTCAATACGATGCGTCGTATCGTCCGCAACCTGCTGAAAGAGCTGGGATTCAACAACGTTGAAGAAGCAGAGGACGGTGTTGATGCACTGACCAAACTGCGTGCGGGTGGTTTTGATTTCGTGGTATCCGACTGGAACATGCCCAACATGGACGGTCTGGAACTGCTGCAGACCATTCGTGCGGATGCAGCATTGAGCAAACTGCCCGTGCTGATGGTCACCGCCGAAGCGAAAAAAGAGAACATCATTGCAGCCGCCCAGGCCGGTGCCAGCGGTTATGTAGTGAAGCCGTTCACCGCAGCCACGCTGGAAGAAAAGCTGGGTAAAATTTTCGAAAAACTGGGTATGTAAGGAGATGTGATGAGCGACCTTCCGAAACCAACCGAAGAAGCCTCGGCACACGACATTATTACCCGTATCGGCTCGCTGACGCGCATGTTGCGCGACAGCCTGCGCGAATTGGGGTTAGACCAGGCGATTGCCGAAGCGGCGGAAGCGATTCCGGACGCCCGTGACCGTCTGGATTACGTGGTGCAGATGACGGCGCAAGCGGCAGAACGCGCACTAAACTGCGTTGAAGCCGCGCAGCCACACCAGGACAAAATGGAAGCCAGCGCCAACCAGCTGAAAGGCCGTTGGGATGCGTGGTTTGAAAACCCGATTGAGCTGGCGGATGCACGCGAGTTGGTTTCGGATACGCGCGAATTTCTCAGTGATGTGCCGTCGCATACCTCGTACACCAACAAGCAGCTGCTCGAGATCATGATGGCGCAGGATTTCCAGGACCTGACTGGTCAGGTGATCAAGCGCATGATGGATG
Organism: Pantoea sp. BL1; assembly: GCF_000963985.1. Taxonomy (NCBI): domain Bacteria; kingdom Pseudomonadati; phylum Pseudomonadota; class Gammaproteobacteria; order Enterobacterales; family Erwiniaceae; genus Pantoea; species Pantoea sp. BL1. The sequence continues at coordinate 91,238 of NZ_JZRH01000061.1, read as the reverse complement.
TGATCCAGGAGATCGAGCGTCAGTTGCTGATGGTGCTGCTGGAGAATATGCCTGAAGCCAACGCTGCCGCGCGCAAAGACGCCAGCAGCCTGTTGAATGGCCCGCAGATCCATGCCAATGCACCAGGCGTGGTCGCGAACCAGGATCAGGTCGATGATTTGCTGGATAGCTTAGGTTTCTAATCAGCATTGCGGGGGCGGCGACTTGGCCGCCCCTGAATGAATGCTCAAAACACCGCGCGTTTTTTTGCCTCTTCAATGCCTGCCACCAACACCTGTACACCTAACGCTTCAAACGCCGCAATCTGCGCCGACGTGATCCCGCGATCGGTAATCAAATAATGGATTTTGCTCCAGTCACAGGGCAGGGCAAACATCGACACCTTATCGATTTTGCTGGAGTCTGCCACCACAAACACCGTACTGGCGGAGTTGATCATCGCCATCTTCACTTTGATATCCGTCTCGCTGGGGAAGCTCAACCCGAGGCGCGGCGAAATACAGGCGGTGGCGAGAAACAGTTTTTCGGCCAGCACGTTTTCGAAGAAAGAAGCCGCTTTTTCACCGGACGTCGAGAGTGTAGGAAATTTGAAGGTACCGCCCGTCAGCAGGATATTAATCCCCGGTTCGCCCCCCAGCTTCAGCGCAATATTCACCGCCGTGGTGATCACCGATAAACGACGGATGTGGCCAATCGCCTCGGCAATGGCGGTGGTCGTGGTGCCGGAATCGAAAATCACCGTATCCCCATTTTCCACATACTGCGCGGCCAGCCGGCCAATGGCTTCTTTCTCATCAAGGTGAGTTTGACGCTCAAGCAGCAGTGCGCCGGTGTTCTGCTTACCGGTCATCAGCGTGGCACCACCGTGATAACGCTGCACATGCCCGGCTTTTTGCAGCATACGCAAATCGGTGCGGATGGTTGCCTCGGTCAGGCCAAAGGTATCGGTAAGCGCTTTAACCGTGACTGTGCCGTCCTCGCGGATCATCTCCAGGATCTTCTCACGACGCTGCTGCATGTCAGCCAGCTGCTCAGTTTTGCTTTTCAATCGAAATGCTCCCTCTTTCCAATCGCGGTCTGATTTTGGCAATAAGAAAACCCGTGATGATTTTACTCTGCGTGCCAGGGATTTGCGAGGCGGCTCGCACAAAGATGCATTTTCGAATGAAAATAATATAAAGCCATGCAATTGATTTCACATACACCTGCCAGCCGTTATTTCTATATCAAAAAACGCGTTATTTGGTTATTTACTTAAAATACAGAGAGATAAAAATAGTTTAAATCATTTGTATGAAATTTGATCTCACCCACAAACCATTGCGAAACGATAGCTTATATTTTTGTTCGAAAATCAAAGTTACTGCGAACCTATCCGGCCAGAGATAACCAGAGCCGTTGAACATGCACACAGGAGAGAAAGGATGAGTGGGGAATACGATGTCAACCTGCGCTACGGCGTGAATACCGATCTGGACCTCACCGGCAAGGTGGCGGTGGTAACCGGTGGCCTCGGTGGTATTGCCATGGCCAGTAACGCCATGCTGTTAGAAAAAGGTGCGCGACTGGCCCTGCTTTACCCTCCATTCGAAAGCGACCGCGTCGCAGCTGTGCAGGAACAATTCTCCGCTGACCGCGTGCTGCTGGTGTGCTGTGACGTGACCGATGCTGATTCGGTGGAGGCGGCGTTCGATCACGTCGAAAAGCATTACGGGCACATCGATATCCTGGTGAACTGCGCGGGTTATGTGATGTTACAGCCGGTACTGGAAACCGACTTTGCCGAGTGGCAAAAGCAGATCGCCGTTAATCTCACGGGTCCTTTTCTCTGCTCACAAGCGGCGGGCAAACGCATGGTGCGCGCCGGTAAGGGCGGCAAGATCATCAATATTGCTTCACAAGCCGCTTCCATCGCCATTGATAACCACGTGGCCTATACCTCTGCCAAGGCGGGTCTGCTCGGTATGACCAAAGTCATGGCCAAAGAGTTCGCACCACACCGTATCAACGTGAATACCTTGTCACCCACCGTGGTGCTGACGCCGATGGGCGAAAAGGCCTGGCGCGGTGAGAAAGGCGAACAGATGAAAAAACTGATCCCGTTAGGGCGTTTTGCTTACACCGATGAAATTGCCGCTGCCGTGCTGTTCTTCGCCAGCAACGGCAGCGACATGATCACCGGCGCAGATTTAATGATCGATGGCGGCTTCACCATCTGGTAATGCCGCGCCAGCACCAGTACGGCCTCAACCCTGCAATAACAACAAAACAATGAGAGAGCACGAACATGAAAAAACGCACCCTGTTATTCACTGCCATTGCCAGTTGCCTGATCGCCCAATCCAGTTTCGCTGCCGACAAAGGCACCATCATGATTCTGGTGAACTCACTGGATAACCCCTATTACGCTTCCGAAGCCAAAGGCGCCAACCTGAAAGCGCAAGAGCTGGGCTATAAAACCAGCGTGCTGTCGCACGGAGAAGACGTTAAGAAGCAGAGCGAGCTGATCGATGCTGCCATCGGTAAAAAAGTGCAGGGCATTGTGCTGGATAACGCCGACTCCACCGCCAGCGTCGCGGCAATCAAAAAAGCCAAAGATGCGGGTATTCCTGTGGTGCTGATCAACCGTGAGATTCCGGTAGACGATGTGGCGCTGGCGCAGATCACCCACAACAACTTCCAGGCGGGTTCTGATGTGGCCAACGTGTTTGTGGAGAAAATGGGTGAAAAGGGCAGCTATGCCGAATTGACCTGTAACCTCGCTGACAACAACTGCGTCACCCGCTCGAAATCCTTCCACCAGGTGCTGGATCAGTATCCGGATATGAAATCTGTCGCGCGTCAGGATGCGAAAGGCACCCTGATCGATGGCAAACGCATCATGGACAGCATCCTGCAGGCTCATCCTGATGTGAAAGGCGTGATCTGCGGTAACGGCCCTGTGGCGCTGGGTGCAATTGCGGCACTTAAAGCCGCAGGCCGCACCGATGTCACCGTGGTGGGTATCGACGGCAGTAACGACGAGCGTGATGCGGTAGAAAAAGGCGATCTGAAAGCCACCGTGATGTTGCAGGCACAGGCTATTGCTGCGCAGGGTGTGACCGACCTCGACAACTTCATCCAGAAAGGGGTGAAGCCAGAGAAGCAGCGCGTGATGTTCCGCGGCATTCTGATCACCCCGGACAATGCTAAAGGTGTGCAGGACTTTAACTACAAGTCGTAATCAATAATCGGTGCGCCTGCACAGCAGGCGCCCAGGAGAATGTGATGCACAAACGACTCTGGTTACTGCTTCCTATCGTGATCCTTAGCGGTTGCCGCATTGTGTCGCAGCAGGAGCTGGCCGACCTGAAAAATCCCCCCAATCCCCAAATGGCCAATATGGCTCAGACCTGGCAGCAGAAACTGGTGCCGCAGATTCAGCACGATGCGAAGCCAGTGGCTGAACTGCTGAATGCATTGAAGTCCGCCAAAGATTTTGACAGCGCCTGTCAAACCTACGGCTACCGCGCACAGGAAGAGAACCCCTGCGTCTTCAGTGTCAAGGTCAGTGGTGAAGTTACGGCGGTGAATACCACTTCACGTAATGGCCGCATGACGGTGAAAGATGTATCAGGCAATAACGTGACGGTGCAGGTCGGTCCGATTTTCCCTGGCACGGTGCTGCGTGATGCCTATAAAGGGGCCAGCTATCAGGACTTCAACGATCAGGTGCTGTTTGGCGACTACAGCCGCGCTATTAATCAGCAGGCAGCCAACATGATGAGCGCCTTTAAGCCCAAAGTCGGCGATAAGGTGCAAATTTCCGGCGTGTTTAGCAGCTTCGATACGCCTGAACAGGTGCCGAATGTCACACCTGCTGCCATTGTGCGGCAGTAAGGAGCGGGTATGCAAAATCCTCAAAGTGACGTGATCATCGAAACCCGTAATGTGTCACGCATTTACCCCGGCGTGACCGCACTCGATCAGGTGAATTACCGCGTCTATCGCAACAAAGTGAACGTGCTGATTGGCGAAAACGGTGCCGGTAAATCCACCATGATGAAAATGCTGGCAGGCGTGGAAACCCCTTCCTCTGGTGAGATTCTGCTGGACGGCCAAGTGGTGTCGCTCAGTTCCACCCATCAGGCGGAAAAGCACGGCATCAGCATCATCTTTCAGGAACTCAACCTGTTCCCCAACATGAATGTGATGGACAACATCTTTATCGCCAACGAGTTTTTCCAGCGCGGCGTGATCAACGAAAAATATCAGTATGCGCTGGCGAAATCATTGCTGGAGCGGCTGGAGCTGGATGTTGACCCTTATGCGCAGCTGGGGGAATTGGGCATCGGCCATCAGCAGCTGGTCGAGATCGCCCGGGCGTTGTCCAAAGATACGCGTGTGCTGATCATGGATGAACCCACCAGTGCGCTGAGCCAGTCTGAAGTGAAAGTGCTGTTCAACGTCATTGACCAGCTGAAGCGGCGTGGCGTGACCATCATCTATATCTCACACCGGCTGGAAGAGCTGATGGAAATTGGCGATCACATCACCATTTTTCGTGACGGTCGCTTTATCAGCGAGCGAGAAGTGCGTGACGCTTCGGTTCCCTGGATCATCGAACAGATGGTCGGCGATAAGAAAAAACACTTTGACTATCAGCCCGCTGCTCAGGGCGAAACTGTTTTGCACGTCAACGGCCTGACGGCACTGCATCAGAATGGCGGCTACAAGCTCAATGATGTGTCGTTTTCACTGCGCAAGGGTGAAGTGATCGGCATTTACGGTTTGCTGGGCGCGGGACGCACGGAGTTGTTTAAAGGGCTGATTGGCATGATGCACTGCCAGTCTGGCAGCGTCAGCCTGAATGGCGAAGTGCTGGATAAACGCAATTTCCAGCAGCGGTTAAAGAAAGGCATTGCGCTGGTACCGGAAGATAGACAAACAGAAGGCGTGGTGCAGCTGATGTCCATCACTGCCAACATGACGTTAAGCGATCTCAGCTTGCGCGGTTTTCGCCGTGCGCTGCGCTTACTCAATCCCCACAAAGAGCAGCGTCGCGTCGATGAAATGATTGGTCATCTCGCCATCAAAGTGAGCGATCCGGAACTGCCGATTACCTCACTCAGCGGCGGCAACCAGCAGAAAGTGGTGCTGGGAAAAGCGCTGATGACGGGCCCTCAAGTGGTGTTGCTGGATGAACCCACGCGCGGGATCGATGTGGGGGCCAAAACGGACGTGTACCACCTGATTGGCAATCTCGCACAGCAAGGTCTGGCGGTGATGTTCTCCTCTTCTGAACTGGACGAGGTGATGGCACTGGCCGATCGCATTCTGGTGATGGCCGATGGCCGTATTACCGCCGACTTACCGCGCAGCGCGGCAACGCGAGAAGCGCTGATTAGCGCCTCAACACCGCATGATTGAGCCCGCAGGAGATCAATAAATGAACCAGAAATACCTGCTTTATATGTACTTGCTGAAAGCGCGAACCTTTATCGCGTTACTGATCGTGGTCGGCTTTTTCAGCTTTATGGTGCCTAATTTCCTGACCACCTCAAACTTACTGATCATGACGCAGCATGTGGCCATCACCGGGCTGCTGGCCATTGGTATGACACTGGTGATCCTGACCGGTGGCATCGATCTGTCGGTCGGTGCGGTGGCGGGCATCTGCGGCATGGTGGCGGGGGCTTTGCTCACCAATGGTGTGCCGCTATGGGGCGGCAACACGCTGTTCTTTAACGTGCCGGAAGTGATTCTGGTGGTGGCGCTGTTTGGCATTGTGCTGGGGTTGATCAACGGCACCGTTGTGACGCGTCTGGGCGTGGCACCCTTTATCTGCACCCTCGGCATGATGTATGTGGCTCGCGGGGCCGCGCTGCTGTTCAACGATGGCAGCACCTACGCCAATCTGGTGGGGATGCCAGCATTGGGCAATACCGGTTTCGCGTTTTTGGGATCGGGCAGTGTGCTTGGTGTCTACATCCCTATCTGGTTGATGGTCGGCTTCCTGCTGCTCGGCCTCTATCTGACACGTAAAACCCCGCTGGGGCGTTACATCTATGCCACCGGCGGCAATGAGTCTGCGGCACGCCTGGCCGGTGTACCGATCATCAAGGTCAAAGTGTTTGTTTATGCCTTCTCCGGTTTATGCGCTGCGCTGGTGGGATTGATCGTGGCATCTCAGCTACAAACTGCGCACCCGATGACCGGCAACATGTTCGAGATGGACGCCATCGGCGCGACGGTGTTGGGCGGAACTGCGTTAGCAGGAGGGCGCGGGCGCGTGTCGGGTTCGATCATCGGTGCCTTTGTTATCGTGTTCCTCGCCGATGGCATGGTGATGATGGGCGTCAGCGATTTCTGGCAAATGGTGATTAAAGGGCTGGTGATTGTCACCGCCGTAGTGATCGACCAGTTCCAGCAAAAATTACAAAGTAAGGTGGTGCTGCTGCGCAGACATGAAAAAAAGCAGCAATCGGCCGCCCTGCCTGAAGCAACGCATGGATAACAGGAGGCAATATGACACGCGATTTTAGTGGAAAAACGGTGGTGATTACCGGCGCATGCCGCGGGATTGGCGCGGGCATTGCCGCACGATTTGCACGCGATGGTGCAAGGCTGGTCATGGTATCCAACTCGGATCGGGTATTCACCACGGCGCGGGCGCTGGAAGAGCAGTTTGGCAGCGAGATTCTGGCGCTGCAGGTGGATGTGACCAATGAAGCCGAAGTGCAGCAACTTTATCAGCAGGCCGATGAGCGCTTTGGCACCATTGATGTCTCGATTCAGAACGCTGGCGTGATCACCATCGATCGCTTTGACGCGATGCCGAAAAGTGATTTCGAAAAAATTCTGGCAGTGAACACCACCGGCGTCTGGCTGTGTTGTCGTGAGGCGGCGAAGTACATGGTGAAGCAGGGCAGCGGCAGCCTGATCAACACCTCATCAGGACAGGGGCGGCAGGGCTTTATCTACACGCCACATTATGCGGCCAGCAAAATGGGTGTCATCGGTATTACTCAGAGTCTGGCGCTGGAACTGGCGCCATGGCACATCACCGTCAATGCTTTTTGTCCGGGCATCATCGAAAGTGAGATGTGGGATTACAACGATCGCTTGTGGGGAGAAATCCTCAGCAGCGATAAAAAGCAATATGGCAAAGGTGAGTTGATGGCGGAATGGGTGGAAAATATTCCGTTGAAACGCGCCGGACAGCCGCAAGATGTCGCCGGTCTGGTGGCGTTTCTCGCGTCGGATGATGCGCGCTACATTACCGGTCAAACCATCAACGTGGATGGCGGGCTGATTTTCTCCTAATCGCAGCAGCCGTGAGCGCCTGGCGGGGCTTGACGCAGGGCGCTCTGGGGGGGAGGGGGGAATGCTCGTGAGTTAAAGCCCTATTTGCAAAAGCTGCCGCTGTTAAAAGTGGCAGCTTTTTTCGTGTGGGTTAGCATATTGGAGTGCGGGCCCGAGCACCTCTTCTGCTGCCGGGCTGTCCTCGCGCCGCTGACGCGGTGCCTTCGGCTTCCACGTCGTGCCGACGGACCGTTCGGGTAAGGCCATCCAGGCCAACCCGAACTGCCAGTCGCCTCCATGCGACTGGCTCCTGGCCCAACGTAAAAGCCTCAGCGCTGCGGATAGCCCTTGCAGCAGTAGAGATGCTCAGGCCACCACTACCGTGCCCTTTTTCACAATAATCACTGAAGCTTCAGAGCAGGCCAGCGCCTATACGGCGGCAGACTGCGTTATCACCTGTCGCTGAACTGACGAGCATTACGCGATGCGGAGCGATGTGGCGATCAAGAGAAAATGATGCCTTTTGCTAATCAGGCAATGTCCTAATTCAGCCCAGCCTTTTCTGCAAAGTCGGCAGAATGTGTTAGGGTATTCCAGTACAGTTTTGTGAGCCACCTCAAATTCTAAACTGGATAAAAGCCTGTTTTTGCTATGACATCTGTTTTTACCGCTTTCAAATCACTGCGCATGCTGCCTGCCGCAACGGGGCTGCTTTTCACTGCACCGGCTTTGGCGTTGGTCACTGACACGCACGTTGCTGATGCGCCCTTTAGCGATCCCGAACGTTTCCAGAAAATGGCCAGCGACCTGCCCGCACTCGGCTATGAAGACGAAAATGCGGCCTTCAGCAAGAATCTGGCCACCATCGCCAAGAGCATTGGTGAAGCCAGTCAGGACAGCACCAGCGACAACACTTTTGGTCATCAGGCGGGCATCTGGGCGTTTAACCATTTCCGCGATGAAGTGGCGAACCGCGTGGTGGATGAAGGCCAATCCCTGCTGTCGCCTTATGGTAAAGCGCAAATCGATTTTAACGTCGATATGGACGGTAACTTCACCGGCAGTGGCGCTTCGCTACTCACGCCGTGGGCCGATCGCTACCAATACCTGACCTTTAGTGAAGTCGGCTTTCATCAAACGGATGATGGGCTGGTGGGCAATATCGGCTTGGGACAACGCTGGACGGCGGGTAAATGGCTGCTGGGTTACAACGGTTTTGTCGATCGCATGTTTAATAGCGGATTGCAGCGCGCTTCAGTGGGCACCGAAGCGTGGGGCGATTACCTGCGCTTCTCGGCTAACTACTACACGCCACTGTCGGGTTGGCAAAATCGCGATCCTTTCCAGCAGCAGCGTTTAGCACGCGGCTACGATTTCACCACCCAGGGCTATCTGCCTTTCTATCGCCAGCTTGGGATGTCAGTGAGTTGGGAGCAGTATCTGGGCAATGATGTGGATCTGTTTAGTAGCGGCAACACCTATCACAATCCTTCGGCGCTGACCTTTGGTGTCTCCTACACACCTGTGCCGTTGGTCACACTCTCTGCCAGCCACAAAACCAGTAATGAAGGTGAGAGTCAGGACCAACTGGGTTTGCATCTTAACTACCGTTTCGGCGTGCCGCTGAGCCAGCAGTTGAGTGCCGATAACGTGGCAGAAGCGCGTTCGCTGCGTGGCAGTCGTTACGACATGGTCACCCGCAACACTACGCCGGTGGTGGAATATCGTCAGCGCAAAACTTTATCCGTGTTCCTCGCTACGCCGCCATGGCAATTAAACGGCGGTGAAAGTCTGCCGCTGAAATTGCAAATCCGTAATGCCAATCCGATCACTAAAGTGGTCTGGCAGGGCGACACTCAGGCACTGAGCTTAACGCCGGGTGCGAATCCTAACGATCCGCAAGGATGGAGCATTATTATGCCCACGTGGAACAGTGCATCTGACGCCACCAACAGCTATCGCCTGTCTGTGACGCTGGAAGACAGCAAGGGCAGCCGGGTGACCTCCAACTGGATTACGCTGCAATTACAGGAACCGTTTAGCATCAATTCCGGAGAGGATAATCGTTTCGATTTGCTGGCGCCGTGATCGCTCATTGACGGGCAAATGCACAATAAAAAAGGGCAGCTTGCGCTGCCCTTTGCTCATACCCAGCCGACACTAGCCGGTATGCAATGAGGGATACTCAATTAGAACTGATACACCAGACCAACAGCAGTTACGTCGTCAGTGTTGATGTTTAACGCGTTGTTATCTTTCAACAGGTTGATTTTATATTCTGCGTAAGCAGACATGTTCTTGTTGAAGTAGTAAGTCACGCCAACGGCAACGTATTTGAACAGGTCAGTATCGCCCACATTGTTCTCGACATCTTTCGCGCGAGAAGACACATAGCCCAGTGAAGGACGCAGGCCATTCAGGAACTGATACTGTGCAACGGCTTCAAAGTTAACCGCTTTGTTAGCGAAACCGTTGTTACCGATAGGCGTCGCATTCTGCGTTTCGCCATAGATGGTCGCCAGGTAAATCTGGTTGGCATCATATTTCAGACCGGCTGCCCAGCTCTGTGCTTTATCGCCACGGCCGTAGGTTGCGGTGTTCTGTGCAGTGACACGATCGAGGTTCGCATAAGCACCAACAATGCTCAGGCCGAAATCGAAATCATAGGAGGTTGACAACGCAAAGCCGTCACCATTCGAACGACGTACCGCCAGGTTGCTGGCAGTTGCGCTGTCAGAGCGCTCGTTTTTGCCTTCATACTGCGCGGCAAAGTTCCAGCCTTTCACCAGACCGAAGAAATCTTTGTTACGCCAGGTCAGCACACCGGTAGAACGGCCTGACAAGAACGCATCGGTGTAACCTGAATCACCACCAAAGTACGGCAGCATATCGGTGTAGCCCAGTACGTCGTACACCAGACCGTAGTTACGGCCGTAGTCGATTGAACCGAACTGAGCAATTTTCAGACCCGCAAAGCCCAGACGGGTTTTGTTGCCTGAGTTAGCATCGCTGCCTTCAGAGTTGCTCAGGCTGTACTGGTATTGCCACTGACCATAGCCGGTCAGTTGGTCATTAATTTTGGTTTCGCCTTTAAAGCCCAGACGGGTATAGGAAGAGACTTCACCGTTTGCGCTGTCGTTATCAGAGAACAGATGCGAAACGTTGATTTTGCCGGTCAGGTCCAGTTTATTGCCATCTTTGTTATAGATTTCGGCGGCCTGAGCCGAAGAAAGTCCCAGCAGTAAAGGCATCACTGCTGCCAGTAAGGAGCGCTTCATCATTTATAATTTACCCTGTGATATATTTTAATTGTATCCCCGTCATCGGGGTGAAAAGAAAATGACACAAAAGGTTCAAGATCAACAGTGCAATATATGTAACTAAATATTTCCGATTGGCTTTTTGTGTGATTTTTAATCTTAACTTCCATTATATGGGATTTTACATTGGACAAACTTATCCCAAAATCAATATCTATCGCCTCAATAAAAATAGATATATTATTGTTTTATATTGATATTTTTAGAATTAAAGAAAAGTAAATCACCCTGTTTCTATGATGGTTAAATAGCACAAGCCTATGCATTATTGTTCAATAACAAATATAGAAAACCACCTAATCATTAGCATGGTAATTATCTGGTTAATCTCTTTGTGTCTTTTTATTTCTGCACTGATAATAACCTTAGTCACTAAATGTCGTTTAACTTACGTTTAATTAAGGCGTTGTTCAAAATGCAGCCAAATATGCAAAGAGATTGTTAAACAGGAGCGAGTGAGTGCCACCTCTACTTGCCGATTTGGATGCACATTTCCTGCACATCCGCGCACCATAAATGCACAAGTTGCCCTAAAACAGGGCGGACGCCGCGACTTTTTGGCGAAATATTTGCTGTGCGATCACAAAAGCGCTATTTCATTTTGTGAATGCATAAATCTGCTAAATAAATAGCTGCTCTCCTCTCTCCATCAGACTGGTATTCACTTTTTATGCAGTTAATGTGAATAGTGACCTAGTCTAACTCATTGATATTGCGTTACTCAAACCCATTTATGCATTTTTTCCGCTAGCTGGCACGCTTACTGCACTCTACAGTAGTGCTGCGACACAACGGATTTTAACAATTTTAAAACAATAGCTTCACTTAGCTGGAGCAGGAGAAATGGCTATGTCACTGCAGGTTTCACGTCACGATTTTGATCAATGGATGATGCCGGTATATGCCCCCGCAGCTTTTGTACCGGTGCGTGCTGAAGGCTCAACGCTCTGGGATCAGCAAGGTAAGGATTACCTCGACTTTGCAGGTGGCATCGCGGTTAATGCATTGGGACATGCGCATCCCGCTTTGCAACAGGCTCTGACAGAGCAGGCCGGTAAGCTATGGCACACCGGCAATGGCTATACCAACGAACCTATTTTACGCCTGGCTAAACAGCTCATTGACGCCACCTTTGCCGATCGCGTGTTCTTCTGTAACTCCGGGGCAGAGGCTAATGAGGCAGCACTGAAACTGGCGCGTAAAGTCGCGCACGATCGTTTTGGCGCCGAGAAAAATGGCATCGTGGCCTTCAATAATGCTTTCCACGGACGCACGCTATTTACTGTTTCAGCGGGTGGTCAACCGGCTTATTCACGTGATTTTGCGCCGCTACCCCCGGCGATTGAACATGCCAGCTTCAACGATCTGGCCTCTGCCGCAGCACTGATCAATGACCAAACCTGTGCCGTGATTGTTGAACCGATTCAGGGTGAGGGCGGTGTTGTACCGGCCGATCCGGCTTTCCTGCGCGGCCTGCGTGAATTGTGCGACAAACATCAGGCGACGCTGATATTCGATGAAGTGCAGAGCGGCGTGGGGCGTACCGGTTCGCTGTATGCCTACATGCACTATGGCGTGACGCCGGACGTGCTGACCACCGCCAAAGCACTGGGCGGTGGCTTCCCGATCGGCGCGATGCTGACACGTGAAGACCTGGCGCTGGTGATGGGCGTGGGCACCCACGGCACCACCTACGGCGGTAACCCGCTGGCAGGTGCCGTCGCCGGTAAAGTGATGGAGTTGATTAACCAACCCGATTTTATGGCGGGTGTCACAGAGCGCCATCAGTGGTTTGTCGCGGCATTACAAGAGATGAACCAGCGCCTGCCGATCTTTAAAGAAGTTCGCGGTCTTGGGCTGTTGATTGGAGCCGTGCTGAATGAAGATTTTGCCGGGAAAGCGAAGCAGTTCAACCTGGCGGCGGCGGAAGAGGGCGTCATGGTGCTGATTGCCGGTGCTAACGTGGTGCGTTTCGCGCCCGCGCTGAATATCAGTGAAGCGGAAGTGAAAGAGGGACTGGCGCGCTTTGAACGTGCCTGCGCTCGCGTGCTCAAAGGAGCTGCATCATGATGGTGATTCGCCCCGTCGAACGTGACGACCTTGCGCAGTTGCTGTCGCTGGCGGGCAAAACCGGGGGCGGCTTAACCTCGCTGCCCGCCGATAGCGATACACTGAAAGCGCGTATTGAGCGTTCTCTGCTCACCTGGCAGGGCGCGCTCTCGCGTGCGGAACAAGGCTATGTGTTTGTACTGGCCGATAGCGCAGACAATCGTGCTGTTGGGATCTGTGCCATTGAAGTGGCCGTGGGCCTGCAAGACCCGTGGTATAACTTCCGGGTGGGCACGCAGGTACACGCCTCGAAAGAGTTAAACGTCTACGCCAGCTTGCCAACGCTGTCGTTAAGTAACGATCATACCGGCAGCAGCGAGCTGTGCACGCTGTTCCTCGATCCCGATTATCGCGATGGCAAAAATGGCCATCTGCTGTCGAAATCCCGCTTCCTGTTTATGGCTAATTTCCGCGATCGCTTTATGAAGCACGTGGTGGCTGAGATGCGCGGTGTCAGTGATGACGCCGGGCATTCCCCGTTCTGGGACAGCGTCGGCAGCCGTTTCTTCTCCATGGAGTTTCGTGAAGCCGATTTCCTCAGCGGCACCGGGCAGAAAGCCTTTATTGCTGAGCTGATGCCAAAACATCCGCTGTACATCCATTATCTCAGTGAAGCGGCGCAGAAAGTGATTGGCGAAGTACATCCGAAAACGGCACCCGCGCGCGCCGTGCTGGAAGCGGAAGGGTTCCGTTATCTCAATTACGTCGACATCTTTGACGGCGGCCCAACGCTGGAGTGCGAAATTGATCGCATACGCGCCATCCGTAAAAGTCACCTGCTTCAGGCCGAAGCCGGGGAAGCCGATGACAGCTGGCCGCTGTGCCTGGTCGCAAACGGTGATTACCAGCATTTCCGCGTGGCGCTGCTGCCCGTCGATATGGCGAGCGGAAAAGTCCGCATCAATGAGCATCAGCGCACGGCGTTGCGCTGCGATTATGGCGATGCATTGCGTGTGGTCACGCTGTGCCGCGAGGAGAAAAAAGCATGACGCACTTCATTAATGGTCAATGGCTGACGGGCGGCGCTGAAGCGTTAACCAAACAAAACCCGGTGAACGGTGAAACGTTATGGCAGGGACGGGCAGCGACCGGTGCACAGGTGGCGGCGGCTTGCGAAGCGGCGCGCGCGGCCTTTCCCGCCTGGGCACGCAAGCCTTTCGCGGAACGTCAGGCGATAGTGGAAGCCTTCGCCAAATTACTCGAGAGCCACAAAACTGCACTGGCAGAAACTATCGCCAAAGAAACCGGAAAACCGCGTTGGGAAACCCTGACCGAAGTGCAGGCGATGATCAATAAAATCGCCATCTCGGTAAAAGCCTACCACACGCGTACCGGAGAACAGGCCGAGGGTGAAAGTTCGCTGCGCCATCGCCCGCACGGCGTACTCGCGGTGTTTGGCCCCTACAATTTTCCTGGCCATTTGCCGAACGGACATATCGTTCCCGCGCTGCTGGCGGGCAACTGTGTCGTATTCAAACCGAGTGAGCTTACGCCGTTGACGGCGGAAAAAACCGTTGAGTTGTGGGAGCAAGCGGGGCTGCCAGCGGGTGTGATCGCGCTATTGCAGGGCGCGCGCGAAACCGGCCAGGCACTGGCACATGAGCCACAAATCGATGGCTTGCTGTTTACCGGCAGTGCCGCAACAGGCTATCACCTGCATCGCCAGTTTGCCGGTCAGCCTGAGAAAATGCTGGCGCTGGAGATGGGCGGTAACAATGCGCTGATCGTCGAGGACCCCTCAGACCTTGATGGCGCAGTGCACATCGCGATTCAGTCTGCCTTTATTACAGCCGGGCAGCGCTGCACCTGTGCGCGTCGTCTGCTGGTGAAACGCGGAGCCGCAGGCGATGCCTTCCTGCAGCGTTTGGTGGAAGTGACCGCTCGTCTGCAGCCTGCCGCCTGGAATGCTGAACCGCAGCCCTTTATGGGCAGCGTGATTTCACCTGCCGCCGCCGGACATATTTACGCCGCCTGGCAGCAGCGTATCGATCTGGGCGGCAAGGTGTTGCTGGCGATGCACTGGCCGGATCGCGACAGCGCCATTATCACTCCCGGTATCATTGAAATGACGGACGTGGCGAAACTGCCCGACGAAGAGGTGTTTGGTCCGCTGCTGCAGGTCATTCGCTACGATGAGTACGATCAGGCGATTCGCCTCGCCAACCAGACGCGCTATGGCCTCTCCTGCGGCTTGATTTCTCCACAGCGTGCGCAGTTTGACCAACTGCTGCTGGAAGCGCGTGCCGGGATTGTTAACTGGAACAAACCGTTAACCGGTGCCGCCAGCTCAGCGCCGTTTGGCGGTGTAGGTGCGTCCGGTAATCATCGCGCCAGTGCATGGTATGCCGCAGATTACTGCGCGTGGCCGATGGCATCTTTGGAGAGCCCGAGCCTGGCCTTACCGGGCAGCTTATCGCCGGGACTGGATTTCTCCGCGGAAGGAGCTGAATAATGAAAGCGTTTGAAGCCAATTTTGACGGTCTGGTCGGCCTGACGCACCATTACGCCGGGCTCTCATTTGGTAATGAAGCCTCAACGCGTAATCAGCTGCAGCCTTCTAATCCACGTCTGGCGGCGAAACAGGGCCTGTTGAAAATGAAAGCGCTGGCGGACATGGGCTATGTGCAAGGGGTGATTCCGCCGCATGAGCGGCCGAATATCCCGCTGCTGCGCCAGTTGGGTTTTGCTGGCACTGACGAACAGGTGCTGGAGAAAGCCGCCCGGCAGGCACCGCAATTGTTGTCTGCGGCCAGTTCTGCCTCGGCAATGTGGGTGGCGAATGCTGCCACCGTTTCGCCTTCAGCCGACAGTGCCGATGGGCGCGTGCACTTTACCGTGGCTAACCTTAACAATAAATTCCACCGCGCCATCGAAGCGCCGGAAACGGCCGACTTGCTGCGCGCCATTTTCCGCGATCCGCAACATTTCAGCGTGCATGATGCTTTGCCGCAGGTGGCGCTGTTTGGCGATGAAGGTGCCGCCAACCATAACCGCTTTGGTGCGGAGTATGGCGATGCGGGTGTTCAGCTGTTTGTTTATGGTCGTGATGGACAACAGCAGGGCGCTGCACCAGCACGTTATCCGGCACGTCAGACGCGGGAAGCCAGTGCCGCGGTGGCGCGCCTGCATCAGCTTGACGACGATCGCACGCTGTTTGCTCAGCAAAACCCGCTGGTGATCGATCAGGGCGTATTCCACAACGATGTCATCGCCGTCAGCAACCAGCAGGTGCTGTTCTGCCATGAAGAGGCGTTTGTCGATCAACCGGCGTTATTACAACAGCTGGCTGCGCGCGTGCCCGGCTTCCAGCCGATTGTGGTGCCGCGCGATAAAGTGTCAGTGGCCGACGCGGTGAATACCTATCTGTTTAACAGCCAGCTGTTGCAGCATCTTGAAGGTGGGATGCGACTGGTACTGCCTGAAGAGTCACGCCAGCATGCGGGCGTGTGGCGCTATTTGAGCGAGCTGGTGGAGAGCGGCGGACCGATTCGTGAGCTCACGGTGTTCGATCTGCGTGAGAGTATGTGCAATGGCGGTGGGCCAGCCTGTCTGCGTTTGCGCGTGGTGCTCAATGAAGCAGAGCGTCAGGCCCTCAATCCAGCGGTACTGATGAACGATCGCCTGTTCACCACCCTGAACAGTTGGGTCGATCGCCACTACCGCGATCGCCTGACCCAAGCCGATTTGGCCGATCCACAGTTACTGCGTGAAGGACGCACCGCGCTGGATGAGCTGACACAGCTGCTAGACTTAGGCAGTGTCTACGCATTTCAGCGTTAACCTCAGAGGGTAAGTGAAGCTTCTGAGTTGAAAAGGAGTGTACATGCAGGATTTTCTCCAACAAACCCTGTCAGGTAAGCCGCCCCAGCAGCGGCAGGGCAGCAATGCCCATTTACAGTGGCAGTGGCACGATGAGGGCATTCTATCCCTGACACCCCATGCACCGACGCATCAGGCGCTGGTGCTGTCAGCGGGCGTGCACGGCAACGAAACGGCCCCGGTAGAGATTCTTAACCTGTTGTTGACGCCACTGCTGCGCGGAGAACAACCGTTAGCGGTGCGGTTGCTGGTGATATTGGGCAATCCCGATGCGCTACGCAGCGGCAAGCGCTATCAGCAATATGATATTAACCGCTTGTTCGGTGGGCGCTGGCAGAAGGTGTCCGATTTGCCTGAAGCTCAGCGCACGTTGCGACTGGAACAGGCGCTTGAACAGTTCTGGCGCGAGTGTCGCGATCATGAAGTACGCTGGCATCTCGATCTGCATACCGCGATTCGTGGCTCGTACCATGCGCGCTTTGGTGTGATGCCCTTGAATCCTCAACCGTGGCCGCACGACTTTCTGCACTGGCTGGCGGCGGCAGAGCTGGAAGCGCTGGTGTTTCATCGTTCCCCTGGCGGCACTTTTACCCACTACAGCTGTGAACATCATGATGCGGCCAGCTGTACGCTGGAGCTGGGTAAAGCCCTGCCGTTTGGTGAAAATGATCTCAGCCAGTTCTCGGCGGTGCAGCAGGCGCTGGCGGCATTGTTGTATGGCGAGCCACTGCCAGAAGTGCGGGAACAGCCGCGGCATTATCGTGTGGCGCAGCAGATTACCCGTCACGGTGACGCGTTTGTGTTGCACATGGGGCCAGAAACGCTGAACTTTACGGCATTCCCGCAGGGCACGTTGCTGGCAGAAGAGGGGGAGACGCGCTACTACGTACAACAGGCGCGTGAATATGTGCTGTTTCCCAATCCAAATGTCGCCGCGGGACTGCGTGCTGGCCTGATGCTGGTGGAAGAGAACGAGCAAACGCAGGCACTGACGTTATAAATAAGGTGGGTGAAGAAAATTCACCCATTTTTCCCTTCCGCAAATCCGACAATACCGTTACACTCCTCCTTAATTCCTGCGCATTTCCCTTTGATTGTCATACTCTTTTGCAATTCCTCACGCATTTCTTCTCTTTCTCTCCATGATTGCCTGATTACTGTCTTTTATGCTTTCAGGGCTTTACTCAGACTCTGAGTAGTTGACGTTTGGCGTCGTATGCTTGTTTCCGAAGACGCGACACACCTTGTCGTCATGAAACTGAATAGTAAGGACAAATATTATGCGTAAACTCACTTCCCTGTTCCTGGCTACTGCAATGGCTCTTGGTGCTGCCAACATCGTCCACGCTGCAGCGGACAATCTGACACCACCGCCAGCAGGTAGCGAAAAACCGATGCACAAGCCGCCAATGCGTCATCACGGTATGGAGATGATGTTCAAAGGCCTGAATCTGACGGATGCGCAGAAAGCGCAGATCAAAACCATCATGCGTGACAGCCATAAAGAGATGAAACGTCCATCTCTGGAAGAGCGTCGTGCTAACCACAGCATCATCGCTTCAGATACTTTCGATAAAGCGAAAGCCGAAGCGCAGGCGGAGAAAATGACCGCCAACGCGAAAGATCGTGCGGTGAGCATGATGGAAACGCAGAACAAGATTTACAACGTGCTGACGCCTGAACAGAAAAAACAGTACAACGCCAACTTTGAGAAACGTCTGACAGAGAAAGGCCCGCATGACGGTAAAATGCCGCCACCGCCGGCTGATGGCGAATAAGCCGTTTAGCTTATCGGTTTGAGACCGCCGACGTTGTCCACTGCATATGATGCGTTGGGCAGCGTCGGCGGTTTTGTTTTAGAGTTCGATCAGCGGGAAAACCCCAGACAACAGCGGGCGACACAAAATTTTATAGCCGTCATGATCAAAGCCCTGGCGTGCGCGCTGCAGCTGGCGGGCCTCCGCTTCGGTGGTGACCGAACCGAGCCAGAACCAGTGATCGATGACGTGAATCTGTGTCATCTCTGCTCCCACTTCAACCATGCCAACCGGACCTTGCCACGGCCAGCACACCACGCGCATCTGTTCCAGTGCCTGATGCAAACGTTGCTGATGGGCTTCAACGGATTCGGTACCGCAGCACGCCCCGGCGCAGCGTTTTAGCGCGGCGCGAAAACAGCCGCGTCCCGGTGATAAGCGCTCTAATCCCAGTAATCCATGGCACAGGCGTTGTTCATCGGCAATCGCCTTGAGTTTTTCCATGGCCGCAAAGCGGCTGCGAAACAAACCGTAGAGGTTGGGGGAGCAGGAGAAGTCGAGATCTTTGGCGTAAACCACCTGCGGAGCGCCATCGCCAAGCTGCAACGAACAGAGCTGACGATTTTTGCGCAGGCGCTTATTAAACAGCGGCTGCTGCGTTTTAATCATCTGCGCTTCCAGCAGTTGCGCGCCAAGATCGCCCGCGGTAGGGATCCAGGTCACACGCCGCGCCTGACGCAACATGTTGGCTTCATCCGGCGTGCGAAAATGCGACATCACCCGGCTGCGCAGGTTGACGCTTTTGCCGATATACAGTGGCAAGCTGTCGCTCTCACCGTGAAAGGTATACACGCCTGGCTGATTCGGTAATCCTTCCAGCCATTGTCGTAAATGTTCGGGATATTGATAAATCGCGGCCGCATCAAATTCGAGGCGGTGGCTGGCTGCACGTCTGACCAAAACACACTCCGATTACTGGTTGTCCGTCCAGTATATCAGCGTGATGCTTTTCTCGCCAGTCAGCGGCAGAAGAAGGGCGTTTCCCGCGACAGCGGCGGGAAACGTAGAACAATTACTTTTTCCAGAAATCGTCAAACACGGTAATCGGCGGACGACGTTTGTGTTCGGTTTTGAGATACCAGCCTTCAATGGTCTTTGCGGCGGCGGCATCGATGGTTTTGCCTTCCAGATAAGCGTCAATCTGTTGATAGGTCACGCCAAGCGCCACTTCGTCCTGCAAGCCAGGACGATCGTCTTCCAGATCGGCAGTAGGATGCTTCAGATACAAGTGTTCCGGGCAGCCCAGCGTTTTTAACAGCTGTTTGCCCTGGCCTTTGTGCAGGCGGAAAATCGGGTTGATATCGGTGCCACCGTCACCGTATTTGGTGAAGAAACCGGTCACGGCTTCGGCTGCATGGTCGGTGCCCACTACCACGCCTTTGGTCATGCCGGCGATGCTGTATTGTGCCTTCATACGCTCGCGGGCTTTTTCGTTGCCGCGTACGAAATCGGAGACTGCGATGCCCGCTTCTTTCAACGCGCGCTCACTGGCGAGAATCGCTTCTTTGATATTGACCACTAACGTGCGATCCGGCTGGATAAACGCCAGCGCATCCTGACAATCCTGCTCATCGGCCTGCACGCCATACGGCAGACGTACTGCGATGAAGGTGTAGTCCTTATCGCCGGTCTCTTCTCGCAACTCGCGAATGGCGGTTTGAGACAGGATGCCAGTTAGCGTGGAGTCCTGTCCGCCGCTAATGCCAAGCACCAGCGTTTTCAGGAATGGATTGGCTTTCAGGTAGGATTTCAGAAAATCGACGCTGACGCGGACTTCCTGTTGCGGATCGATAACGGGTTTAACACCCAACGCTTCAATGATTTCCTGCTGCAGTGACATGAACCTCTCCTCAAGTCAGTAGCCTGACGGCACAATACGAATCATCTGCTAAAGCTAACGCCTCCGTTGGCAAACAACAAGCCGCATGGCTTGTTGTCGCACTTATTTGCAGGCTTTTCAGGCGCTTTTCGGTTTTTGTGCCAACAGTATGAACATCAAAATTGCCAGCATAAAGCAGCCAAAGATAGTGCCCGTCATGCTCGATACTGAGGTGCCGCCCAAACCGGTTACGGGCACGCTAATGGCACCTAACGTGAACATGGTGACACCAATTACCGCTGAGGCACTGCCTGCACGATGCCCCTGACTCTGCATCGCCAGAGACGAAGCCGTCGTCGCAATGACACCGTTACTGGCAATGGTGAAGAACAGTGCCAGCAGGATCACCGGCAGCGGTGCCCCGGTCAGACCCGCTAATAACAGACAGCTCGACGCCACGAATGCCAGCGTCAGCCCGCCTTTTAGCACGCGATATTCTCCCCACAGTGGGCACAAACGTGCACTGGTTTGAGATGCAATAATCAGGCCGAAGCCATTAGCAGCGAAACAGAAGCTAAACGCCTGGGGTGAGAGGCCGTAGATTTGCTGTAACACAAATGGGGAAGCGCCGATGTAGGCAAACATGCCGGACATCATAAAGCCCTGCGTCAGGCAGAAGCCCATGAAGCGACGATGAGTAATCACCTGGCCGAGTGCTGCCCAGGCGGAAAAGATTGAGCCCTGGCTGCGACGTTCAGCGGGCAGCGTTTCGTGCAGTTTCCAGCGTGCGAGGAAGATCAGCAGTACAGCGATACATCCGAGTACCACAAAAATGCCGCGCCAGTTCAGCACCGTCATTAACATACCGCCGAGCACCGGTGCACCAATTGGCGCCAGGCCATTCACCAGCATCAGCAGGGCAAAGAAGCGAGTCAGTTCATGGCCGCTGTACATATCGCGTGCGATAGCGCGTG
This sequence comes from Pantoea sp. BL1, assembly GCF_000963985.1. NCBI lineage: Bacteria > Pseudomonadati > Pseudomonadota > Gammaproteobacteria > Enterobacterales > Erwiniaceae > Pantoea > Pantoea sp. BL1. The sequence continues at coordinate 70,096 of NZ_JZRH01000061.1, read as the reverse complement.
ACAACACCGCGCCGCCTGCACCCGCCAGACCTTCAAACAGACGTGCTACCAACAGAGAGTGAATGTCTTTTGCCAGCGCGCAGCCAATTGACGCGATAAATAACAGCACCAGCGACAGCAACAACGGGCGGATACGGCCAAACTTGTCGCTCATCGGGCCAAACAGCAATTGTCCGGCGCCAAGGCCCAGTAATCCTGCGGTTAAACTTAACTGCGCGGTGGCGGTTTCGGTATGCAGATCGCGCGCCAGTTCAGGTAAGGCGGGCAAGTACAGGTCGATACAGAGCGGTCCAAGTGCCGCGAGCAGGCCCAGCGTAATGGCGTAAACCAGCCGATTAGAGTGTGCAGGTGTCATTGATCCTCTGTTTTATTGATGTCTTAAGATTTTTTTTGCCGGGAGATTATACGAAGCGTGAAGCGGCAACACAGCAACTTTACGTAAAACTAACGCTTCAGAATGGGCTTAAAGCGAAGCCATTAAGTTGATAAATCTGGATTTATGTTCCAGGCTTAGTGTGACATGGACAAAGTATGAGGAATATAAAGATGAATAAAGTGCTGGGATGTATCGCTGCCGCTATGACGCTGGTAGCCTTATCGGGTTGTACGACTTATGACAAAGCCGAAAGCTATGTGACTAAGCCGGTGGTTAAAGATGTGAAAAAAGGAATGACGCGCGATCAGGTACGCCAGATTGCGGGTGCGCCATCAACTGAAATTACCATGGTACATGCCCGTGGTACTTGCCAGACCTACGTGCTCGGCGAGCGTGATGGTAAAGCACAGACCTACTTTGTCAGTTACAACGATGTGGGCCGCGTGATGAACTACGGCTTCCAGAGCTGTAAAGACTACGATACCGATCCGCAAGCTGCACAGTAATTCTTGCCGAATACAAAAAGGCCCGTCGATGACGGGCCTTTTTTCGTTTTACACTTACAGTCCGTACGGGCGGGGCACTTCAACATAATTGCCGCCCATCTCACGCTGATAGTAGTGACCTTCCTGCACGTAATAGCGTTTTCCGTTGAAATCCAGCACGCGCATTCCGCCCTCTGGCGGTGCTTCAGGCGCCTGAACGACGACATAGGTATCGCCCTGACGCTGGTAGTAGTTGCCATTCAGCATGTAATAGGTGAGACCGCCAATCAGCACCGCAGTAGCCGCTTCAGGTAAGAAGCGCAACGGACCCGGGCCGCCCCAACGTGGGCCACCTCCCCAATGTGGACCCCCACCCCAATGTGGACCTGGGCCGGGGCCCCAGCCGTAAGGGTGGGCAAAACTGATGGCTGGCGTTAATAAGGTTAACGCCAGCACCGAGGCGATAACGTTTTTCATCGGTGATTCTCCTGCTATGACTGATAGCAGAATTCGCCTTTTAATGACAAAACTCAAGTGAAAAGTGGCTGATTTTTCGTCTGTTTACCATGCTTAACGCTTTCCTGACGCTAGCGCCACGATCGGGGGGAATTGCGGAGTTTCAGCCATAAAAAAACGGCAGGCGATGAGGCCTGCCGTTGTTCTGTTGCGTCGGAATTAGCGATGCGCCAGTTCAGCGTGCTCGTCGCTTTCCAGCACTTTTTTATCGGTCAAACCGAGCCAGCGACTGGTGAGTGAACCTGCTGTCATCGAACCATTGACGTTCAATGCGGTACGGCCCATATCGATCAGCGGCTCGATGGAAATCAGCAGGGCAACCAGTGTGACTGGCAAGCCCATCGCTGGCAGCACAATCAGCGCAGCGAAAGTGGCACCGCCGCCAACACCGGCAACACCGGCCGAGCTCAGCGTAACGATACCGACCAGTGTCGCAATCCACATCGGATCAAACGGGTTAATGCCGACCGTTGGTGCAACCATCACCGCCAGCATGGTCGGGTACAAACCGGCGCAACCGTTCTGACCAATGGTGGCACCAAAGGAAGCCGAGAAGCTGGCAATCGATTCCGGCACACCAAGACGGCGCGTCTGCGTTTCCACGTTCAGCGGAATGCTGGCCGCACTGGAACGGCTGGTGAAAGCGAAGGTGATCACCGGCCATACTTTGCGGAAGAAGCGCATCGGGTTGATGCCGTTCACGGACAGCAGCAGGGCGTGCACGCCAAACATGATCGCCAGACCGAGATAAGAGGCCACCACAAAACCGCCCAGCTTGATGATGTCCTGCAGGTTAGAGCCCGCCACCACTTTGGTCATCAGCGCCAGCACACCGTACGGCGTCAGCTTCATGATCAAACGCACCAGTTTCATCACCCAGGACTGCAGCGTATCAATTGCCACCAGTACGCGCTCGCCTTTGACTTTGTCATCCTTCAGCAGCTGCAATGCCGCCACGCCGAGGAAGGCAGCGAAGATCACCACGCTGATGATCGAGGTTGGGTTAGCGCCCGCCATATCGGCAAACGGATTTTTCGGGATAAAGGAGAGCAGCAGCTGCGGCGTACTGAGATCTGCGACCTTGCCTACATAGTTGCTCTGGATCGCGCTCAAACGTGCGGTTTCCTGCGCACCCTGCACCAGGCCTTCTGCGCTCAGGCCAAACAGCCCGGTGACCATCACACCCACCAGCGCGGAGATCGCGGTGGTGAACAGCAATACGCCAATGGTCAGCACGCTGATCTTGCCGAGTGAAGAGGCATTATGCAGGCGCGCGACAGCGCTCAGGATCGACGCAAACACCAGCGGCATTACAATCATCTGCAGCAACTGGACATAACCGTTGCCGACAATGTTGAACCAGCTGATTGAATCCTTAACCACCGGGCTGTTTTCGCCATAAATGGTTTGCAGCGCCAGACCGAACAGCACGCCAATCACTAAGCCAGTCAGCACGCGTTTCGACAGGCTCCAGCTTTGGTTGCCAATGCGATTCAACAGAATCAGCAACGCAACAAAGGCGATGATATTAATAATGAGGGGAAAATCCATACTCGACTCCAGAGGTGTGCCGCGCAGCACGTTTGGCTGGCACGGAAAACAGTAAGTTCCCGTCAGGGAATGTCAGGAATGTTAACAGTTCAGGAAAGTGCAGGCTTATACTCAAAAGGAATGGTTTATAACTTTATTGATTGATCTGCCTGATTATTGACCGTTTTGACCATTAACCAGCCGACCGACTCCATTTTGCAGCGTATTAAACAGTTGCTCGGGCCAACCGTTGGCACCAAAAGAGGGCATGCCAGCGGGAAACCAAAGTGCATATCCGACCAATGCGAGGCAAAGTGCGCGCTCCAGCTGATTACCTTTTTGGCTGTTGAGCAGCGGCAGGCGGAAACGCCAGCGGCACGGCCACAGCAAGGGGACGCCTGCGGGGGTCAACATGTCGGCGACGATGTGACTGAGATAGCCCAGCGTCATCCCCTGTAAGACATCGGCAGGCAGGAACCAGTCCGCCGGGACGTTAATCTGGAATAGCCACAGGCTGACCGCCACCGCCAGCAAACTGTGAGTAAATCCACGATGGCCAAAGGCGCGAGCGATAGGTTGCGAGATCCATTTCAGGCGCTGGCCTAACACAGATTTAGGATGGTCAATATCAGGCAGCAGACAGGTCAGAAGTGCAGCAGGCACGAGATGCCACCAGTCGGCGCTGGCCATGACTGGCGTCAGCTCCGCACGCTTAGCAAAAATCGCGCTGGCAATGGCAAAAATGATATGGCCTTCGGCCGTCATGATGAAACCTGGCTGCAAAAACTGTCGATGCATCCAGTATAGGGATTTATCCAGTGAAATAGAACGGTGACGCTGTAACGAAGCGTTAATATTTTTCGCTTTCCCGCGTCATAATGACGCGGGAAAAGAACAGGTTAGCGTGCTAACCATCCACCATCGACGGCCAGCGTGTAGCCGTGCACATAATCTGCAGCGTCAGAAGCCAGAAACACGATCGGACCCATCATGTCATCCGGAACACCCCAGCGTCCGGCAGGGATGCGCCCAAGGATCTCTTCATTGCGCGACTCATCATTGCGCAGTTGTTCGGTGTTATTGGTCGCCATGTAGCCAGGAGCGATGGCATTCACGTTAATGCCGTGTTTCGCCCACTCATTGGCCATCAGCCGCGTTAAACCCATCACTGCGCTTTTTGACGCAGTGTAAGAGGGCACGCGGATGCCGCCCTGAAAGGAGAGCATTGAGGCGATATTAATAATTTTGCCGCCGTTGCCCTGAGCGATAAACTGACGCGCCACCTGCTGAGACAGGAAGAACAAGCTTTTGCTGTTGATGTTCATCACATCGTCCCAGTCCTGCTCGCTGAAGTTGAGCGCATCTTCACGGCGGATGATGCCCGCATTATTCACCAGAATATCGATACGTCCTGCCTGAGCCACGGCTTGCTCAACGATCTGCGGCACCCCTTTCGGCTGAGTCAAATCGGCCTGAATCGACCAAAAGCGGCGTCCCAGGGCTTCAACTTTAGCCTGTGTATTGGCAGGACCGGCACGGTTAACGCCGATGATGTCACAGCCGGCTTGCGCCAACCCTAAGGCCATCCCCTGACCTAAACCAGTATTGCAGCCGGTGACCAGCGCAATTTTGCCTTCAAGATTAAATGCGTTAAGAATCATCTTCCGCTCCTGTTAGCGCAGCGCGCTGATGCTGACGTGATCCATGTCATCAAACACCTGGTTTTCGCCCACCATGCCCCAGATAAAGGTATAGCGCTGTGTCCCCACACCGGCATGGATTGACCAACTCGGTGAAATCACCGCCTGCTCGTTGTGCACCAGTAAATGGCGCGTTTCCTGCGGCTGACCCATCATGTGGAAAACGGCGCTGTCATCTGCCATATCAAAGTAAAAGTACACTTCCATGCGACGTTCATGGGTGTGACACGGCATGGTGTTCCACAGATTGCCGTCATCAAGACGCGTGAGTCCCATGGTGAGTTGGCAGGTAGGTAACACATCCGGCACGATAAATTTATTAATGGTGCGACGGTTTGAGGTCGCAGCATCGCCTAACGTGGCTTTGACTGCATCCTGCAGGGTAATCTTTTTATCCGGATAACGGGTATGTGCGGGTGCGCTGTTGTAGTAAAACTTCGCTGGAAGATTGGCGTTGCTGCTGCGGAAAACCACGCTTTTGGCACCCTGGCCAACATACAGCGCCTCCTGATGGCCCACCTCCCAGGTTTTGCCATCGACGTCAATCAAGCCCGGTCCGCCAATGTTGATCACGCCCAGTTCGCGGCGTTCGAGAAAATAGCTCACGCCTAGCTGCTTGCCGACTTCCTCACCGATCGTCACCGACTGCTGGATTGGCATAACACCCCCAATGATGATGCGATCAATGTGGCTGTAAGTGAGGGTGTAATTGTCGGCTTCAAAAATTTTCTCGATCAAAAATTCGCGACGTAATCCGGCGGTGTCCAGATTTTTAGCATGCTCAGTATGAATGCTTTGACGAACGTCCATCTCAGACCTCTCAAAGTTATAGGAAGTGTCCCGAAGTGGGTCTTTGGGCATCTTAGGCAGGATGGGACATGAATTCAATAAAAATGAAACGTTGTTTTATTTAATTGTGTGGGCGATCAAATACACACGGTTATTGCTGTAGTGAGTGCTCAGAAAAACAATGGAAAGCGTTGCCCACAGGTGGGCAACGAGAGTGGATGGGCTGCGTCCTGGCCCGACACAGGTGTATCAGAATTAATTGAACAGATGCTCAGCTTTCAACTCGGTCAAATTCGCCAGCTTCACATTGGCCAGCGCCCAACGCGCATCATCCGCGTACTCGGCTGCAGGCACCACAATCGAACGCATGCGCGCGGCTTTGGTGGCGATCATGCCATTAAACGAATCTTCCAGCGTCAGACAGTTCAGCGGATCCACCGCTAACTTCGCCGCCGCATCCAGATACACCTGTGGATGAGGTTTGCTGTAAGGCAGGGCTTCGGCTGAAGCAATGGCGTCGAAGTATTTGCGCAGGTCGAACATCTCCAGCACGCGCTCCAGCATAAACAGCGGTGACGCTGAGGCGAGGGCGATCTTCAATCCCTGCTGCTGGCAAAGTTGCAATGCCTGTTCAACGCCGGGCAGTAATGGACGCGTCTCCTCAACCAATGCCAGTGCGCGGGCAATGATACGTTGCGTGACTTCCGCCTGATCCGGGCCGTTCCACGGCAGGGCTTCAAACCACATACGGACGGTTTGATCGATGCGCAAACCCAGCGTATCGGGCAGTTCATGGCGGCGGGTAATATCCACCCCCAAACTGGCAAATACATCCAGTTCCGCCTGATCCCACAGGGGTTCAGAATCGATCAGCAATCCGTCCATATCAAAAATAGCGGCCAACACCGGGCGACGATAAGACATACAACAGCTCCGTTTGAAATTTGCCCTACCATACCATGTGCAGCCGGTAAATCCGACTCACGGCAGGTTACGCATTTTTCAGGAAAAAAAGCCGCAGTGCAGGTAGACTTAGGGCAAAACTACTTTATGTGAAGGGAGACACCATGACTTACCAACAGGCTGGCCGCATCGCCATCCTTAAGCGAGTGGCTGGCTGGGTAATTTTTATTCCGGCGCTGCTATCCACCATTATTTCAATTCTCGGCTTCATGTTTAAACACAGTGAAAAGCAGCCGGGCATTGATGCCGTGATGCTCGATTTTGTCCATGTCATGGTCGACATGATCAAGTTCAACACGCCGTTTTTGAACCTGTTTTGGCAAAATTCACCGGTTCCGGAGTTTAATGGCGGTGCCAATATTGGCTTCTGGATCATCTACATCCTGATTTTCGTCGGCATTGCGCTGCAGGCGTCAGGCGCACGCATGTGGCGTCAGTCGCGTCACATCAAGGAAGGTATTGAGGATCAGTTGATTCTTGAACAAGCCAAAGGAACAGAAGGACGCACACGTGCGCAGCTGGAAGAGAAGATCCATGTCCCGCGACATACTATTTTGCTGCAAGTTTTCCCGCTCTATATCCTGCCAATCGTGATTGCTATTGCGGGTTATTTTGTCCTGAAATTACTGGGCATGTTGTAAGGCGTCAGGCCGGCCTGGCCTGACGTTGTCCTAATGCATCTTCATTTAACAACTGGTCAATCGCGAATTGTGCGGCGTTTGTCCAGTTACCGGCAAACACGTTGGCGCGGTTGAGCAAATAGTAGAGCTGGTACACAGGCTGTCGTTGCGAAAACCCTTCTGCCAGCGGCCACACCGAGTGATATCCCTCGTAAATCTGGCGTGGCAATTCGACGTAGTAATTCAACATCGCGAGATCGCACTCCCGATCGCCCCAATAGCAGGCGGGGTCAAACAGCCATGGCCCACTACTGCTATCCGCGCAGTTAGCAGGCCACAAATCGCCGTGTAATAGAGAAGGCTGAGGATGATGATTGGCCAGCGCGCGTTGCACGCAATCGACGATCAGTTCGGTATTGCCGTATTGCACCCCTTTCTCAGCGGCCAGTTGTAATTGCCAGCCAATACGCTGTTCAGCAAAGAACACCGACCAGCGGCGTAGCCAGCTGTTGGGCTGGGGGGAGGTGGTGATGTTGTTATCGTAATCGAGGCCAAACTGCGGTTGCTCGCTCCATTGATGCAGGTGAGCTAACTGCTGGCCAAGCTGGAAGGCGCTGTGTTCTTTCAGCGCCTCTGGCTGAATATACTCCAACAGTAAAAAGCTGCTGTCGCGGTCATTCCCGACGCCATACACTTTTGGCACCCGGACCGTCTGTGTCCGCGCCAACAAGCCCAACTGATCCGCTTCCCAGCTAAACAGGGTGAGCATATCGCGCGTATTACATTTTACGAAAACGTCGAGATCGCCGTAGCGGAGGCGCCAGGCAGGATGCACATCGCCACCAGGGAGTTCGTAACGTTCAGTGATTTCAGCTTCACCGGCGTGTTCGCTTAACAGACGACTAATGGCTGACCACATTGGGTAATCCTCTTTATTCGCTGCGTAAGTTTGATTGTAGCGCTCAAAACTTCAGCAAAACCAGTGGTGGGGCGATTATTTGTGGCGCGTCAGGGTTTTGCCTTTAGAAATTCGGATAGCGTGCTGATTTTCACCTCTGCCTGGCGGTGCAAAGCAACATCGGCCAGCCCGGCTGCGTGTTCCGCAATCTCGTGTTGTTCCAGGGCAGTGATGATGCCAAAACTGTTGGTCCCCAATTCATGTGAACGGCCCTCGTCGTCATGCAGGGTCGTGGTGTAACCGCCATTGACCATCACACTGTTCAGAGATTGCAGATCGCCTAAGCTCTCATCCGAATAGCTTAGCGTGACAATGTAACGTTTCAGGTCGTGGTCACTCATCATTCACCTCGTTGTTATGGAACAAATTCCAGCGTAGACCAGCGCTGCGAATAGAGCGAATTCTGCGCAATTAGGAGGGGAAAGGAGGCGTAAATCTGCGTCAACAGGCTTCAGAAAATTCTTGTATCAATTGGGCTGCTATTTGGTTAATTGCCTCTTATAATGCGCAGCGGAAATGGGAAAGCTCCTATTAACCATGCGGTTCCAGCGCGGAACCTGGCATTTCTGGCACCTTCATACTTTTTTACAAAACTTACCGTAAATTGCATTGATTGGCCGGGAAAACTCTTCAGACTCACTCTTTTTTAAACTGCCGTACGGGTCACATTTAATGAAAGCCTTTAATAAGCTGTCCGCTGTTGTATTGCTCTCTGCTGGAGCATTTTGTCACCAGGCATTAGCTGATAACACTGTTTTTACCTCTATGGATGACCCTTCAACGGCAAAAAAACCGTTTGAAGGCAGCGCGTCAGCGGGATATCTGGCTCAAACCGGTAACACCACCAGTTCAGCGCTGAGTGCTGCGACCAACATGACCTGGTATCAGACCAACACCGCTTACAGTCTCTGGGGTAATGCCGCGAACAACTCCTCAAACGATGAGCGTTCGTCAGAGACCTACAGCCTGGGTGGTCGTACTCGTTACAACCTGAACAGTGCTGACTACCTGTTCGGCCAGGCAAGCTGGTTGAGCGACCGTTTCAACGGTTATGACTCACGCGATGTGTTGACCGCAGGTTACGGTCGCCAGATCCTTAACGGCCCGGTGCATTCACTGCGTGCTGAATTCGGTCCAGGTGTTCGTTATGATGACTTCCACGCGGGTGGCCACGAAACCAAAGCCCTGGGCTATGGTGCGGTGAGTTATCAATGGCAGCTGACGGATACCACCAAGTTCATTCAGGGTGTATCTGTGCTGAGCAGCTTCGGTGATGACACGACGGTGAACTCCGAAACCGGCTTGGAGGTAGCGATTAACTCGCACTTTGCGCTGAAGCTGGCTTACAACGTGACCTGGAATAACAATCCGCCAGAGTCTGCGCCGGATCGTACTGACACCAAAACCACCATCCAGCTTTCTTACGCGATGTAAGCGAGCCGTGATGAAGAAACCGTTGCCGGCCTGCGCCGCGCAGCGGTTTTTTTTTATCTGTCGATGGCTTAGCGCATTTTTCGCGGGTTTAGATCGCGGCAGAAAGCTGCTATTATCTCCGGCGCTTTACATTCCTGGCGTCATTCCGACAACGTGGGTCTGACATTACGCCGGGTTACTCAAACAGAACTCAATGTTGCATGTAGGCTTTCGTGTGGCTTACCACTGCAATTAAGGATATGAAATGCCAGTAATTACTCTTCCTGATGGCAGCCAGCGCGTATTTGACCGTCCGGTCAGCGTGATGGACATCGCTCTGGATATTGGACCGGGTCTGGCGAAAGCCTGCATTGCCGGTCGTGTTAATGGCGAGCTGGTGGACGCGGTTGATCCGATCACCGAAGATGCTCAGGTGGCAATTATCACCGCCAAAGATGAAGCCGGTCTGGAAATCATTCGTCACTCTTGTGCACACCTGTTAGGGCATGCAATTAAACAGCTGTGGCCGAATACCAAAATGGCGATTGGTCCGGTGATCGATAACGGCTTCTATTATGACGTCGATTTGGATCACACCCTGACGCAGGAAGATCTTGAGCTGCTGGAAAAGCGTATGCACCAGCTGGCTGAGACTAATTACGATGTTGTGAAGAAGAAGGTGAGCTGGCAGGAAGCGCGTGACGTTTTTGCTGAGCGTGGCGAAAGCTACAAAACCACCATTCTTGACGAAAACATCAGCCACGATGATCAACCTGGTTTGTATCATCATGAAGAATATATCGACATGTGCCGCGGTCCGCACGTGCCGAACATGCGTTTCTGCCATCACTTCAAACTGCAGAAAATCTCCGGTGCTTACTGGCGCGGCAACAGCGACAACAAAATGCTGCAGCGTATTTACGGTACAGCGTGGGGCGACAAGAAGCAGCTGGCTGTCTATCTGCAGCGCCTGGAAGAAGCGGCGAAGCGCGATCACCGTAAAATCGGTAAGCAGCTCGACCTGTACCATATGCAGGAAGAAGCGCCAGGTATGGTGTTCTGGCACAACGACGGTTGGACCATCTTCCGTGAACTGGAAGTGTTCGTCCGTACCAAGCTGAAAGAGTACGATTACCAGGAAGTGAAAGGTCCGTTCATGATGGACCGTGTGCTGTGGGAAAAAACCGGCCACTGGGAAAACTACAAAGAAGCGATGTTCACCACCTCTTCAGAGAACCGTGAATATTGCATCAAGCCAATGAACTGCCCTGGCCACGTTCAGATCTTCAATCAGGGTCTGAAATCCTACCGTGACCTGCCGCTGCGTATGGCGGAATTTGGTAGCTGCCACCGTAATGAGCCTTCAGGCGCATTGCACGGCCTGATGCGCGTTCGTGGTTTTACCCAGGATGATGCGCACGTCTTCTGTACTGAAGATCAGGTTCGTGATGAAGTGAACAGCTGTATCCGCATGGTTTACGACATGTACAGCACCTTCGGTTTTGAAAAAATCGTGGTGAAACTGTCGACCCGTCCGGAGAAACGTATCGGTACCGATGAAATGTGGGACCGTGCGGAAGTGGATTTAGCAGAAGCGCTGAAGGAGAACGAAATTCCGTTCGAATATCAGCCAGGAGAGGGTGCCTTCTACGGCCCGAAAATTGAGTTTACCCTGTACGATTGCCTCGACCGCGCATGGCAGTGCGGCACCGTTCAGCTAGACTTCTCCCTGCCAAAACGTTTGGACGCCACTTATGTGGGCGAAAACAACGATCGTCAGACGCCGGTCATGATTCACCGTGCGATTCTCGGTTCAATGGAGCGCTTTATCGGCATCCTGACCGAAGAGTTCGCGGGCTTCTTCCCGAGCTGGCTGGCCCCGGTGCAGGCTGTGGTGATGAATATTACCGACAGTCAGGCAGAATATGTCAGTGAATTGACAAAGAAATTGCAGAAAGCTGGCATTCGTGTCAAAGCAGACTTGAGAAACGAGAAGATAGGCTTTAAAATCCGCGAGCACACATTACGTCGCGTCCCTTATATGCTGGTTTGCGGTGAGAAAGAGGTGGAAGCAGGCAAAGTTGCCGTGCGCACCCGCCGTGGTAAAGACCTCGGGAGCATGGACGTAGATGTGTTTGTTGAGAAGCTGCAACAAGAGATTCGCAGCCGACATCTTCACCAATTAGAGGAATAAGGTTATTAAAGGCGGAAAACGAGTACAACCGACGCGTCCGAACCGTATCAACGGCGAAATCCGTGCTACCGAAGTGCGCTTAACTGGCGTAGACGGCGAGCAACTTGGCATTGTGACATTGCGCGAAGCAATTGAGAAAGCCGAAGAAGCTGGCGTAGATTTAGTTGAAATCAGCCCGAACGCCGAACCGCCGGTTTGCCGTATTATGGATTACGGCAAGTTCCTTTATGAAAAGAGTAAGTCTTCTAAGGAACAGAAGAAGAAGCAGAAAGTTATCCAGGTTAAGGAAATCAAATTCCGTCCTGGTACCGATGATGGCGACTATCAGGTCAAACTACGCAACCTGATTCGCTTTCTGGAAGAGGGCGATAAAGCCAAAATCACACTGCGTTTCCGTGGTCGTGAAATGGCGCACCAGCAGATCGGTATGGAAGTGCTTAACCGCGTCCGTAAAGACCTGTGTGAAGATCTGGATCTGGCCATTGTCGAGTCCTTCCCGACTAAGATCGAAGGCCGCCAGATGATCATGGTGCTCGCACCGAAGAAGAAACAGTAGGCCTTCAAGTAATAATGCCGCGCAGCGTTCGCGCTGTGCGGAATTTTATTCGCCTGTCTGATTCATTTTATTAACAATGCGAAGTGGATATTTGTAAAAATGCCAAAGATTAAAACTGTCCGTGGCGCGGCTAAGCGCTTCAAGAAGACCGCTTCTGGCGGCTTCAAGCGTAAGCACGCGAACCTGCGTCATATTCTGACTAAGAAGTCTACCAAGCGTAAACGTCACCTGCGTCCGAAAGGCATGGTGTCTAAAGGCGATCTGGGTCTGGTTGTTGCCTGCCTGCCGTACGCATAAGTAAACTTTTTATAAATCTGCCTGAACACTTTGCGTACTGCAGGGAATAGGGCATCACAGAATATGATATAGGAGAGCTCACATGGCTCGCGTAAAACGTGGTGTAATTGCTCGCGCACGTCACAAGAAAATCTTAAAACAAGCTAAAGGCTACTACGGTGCACGTTCACGTGTTTACCGCGTTGCTTTCCAGGCTGTTATCAAAGCTGGTCAGTATGCTTACCGTGACCGTCGTCAACGTAAGCGTCAGTTCCGTCAGCTGTGGATCGCGCGTATCAACGCTGCGGCCCGTCAGAACGGTATCTCTTACAGCCGTTTCATCAATGGCCTGAAAAAAGCCTCTATTGAAATCGACCGTAAGATTCTGGCTGACATCGCTGTATTCGACAAAGTGACCTTCACGGCACTGGTCGAAAAAGCAAAATCAGCTCTGGCGTAAGTCAGATGAAAAAGGGAGCTTGCTCCCTTTTTTATTGCCTGCAACTCACGCAAAAGATTGACATTTTAACCGCTGGGCTTTTCAATAGTGCGGTTTCTATCAAGACAAGGTAACGCAAGCATGCACGCTGCTATTTTCCGTTTCTTTTTTTACTTTAGCGCCTGACAATCGGGGGCTTTTGCGCATAAGAAAAGAAACGAAAAATCGCGCTGAAAGCCTCCCTCGTGGAGGCTTTTTTGTTTCTGGCGACACTTAATCGGATCTCACGGTCCTTACAAGAACTGACCAGCCCGGCTGGAAGAAGAGGAAATCATGTCCCAACTCGCAGACCTGGTGGCCCGTGCCACGGCCGCTATCGACGAGGCGTCGGATATCGCCGCCCTGGACGCCGTGCGCGTCGAATTCCTGGGTAAGAAAGGGCACCTGACGCTGCAAATGACCACCCTGCGTGAACTGCCAGCGGAAGACCGTCCGGCAGCAGGCGCGGTGATTAACGAAGCGAAGCAGCAGGTACAAGACCGCCTTACCGAGCGTAAAAACACCCTGGAAAGCGCTGAACTGAATGCGCGCCTCGCCGCAGAGACCATCGATGTCTCGCTGCCTGGTCGTCGCGTTGAGAACGGTGGATTGCACCCGGTGACCCGCACCATCGACCGTATCGAAAACTTCTTCGGCGAGTTGGGCTTTGCGGTGGTCACGGGTCCGGAAATCGAAGATGACTATCATAACTTCGACGCACTCAACATTCCCGGCCACCATCCGGCGCGTGCTGATCACGATACCTTCTGGTTCGATGCCACCCGTCTGCTGCGCACCCAGACGTCTGGCGTGCAGATCCGCACCATGAAAAACCAGCAGCCACCGATCCGCATCATCGCGCCAGGTCGCGTGTATCGTAACGACTACGATCAAACGCACACCCCAATGTTCCATCAGATGGAAGGCCTGATTGTTGATAAAGACATCAGCTTCACCAATCTGAAAGGCACGCTGCACGATTTCCTGAACAACTTCTTTGAAGAAGACCTGCAGATTCGCTTCCGTCCTTCTTACTTCCCGTTCACTGAACCCTCCGCAGAAGTGGATGTGATGGGTAAAAACGGCAAGTGGCTGGAAGTGCTGGGCTGCGGCATGGTGCATCCAAATGTTCTGCGCAATGTCGGCATCGATCCGGAAGTTTACTCGGGCTTCGCTTTCGGCATGGGGATGGAGCGTCTCACCATGCTGCGTTATGGCGTGAACGATCTGCGCGCCTTCTTCGAAAATGATTTACGTTTCCTCAAACAATTTAAATAAGGGCAGGTTATCCAATGAAATTCAGTGAACTCTGGTTACGCGAATGGGTAAATCCAGCCCTGGACAGCGCTGCGCTGTCTGAGCAAATCACCATGGCCGGCCTGGAAGTGGACGGCGTGGATCCTGTCGCCGGTGCGTTCCATGGCGTGGTCGTGGGTGAAGTGGTGGAGTGCGGCCAGCACCCGAACGCCGACAAACTGCGTGTGACCAAAATCAACGTGGGCGGCGAGCGCCTGCTGGATATCGTTTGTGGCGCGCCAAACTGCCGCCAGGGCCTGAAAGTCGCCGTGGCGACCGTCGGCGCTGTGCTGCCAGGCGATTTCAAAATCAAAGCCGCGAAACTGCGCGGTGAGCCTTCAGAAGGCATGCTGTGCTCGTTCTCTGAGCTGGGTATTTCCGACGATCACAGCGGCATTATTGAACTGCCCGCTGATGCGCCGATTGGCACGGATATCCGCAGCTATCTGCAACTGGATGACAACACCATTGAAATCAGTGTGACCCCTAACCGTGCTGATTGCCTCGGTATTATCGGCATCGCGCGCGATGTGGCGGTGGTCAACGGTTTGCCACTCACAGAGCCAACGATTGAGCCCGTTAAGGCAACAATCACCGATACCTTCCCGATTCGCGTCGACGCCACAGAGGCTTGCCCACGTTATCTGGGCCGCGTGGTGAAAGGGATTAACGTAAAAGCGGCAACGCCACTGTGGATGCGTGAAAAACTGCGTCGCTGTGGAATCCGTTCTATCGACCCGGTGGTAGATATCACCAACTACGTTCTGCTGGAACTGGGTCAGCCAATGCACGCCTTTGACCTCGACCGCATTGACGGCGGCATTGTGGTGCGCATGGCGGAAGAGGGTGAAGTGTTGACGCTGCTGGATGGCACTGAAGCCAAACTCAGCAGCGATACGCTGGTGATTGCTGACCATCAAAAAGCGCTGGCGATGGGCGGTATTTTTGGTGGTGAGCACTCTGGTGTGAACGAAGAAACCAAAAATGTGCTGTTCGAGTGTGCCTTCTTTGAACCGCTGGCGATCACCGGCCGTGCACGTCGTCAGGGCCTGCATACCGATGCGTCACACCGTTACGAGCGTGGTGTTGATCCGGCGCTGCAATTCAAAGCCATTGAGCGTGCGACCCAGCTGCTGCTCGACATCTGCGGTGGTGAAGCAGGTCCGGTTATCGATCAAACCGACGCCAGTAAATTGCCTGAGCGCGCCACTATCACTTTGCGTCGCGAAAAGCTGGACCGTCTGATTGGTCACGAGATCGCCGATGAGCAGGTCACCGATATCCTGACGCGTCTGGGTTGCGAAGTGAGCGTGGGCAATGGCGAGTGGACAGCCGTTGCGCCAAGCTGGCGTTTCGATATGGCGATTGAGGAAGATCTGGTTGAAGAAGTGGCCCGCGTGTACGGCTACAACAACATCCCAGACGTGCCAGTGAAAGCCAACCTGATCATGACTCAGCATCGCGAAGCGGATTTGTCGCTGAAGCGTGCGCGTAACCTGCTCGTCGATAAAGGTTATCAGGAAGCCATTACTTATAGCTTCGTTGATCCAAAAGTGCAGCAGTTGCTGCATCCGGGTGAAGAGGCCTTGATTCTGCCAAGCCCAATCTCCAGCGATATGTCGGCGATGCGCCTGTCGCTGTGGACGGGTCTGCTCGGCGCGGTGGTCTATAACCAGAATCGCCAGCAGGGTCGTGTACGCCTGTTTGAAAGTGGTTTACGCTTTGTTCCTGATACGCAGGCCGATCTCGGTATCCGCCAGGATCTTATGCTGGCGGGCGTTCTGAGCGGTAATCGCTATGAAGAGCATTGGGATCTGGCGCGCCAGGCGGTTGACTTCTATGATTTAAAAGGCGATTTAGAATCGCTGCTGGATTTGACCGGTAAACTTGAAGAGATTTCTTTCCGTGCAGAAGCCAATCCGGCGCTGCATCCGGGACAGAGCGCGGCAATTTATTTACGCGGCGAACGAATCGGATTTATCGGGGTGGTTCATCCGGAGCTGGAACGTAAGCTGGATCTCAACGGCCGCACCTTAGTGTTTGAACTGCTTTGGAATAAGGTCGCAGACCGCGTCCTGCCTGACGCGCGCGAGATTTCACGCTTCCCGGCGAACCGTCGTGATATCGCTGTGGTAGTGGCTGAAAACGTGCCCGCAGCAGATATCATCGCGGAGTGTAAGAAAGTTGGCGTAAATCAGGTAGTTGGCGTAAACTTGTTTGACGTGTACCGTGGTAAGGGCGTGAACGAGGGCGAAAAGAGCCTCGCGATTAGCCTGATTTTGCAGGATACCAGCCGGACACTCGAAGAAGAGGAGATTGCCGCGACCGTTGCCAAATGCGTTGCGGCATTAAAAGAGCGATTCCAGGCAACCTTGAGGGATTGAACCTATGGCGCTTACAAAAGCTGAAATGTCAGAGTACCTGTTTGAAAAACTCGGGTTGAGCAAACGCGATGCCAAAGAGTTGGTTGAGCTCTTCTTTGAAGAAGTTCGCCGCGCGTTGGAGAATGGAGAACAGGTTAAACTGTCCGGATTTGGTAATTTTGATCTGCGTGACAAAAACCAACGTCCGGGCCGTAACCCGAAGACGGGGGAAGATATTCCTATCACTGCCCGCCGAGTGGTGACCTTCCGTCCGGGACAGAAGTTGAAAAGTCGCGTTGAGAACGCGACACCGAAGGACGCTGACTAATTTCAGTATGACAAAAAGGCCGCTTAGCGGCCTTTTTTATTGGCTGCAAGTTAGCCATTCTGCGCAATTTTTCCATAATGTCAGGATTTCGTAAGTATGCGGAAAATAGGATGAAAATCGGCACTGGCTGATAGTGACTGTCGCAATTCATTTGTTATAACAGCGCCATCACATAACAAGGGGTATTGCTGATGAAAAAGACAGCACTTTTACTGGGCATCCTGTTAGGCATGCCGCTGCTGGCTAGCGCCAATGTTTCCGTTAACATCAACACACCGGGTGTCTCTATTCATATCGGTGATCAGGATAAACGTGGCTACTATTGGGATGGCTACGACTGGCGAGCGCCAACCTGGTGGAAACAGCACCACAATCAGCGTGTTGGCATGAAAGGCCCACACGGTTACTGGAACGGTAACGGCTGGCAGTCACAGCACCCGGGCAATGCGCCGCGCCACGATAACAAACCGCAGCCGCGCGACCAGCATCATGACCCGCGTGATAGCCACGATAACCACGATAAGCGTGATAATCACGGTCAACCGATCCCTCCTCATCAGTAAGCATTGCTCAGCGGCACCCACTCGGTGCCGCTTTCTTTTTGCCACAATCTCACTACAATCAAATCTCTGTTTTCTCAGCCAATCTCATCTATGACTCTGTTGGACCAGCTTGCTTATCAGGCCGATCGTCGCAGCCAGCGCTGGCTAATGCTGCTGAGTGCCACTCTGCTACTGCTGTTTGTACTCAGTCTGTGTGCCGGAGACAGCTGGATTTCCCCAACCCAATGGTTTACATCGAAGGGTGATCTCTTCGTCTGGCAGTTACGCTTACCGCGGACGCTGGCCGTGCTACTGGTGGGCGCAGCACTGGCGGTGTGTGGTGTAGTGATGCAGGCGCTGTTCAACAATCCGCTGGCAGAACCCGGCCTGCTTGGCGTATCAAATGGCGCGGGCATTGGGTTAGTGTTGGGTGTCATGCTGGGCAATGGCTCGTTATGGAGCCTGGCGCTGGCGGCGATGGCGGGCGCATTATTGATCACGCTGATCCTGCTGCACTTTGCCCATCGTCAGCTTTCAGCCAGCCGCTTATTGCTCACAGGGGTCGCGCTCGGCATTATCTGTAGCGCAGTGATGACATGGGCCGTGTACTTTAGCACCAGCCTCGATCTGCGGCAGTTAATGTACTGGATGATGGGCGGCTTTGGCGGTATTGACTGGCGCTATGGCTGGATGATGCTGGCGCTGTTGCCGGTTACTCTGCTGCTTACCGCCACCGCGCGTACGCTGAATTTACTCTCACTGGGGGAGACCTCGGCGCGTCAGCTAGGCCTGCCGTTGTTGTTATGGCGCAACCTGTTAGTGCTGGCGATGGGCTGGCTGGTTGGCACCAGCGTGGCGATGGCCGGTGCCATCGGGTTTGTCGGATTGGTCATCCCTCATCTGTTACGCTTAAGCGGTTTTAGCGATCATCGTTACCTGCTGCCCGCCTCGGCGCTGGCAGGGGCTGCGGTGCTCCTCGGGGCAGATATTATCGCCCGACTGGTGCTGACGTCGGCAGAGCTGCCGATTGGCGTGGTCACCGCCACCCTCGGCGCACCGCTGTTTATCGTGCTATTAGTGAAATCTTCGCGCTAGCAATGGCTGGCATCTTGGTCTCAACAACAGGAATCGACAATGAGCATTTATCAGACAGAACTGGTTACCCTGGACGGCGAAAAAACGACACTGGCACAGTATCAGGACAACGTACTGCTGGTGGTCAACGTGGCGTCAAAATGTGGGCTGACGGCGCAGTATGAGCAACTTGAATCACTGCAGAAAGCCTGGCAGGACAAAAACTTTAGCGTGCTGGGTTTCCCGTGCAATCAGTTTCTGGAGCAGGAGCCGGGCAGCAACGAAGAGATCAAAACCTTCTGTAGCACCACTTATGGTGTGACTTTCCCGATGTTCGATAAAACCGATGTGAACGGTGCAGATCGTCATCCGCTGTATGCGCAGTTAACGGCAGCGCAGCCGGAAGCCGAACGTCCTGAAGGCAGCGGTTTCCTCGAGCGTATGGTGAGTAAAGGTCGTGCACCTAAAGCTGAGGGCGACATTTTGTGGAACTTCGAAAAATTCCTCATCAACAAACAGGGCAAGGTGATTGCGCGTTTTTCTCCGGATATGACGCCTGATGATCCGATCATCCTGAAACGCGTTGAGCAGGCGCTGGCAGAGTAAATGCTGTTGCAGTGTCAGGGAGTCAGCGTCGCGGGACGTCTGGCTCCGGTTGATCTCAGCGTCAATGCGGGTGAATGGATACATCTGGTGGGCCCGAATGGCGCGGGAAAAAGTACTTTGCTCAGTGCGATGTCGGGATTATTACCGGCTCAAGGCGTGATTCAGCTTGCAGGAATGTCGTTGGGCCGCTTAAGCGGGTCCGCGCTGGCTCAGTGGCGTGCCTGGTTACCGCAACAACAAGACGCGTTAGGGACCATGCCCGTCTGGCACTATCTACGATTGCATTTCTCTTCGGCGTCGCCGCAGGCAGATGTCACACTCAATGATGTGCTGACGCAACTCAGCGTACAGGACAAATTAACCCGTAAGCTGACGCAGCTCTCCGGAGGCGAATGGCAGCGCGTGCGGCTGGCGGCGGTGGTGATGCAAATCCATCCAGCGATCAATCCTCACGGCAAGCTTTTAATTCTGGATGAGCCACTGACGGCGCTGGATGTCGCACAGCAGCGAGCCGTGGACAAATTGCTGCTCCAGCTGTGCCGCGCCGGTATCGCGGTGATTGCCAGCGGCCACGATCTTAACCACAGTCTGCGCCATGCTGACCGCGTAGGGTTGATGCATCAGGGGGAAGTGGTCATGCAGGGACGTGCGCGGGAAGTCCTCACCGCCGCCAATCTCTCTCCGCTTTACCAAACCGAGTTTGAACAATTGGATACGCCGCAAGGCCCTTTGCTGTTTATTCCCTGAATAACATTGCCTGTTAAGCAGATTTGCCGCTAAAGTGTCATCCGGGCGACGGATTTAGGGACATTCTGATGCGAATAACGGTATTTCTTCTGATGATGCTGCTGGCTGGGTGTAGTAGCCATCACGCGCCGCCGCCGAATGGCCGTCTTTCTGATTCCATCACCGTGATTGCCCAACTCAATGATCAGTTAGGTCGCTGGCGTGGCACGCCTTATCGCTACGGCGGATTAAGTCGAGGCGGTGTAGACTGCTCTGGTTTTGTTTATCTGACCTTCCGCGATAAATTCGATATGCAACTGCCGCGTTCTACCGTCGACCAGACGGATATTGGCACACGCATTGATAAACGCGATTTGCTGCCCGGTGATCTGGTCTTCTTTAAAACGGGCAGTGGAGAGAATGGCCTGCATGTGGGTATTTACGATACCGATAACACCTTTATCCACGCTTCTACCAGCCAGGGCGTGATTCGCTCTTCACTGGATAACGTCTATTGGCGCAAGGTATTTTGGCAGGCACGTCGTATCTGAGTGATTACCATACCAGTGCTGAATGACCTATTCTCTTCATGGTTTTTTCAGCCGATTTATTATTGAATTCCCCTCAAATTTAACTCTCATTTAAAATGGCACTTTACCTGCGACCGCATTAATACTAAAAATAAGACTGAATTTATTTAATGAGTATGGACAACCACCCCGGTTATTTGGCTTAAGTTTTATTTATGGCTTAAAACGGTTTAATCAGGCACAAAATTGCGTCTCTTCTAACGTTTGGTCCTATTGCCTGACCGTTTTCATTGATATACGATGCGCCAATTGCCACTGCTTCTGGCTGCTAAAATGAAAGTCCATTTATCTGCCGACTATCAGTCGGAAACCTGGTTCTATCCAGTTTATACACTGGCGGGCCAGCTGACTGCGGTCGAGCTGGTGACGCAATTCGTCCACGACAGCGCACCAATTACGCTGCCGCAGGATTTGCTGTTGCCGCAATTAGACGATGCGCAGCAATTACGGTTAATGCAGAGCCAGCTTTCTTTACTGGAAAAGTACCGTGACTTTTTTGAGCTACATCAAATTATCGCTCTGGTTCGTATTGATGATTCGATGGCGTTAACGCTGCTTGAAAGTGAATTTCTGTTAAGGAAATTTAAACAACTTCCTTTTATTATTCTCGATATTAGCGAAACGTTTCCGCAATTAGCGCGCGGAAAAGCGCAGCCACTTTTGGCCACATTACAGCAGGAATTCCGTTTATCGCTTTCCCAATTTGGTGCGGGTAAAGCACCTGCGACCGCAGTTTACGATAATCTCTTTAGTGTACTGAAACTGGATAAAACCTTTATACAAGGCCTGGCTAAACGTGCATCTTTTACACCCTTTATCCAAACGGTCATCGATAATTTCTCAGATTATGCCGATCAGCTCATAATATGTGGTGTTGACGATAACGCCATGCTGGAGAAAGTCAGCACGCTGAGCGGAGCTCAACTGCAAGGCAATTTGTTCCCGGTTGTCAAAGCGGAACGGTTAGGTGATCTTATTTATCCTGATGTGACTTCGCACACCCCTTCACAGCAGTAGTCCTTTCAACTGTCATCCGCTGACGCCCAGCGTTACACTGAACCCTATTCTTTAAACTCACTGTCGGTGCTTTTCGTGTGCACCTTCTGGAGTGGTGATGCAATTTATTAACAGCTGGCAGCAAGAGCTGTCGGGATGCTATACGGCGCTGATGCCAACGCCGTTGGAAGGCGGGCGCCTGTTCTATCATAACGCGCCGCTGGCGACAGAAATGGAACTGGATGTCGGGCTCTTCACTGGGCAGGGGCATGGCGTCTGGAGTGGTCGTGAGCTACTGCCAGGTATGGCACCGCTGGCACAGGTTTACAGCGGACATCAATTTGGCGTGTGGGCCGGCCAACTGGGCGATGGGCGTGGCATTCTGCTGGGCGAACAGCAATTGACGAACGGACGTAAACTCGACTGGCATTTGAAAGGGGCGGGATTAACGCCCTATTCGCGTATGGGGGATGGCCGGGCGGTGATTCGCTCCAGTGTGCGTGAGTTCCTGGCTTCGGAAGCGCTGCATCATTTGGGGATTCCCACCACTCGCGCGCTGGCGCTGGCGATTGGCGATGAGCCGGTGTTGCGTGAAACGCAGGAACGCGGGGCAATGCTGATGCGCATCGCTGAGAGTCATCTGCGTTTTGGTCACTTTGAACATTTTTACTATGGCGGCGAGCAGGATAAGGTCCGGCAACTGGCGGATTACGCCATTCATCATCACTGGCCGCAGCTAAGCGATGACGCTGACCGCTATGTGCTGTGGTTTACCGATATCGTGAAACGCACCGCCAGCCTGATCGCCCAATGGCAGAGCGTAGGCTTCGCGCATGGCGTGATGAACACCGACAACATGTCGATCCTCGGACTGACGCTGGATTATGGTCCGTATGGCTTCCTTGATGATTATCAGCCCGGATTCATCTGCAATCACAGCGATTATCAGGGGCGTTATTCCTTTGAGAATCAGCCGATGATTGGTTTGTGGAACCTCAACCGTCTGGCGCATGCATTGTCAGGGTTGATGAGCACGGAGCAGTTAAAACAGGCGCTCAGCCAGTATGAAACGGAACTGATGCGGGTCTGGGGTGAGAAGATGCGCGCTAAACTGGGTCTTCTGACTGCCAATGCCAATGACAACGCGATTCTGACGCAACTGCTGTCGCTGATGACACAAGAGCGAAGCGATTACACGCTGACCTTCCGCTTACTGAGTGAGACGCAGCAGCATCAACAGCGTTCGCCGCTGCGTGATGAATTTATCGACCGCGAGGCGTTTGACCACTGGTACGACGGCTATCGTCAGCGTCTGCTGCAGGATGAGGCATCAGATGAACAACGTCAGCAGGTCATGAAAGCGGCCAACCCGGCGCTGGTGTTGCGCAATTATCTGGCACAGCAGGTGATTGAAGAAGTCGAGCAGGGTGAGAAGGCGGCGCTGGAGCGGCTCCATCTGGCCTTACAGCAGCCATTTGATGATGCGGCCGTCAGCGCAGAGTTACGCCAACGGCCGCCAGAGTGGGGCAAAACGCTGGAGGTGAGTTGCTCCAGCTAAGGTGATTAAAAACGGCTGTCGACCGCGGCAGCCAGTTTCTCCAGCACTTCGGCGCTGTCTTCCCAGCTCAGGCAGGGATCGGTAATGGACTGACCGTAGTTTAACGGTTCACCGCTCACCACTTTCTGATTGCCTTCCTGCAGGAAGCTTTCAATCATCACGCCTGCGACCGCACGTGATCCCGTACGAATCAGTGCTGCCACATCATCCGCAACATCGCGCTGGCGACGATGCTGTTTCAGGCAGTTACCATGGCTGAAGTCGATGATCAGCTGTTCCGGCAAATTAAAGTCACGCAGATTTGCGGCCGCGGCCGCGACATCTTCGGCGTGGTAGTTAGGTTGACGACCACCGCGCAGAATGACATGACCATGCGGATTGCCGCTGGTCTGATAAATCGTCATCTGACCGTGCTTATCCGGCGAAAGGAACATATGGCTGACGCGTGAGGCGCGAATGGCATCCACCGCGATTTGCACATTGCCGTCCGTACCGTTTTTAAAACCAACGGGGCACGACAGTGCCGAAGCCATTTCTCGGTGGATCTGACTCTCTGTGGTGCGTGCACCAATGGCGCCCCAGCTGATCAGGTCAGCAATAAACTGGCCGATCACCATATCGAGGAACTCGGTGGCGGTCGGCATACCGGTGGCGTTGATATCCAGCAACAGTTTACGGGCAATGGCGATGCCGCGATTAACGTCGAAACTGCCATCCAGATCCGGATCTGAGATCAATCCTTTCCAGCCGACTACCGTGCGCGGTTTTTCGAAGTAAGCGCGCATCACGATTTCCAGACGGTCCTGATAACGTTCGCGTAACACGTTGAGGCGTTCGGCATATTCCAGCGCGGCTTTAGGGTCGTGTAGCGAGCACGGGCCGATAATCACCAACAGGCGTGGATCTTCGCCGGTTAAAATGCGTGCAATACGCTGGCGCGCAGCGGTGACGGTGGCCGCCACCTCCGGTGAAATGGGGTGTTCTTGCGCAAGCGCAGCGGGCGTTAGCAGGCTGCCGATGCGCGCAGTACGCAGTTCATCAGTCTTGTTCATTGGGATTCTCAAAATCTGTTCTTCGCAACGGTGAAATACCGGGAAGTGATGATGGTCACAATAAACCAATAGGCCGCGAATTCAACCCGCTAAAAAGAAAGGTGAGCGAAACAAGACGGAAGCCAGGCTTTACGGCCTGGCGTACAGATTAATACATGCTGCGGCGCAGACCCATAATGTCGAGGATTTTGGTGGCAATCTCCTCGACCGAATAGTTGGTACTGTTAAGGTAACGAATCTGATGCGTGCGGAAGAGCGCTTCCACTTCTCCCACTTCGAGCCGGCACTGGCGCATTGAGGCATAACGGGTATTCTCTGCACGCTCTTGCCGAATCGCCGCCAGACGTTCAGGATCGATAGTTAATCCAAACAGCTTATGTTGATGGGCGCGTAACGCCGGCGGCAATTTTAGGTTATCCATGTCATCGGCGATAAAGGGATAGTTTGCCGCACGTACACCAAACTGCATGGCCAGATAGAGGCTGGTGGGTGTTTTGCCACAGCGAGAGACGCCGAGCAAAATCACCTGCGCATCCTCCAGACCACGCAGTGAGATACCATCATCGTGCGCCAGGGTGTAATCAATGGCGGCAATACGCGCATCATATTTGCCGAGATTGCTCGCCGTCAGACCATGGGTTCGGTGCGCCACTGGCATTGAAGCAACGCCCAGTTCACTTTGCAACGGGCCCACTAATGCCTGCACGATGTCCTGACAAAAGCCTTCGCTTTCCAGAATGATTTCGCGCACATCCGGGGTGACGATGGAAAAGAACACAATCGGACGTACGCCGCTTTGCTGATACAGCGCGTTAATCTGCGCCTTAACCGCCTGAGCTCGCTGAACATTCTCAACAAAGGGCAGGGTCACGCTATTGATGTTCACAGGGAATTGCGACAGAACGGCATGCCCCAATACCTCCGCGGTAATGGCGGTACCGTCTGAAATGTAGAACACACTGCGCTCAGAGCTCATAGGCGAAATCCCCTCTCATTTACTTTTGCGTAACAATGTCATTGCTGATATTTCATTTTAATTAAAAATAAAATGAAATATCCATATCATTAGCGCTTTTGCTGGAATTTGATTTGTGTGATGAACAATATTAGATGAAATGCTGTTTTGAAAACGGCTATTTCCCCGCAATTTTTATCACAAGGTAAAAATAAAGTCTGAATCTGTTGCGCAACAAAAAGCAATGGCTAACCCTCTGAAAAGGGGAAAAATATCGTTGCGAACATGTTTCAGCATTAAATAAGCCCGTTGCGCAACGCGAGTACTAACAGGTACTAGTCCGATTTTGCGTTTCTTTTTCTGCTTTAACGATTCAACACTTAGTCTTTATTAATTGATTGTGCCAGGCTGTTTTGGCGAATAGCAAATTGTTCCATGTGCTCCAATCATTTAAATGAAGGATAATCTCAATGTCCAATCAAGACCAACAGTCGCTAGTGCTCTGGTACAACCAGCTTGGCATGCATGATGTTGATCGGGTGGGGGGCAAGAATGCTTCCCTGGGAGAAATGATTACTAACTTGTCGTCACTGGGCGTCTCCGTGCCCAACGGCTATGCCACGACATCTTACGCCTTTAATCTGTTTCTCGATCAAAGCGGACTGAACCAGCGCATTTATGATTTGCTGGACAAAACGGATATTGATGATGTTGAAGAGCTGGCTAAGGCCGGTAAACAAATTCGTCAATGGGTTGTGGACACGCCATTCCTGCCTGAGCTGGAAGAGGCGATTCGTACTGCCTATGAGCAACTCTCCTCTGATGATGCCGACGCTTCCTTTGCGGTGCGATCATCCGCCACCGCGGAGGACATGCCCGATGCCTCGTTTGCGGGGCAACAGGAGACGTTCCTTAACGTGCAGGGCTTCGATGCGGTGCTGGTGGCCGTGAAGCACGTGTACGCTTCCTTATTTAACGATCGTGCGATCTCCTATCGTGTGCATCAGGGTTACGACCATCGTGGCGTTGCCCTGTCAGCCGGTATTCAGCGCATGGTGCGATCCGATCTCGCCTCTTCCGGCGTGATGTTCACTATTGATACTGAATCCGGTTTCGACCAGGTGGTCTTCATCACCTCGGCGTTTGGCCTCGGAGAGATGGTGGTGCAGGGGGCGGTCAACCCGGATGAGTTCTATGTGCATAAACCGACGCTGGCAGCCAATCGCCCGGCCATCGTTCGCCGCACCATGGGCTCCAAAAAGATTCGCATGGTATATGCCGATTCTCAGGAACACGGTGAGCAGGTGCGCATTGAAGATGTCGATCAGGAGCAGCGAGACCGCTTTAGTCTGACCGATGAAGAAGTGCAGGATCTGGCGCGTCAGGCGGTGTTGATTGAGCAGCACTACAAACGCCCCATGGATATCGAGTGGGCCAAAGATGGTCACACCGGCAAATTGTTCATTGTGCAGGCGCGTCCGGAAACTGTGCGGTCTAACGGTCAGGTGATGGAGCGCTATAACCTGCAAGGGAAAGGCAAGGTGCTGGTCGAAGGCCGTGCCATCGGCCATCGCATTGGCGCGGGTGAAGTGAAAGTGATTCATGACATCAGCGAAATGCACCGCATCGAAAAAGGTGATGTGCTGGTCACTGACATGACTGACCCGGATTGGGAACCGATCATGAAGAAAGCCTCCGCGATTGTCACCAATCGTGGCGGCCGTACCTGCCATGCGGCGATCATCGCGCGTGAGCTGGGCATTCCTGCTGTCGTTGGCTGCGGTGATGCCACCGACCATCTGAAAGATGGGCATAAGGTGACCGTTTCCTGTGCTGAGGGCGACACCGGTTATGTGTATCAGGATCTGCTGGACTTTGAAGTCACCAGTTCGCAAGTGGATACCATGCCGGACCTGCCACTGAAAATCATGATGAACGTCGGTAACCCGGATCGCGCCTTTGACTTCGCCTGTTTGCCGAACGAGGGTGTCGGTCTGGCACGTCTGGAATTTATCATCAACCGTATGATCGGCGTGCACCCGAAAGCCCTACTGGAATTTGACCAGCAGACACCGGAATTGCAGCAGCAGATTCGTCAAATGATGAAAGGTTTCGACGATCCGGTTGAGTTCTACATCGCCCGTCTGACCGAAGGGATCGCGACCCTGGGTGCGGCCTTTGCGCCGAAGCGCGTCATTGTGCGCCTCTCAGACTTCAAATCGAACGAATACGCCAACCTGGTGGGTGGCGAGCGTTACGAGCCAGAAGAAGAGAACCCGATGCTGGGCTTCCGTGGCGCGGGGCGCTATGTGGCGGACAGCTTCCGCGACTGTTTCGCGCTGGAGTGTGAAGCCGTGAAACGTGTGCGTAATGAAATGGGTCTGACTAACGTCGAGATTATGATTCCATTTGTGCGCACCGTTGACCAGGCGGCGGCCGTGGTGGAGGAACTCGGTAAGCAAGGTCTGAAGCGCGGTGAGAACGGCTTGAAAGTGATCATGATGTGTGAAATACCATCAAACGCCTTACTGGCTGAGCAGTTCCTGCAGTACTTCGATGGCTTCTCTATCGGTTCAAACGATATGACGCAACTGGCGCTGGGCCTGGATCGCGATTCTGGTGTGGTCTCGGCGCTGTTTGATGAGCGCAACGATGCCGTGAAGGCGCTGCTGTCGATGTCAATTCAAGCCGCGAAGAAACAGGGTAAATACGTGGGAATTTGCGGGCAGGGCCCTTCAGACCATGAAGACTTTGCAGCATGGTTGATGGAGCAGGGGATTGATAGCCTGTCATTGAACCCGGATACCGTGGTGCAAACCTGGTTAAATCTGGCGGAATTGGATGCTGCTAAGCAGTAATCAGACATCAATTAGGACGCGTTCGGGGTAAATCTGAAGCGTCCTTGATGAAATCATTAAGGCCAGCGCTGCTGGCCTTTTCTTTATCCATAAAAAATACAAAAAAAAAGCCCATCACAGGGGATGGGCAAAGACTACACACAGCAATTCTTCACTTTACTCAGGGGAAAAAGGTTGTTTAAAAATCAGTGGTTTGATCTCAAACATAGGATTCATGTTATTCATCAGGCTTGCTGGCGTCTTTAAGAATCCTCTTATTAGTTTAAAGCTGATAATCTTTTCTGTGCTTTTTTAACGGTTGCGCCTGATGATTCAGTTCGAAAAATAATCATTCCGTTAGCCAAATCCACCTAAAGCGCCTAAATCTGCGTTTTTTCTTAAAAATCGCTTATGAAAAATAAAGGGTGTTGCAGGCAATTATGTGACAGCGATTAAGTTGCTTTCAGCGCGCCAGGTAAGGCAAATCAGGAGTGGGAGAAGAAGGCGGTGCATTTATCTGCACCGCTCGTGGAAAAGGCCTGCTTTAAGGTTGCTCTTCCTCGTGTTCGGCAAGAGCTTCGATGGCCGTTTGCGGGTCATCATCCGGAGCAGGTGCTTCATGCATCCACACGGAAACCAGACGATAGGACACGGCTAATACCACAGGACCAATAAACAGCCCGATCATGCCGAAGGCGATCAATCCACCGATAACACCGGAAAGGATCAGAATCATCGGCAGATCTGCACCCATGCGAATCAGCATCGGACGTAACACGCTATCGAGCGTACCCACCACACAACTCCACACCAGTAATATCGTGCCCCAGGTGGTATCGCCACTCCAGTAGAGCCAGATGATGGCCGGTACCAGCACCACTAACGGCCCCAACTGCACCAGGCATGTCAGAATCATCAGCACGGTGAGCAGAGTGGCGTAAGGGATGCCGGAGATTGCCAGGCCAATACCGCCCAGCACACCCTGCACCAGCGCCGTCACCACCACGCCCAGCGCCACGGCACGAATCGCTTGCCCGGCCAGCAGCACCGCCGCATCGCCGCGACGTCCGCCCATGCGATAAGCAAAGTGGCGAATGCCGTGGCCGACCTGCTCACCGCGCCAATAGAGCAACACGCTAAATAGCAGCATGACGGCGAGGTGAATCATAAAGCGGCCGAAGTGGCCGGCCTGTGCCACAAAGAAGCCTGTGGTGCGACCAATGTAAGGTTGCAGCTGATTCAGAATCGCTGTACCGCCGCCATCGACCATTTTGTGGTAGCTGGAGTAGGTTTTGTTGCCGACATAAGGAATCTCACGCAGCCAGACAAAGTCCGGGAAAACCAGATGGCGTTGCGTTGCCCAGGCGATGACCGGCGCGCTGTTGTCGATCAGGCTACTCACCAGCAGGGCAATCGGAATAATAAACAGCAGCAGTAATAGAATGGTCATGGCGATCACCGCCAGCGATCGTCGTCCCCACAGCAGATGCTGCAAACGGATCATTAATGGCCAGGTCGCAATCACCACCATGCTGGCCCAGGCAAAGCCCAGAATAAAGGGTTGTACCACCCACAGGCAGGCGATGATCATGATGAGAATGAACATCAACGAGAACAGCAGTTGCGGTAGATCCATACCGCGTTGCAGGCTTTTCATCACAACGTTTTGACCTCAATTAATCCTTCGTGGTGGACCGCGGGGGCCCTGATCAATGATGAGCTATTTCCTGAAAATTAAACAGAAAAAAGCAGGGCGCGCGAAGGTCTTTCCTGAAAAAACAGCAGGCGATAAAAAAATATGATAAAACCAATGGTTGAAAAAAAATAACCACGCAAACGTTTACAACATCTCGGTCACGCAATAATGATCCCACAGATTTCCCAGGCGCCAGGCCTCGTTCAACTGGTGCTGACATTCCTGCAGTCATTAAAAGAACAAGGCTTCACCGGCGATACCGCCACCAGTTATGCCGATCGTCTCTCGCTTTCTACCGATAACAGCATTTATCAGCTGTTACCCGATGCCGCGCTATTTCCGCGTTCGACGGCGGACGTGGCGTTAATCGCGCGTCTGGCAGGCGAAACGCGGTTTAACAGCCTGGTGTTTACCCCACGCGGCGGCGGAACGGGTACCAACGGTCAGTCACTCAATCAGGGCATTGTGGTCGACATGTCGCGCTACATGAATCGCATCCTTGAAATCAATCCTGAACAGGGCTGGGTGCGTGTAGAAGCAGGCGTGGTGAAAGATCAGCTCAATGCCTGGCTGAAGCCTTATGGATTCTTCTTTTCGCCGGAGCTCTCCACCAGTAATCGCGCTACCTTAGGTGGCATGATCAATACCGATGCATCCGGGCAGGGTTCGCTGGTGTATGGTAAAACCTCGGATCACGTGGAGGGATTGCGGGCGGTTCTGCTCGGCGGCGATATCCTGGATACCCGCGCGATGCCTACCGAACTGGCTGAGCAATTAGCAACAACACCGACAGCCGAAGGGCGCATCTATCATCAGGTGTTAATTCGCTGTCGTGATCAGCGTGACCTGATTCTGGATAAATTCCCTAAGCTTAACCGCTTCCTAACCGGTTATGACTTGCGTCATGTATTCAGCGATGACATGCAAACCTTCGATCTGACGCGCTTGTTATGCGGTGCAGAAGGGACGCTGGCCTTTATTACGGAAGCGCGTCTGGACATCACGCCGATCCCTAAAGTGCGTCGTCTGGTGAACATCAAGTACGACTCCTTTGACTCTGCGTTGCGTAATGCCCCTTTCATGGTGGAAGCCAAAGCGCTGTCAGTGGAAACCGTGGACTCTAAAGTGTTGAATCTGGCACGAGAGGATATTGTCTGGCACTCGGTAAAAGAGCTGATTACCGATGTGCCGGATAAGGAAATGCTCGGTCTGAATATTGTTGAATTTGCCGGTGACAACGGCGAATTGATCGAACAGCAGGTCAACAGCTTGTGTGCTCGGCTGGATGAGTTGATGGCGCAGCAGCAGGGCGGTGTGATCGGCTATCAGCTGTGTAATGATTTAGGCGGTATCGAGCGCATCTATAATATGCGCAAAAAAGCGGTGGGCTTGCTGGGCAACGCCAAAGGGCGCGCTAAGCCGATTCCGTTTGTGGAAGACACGGCAGTACCGCCAGAACAACTGGCGGATTACATTGTCGATTTCCGTGCTTTGCTCGATAGCCATGGCCTGAGTTACGGCATGTTTGGTCATGTGGACGCCGGTGTTCTGCACGTGCGTCCGGCGCTCGACATGTGCGATCCGCAGCAAGAGATGCTGATGAAGCAAATCTCCGACGAAGTGGTGGCGCTGACCGCGCGCTACGGCGGATTACTGTGGGGTGAACACGGTAAAGGATTCCGCGCGCAGTACAGCCCGGAATTTTTTGGCGAGACGCTGTTCAACGAACTGCGCGCGATTAAAGCGGCCTTCGATCCTGATAATCGCCTGAACCCTGGCAAGATTTGCACTCCGCTGGGCAGCAACGAGCCGATGATGCAGGTGGATGCGGTGAAACGCGGCACTTACGATCGTCAGATTCCGGTCACGGTGCGAACTGACTGGCGCGGCGCCATGGAGTGCAACGGCAACGGCTTATGCTTCAACTTTGATGCGCGTAGCCCGATGTGCCCATCGATGAAGATTACCCGCAACCGTATCCATTCGCCGAAAGGACGCGCGACGTTAACGCGTGAATGGTTGCGTTTGCTGTCAGAGCAGGGCGTTGATCCCTCTCAGCTGGAACAGGCGCTACCGAAACAGGGGGCCAGCCTGCGCACACTGATCCAACGCACGCGTAATTCCTGGCACGCGAAGCAGGGCGAGTATGACTTTTCTCATGAAGTGAAAGAGGCGATGTCAGGCTGTTTAGCCTGCAAAGCCTGTTCGACGCAGTGCCCGATTAAGATTGATGTCCCGGGCTTTCGCTCGCGCTTCTTGCAGCTTTATCACACGCGCTATTTGCGTCCGGTGAGCGATCATTTGGTTGCCACCGTTGAGAGTTATGCGCCTTTGATGGCCAAAGCGCCTAAGGTGTTCAACTTCTTCCTTAAGCAACCGTGGGTACGCGATCTCAGTAAAACCCACATTGGCATGGTCGATCTGCCGTTGCTTTCATCGCCAAGTCTGAAACAGCAACTCGGTGGGCATCCAGCCATGAGCCTGACGCTGGAACAACTGGAAGCGATGGATATCGCGCAGCGTGAAAACTGTGTGCTGGTGGTGCAGGATCCGTTCACCAGCTATTACGAAGCACAGTTGGTGACCGATTTTGTCAAATTGATTGAAAAGCTGGGCTATCGTCCGGTGTTATTACCCTTCTCACCGAACGGTAAAGCGCAGCATGTGAAAGGCTTCCTGCAGCGCTTTGCGCGCACTGCCGGTAAAACCGCCGAGTTTCTAAATCGTGTCGCCCAATTGGGGATGCCGATGGTTGGGGTCGATCCCGCAACGGTGCTGTGTTATCGCGATGAATATCAGGAAGTGCTGGGTGAGCAGCGTGGTGAGTTCAAGGTGCAACTGGTCCACGAATGGTTGCAGCAGGCCCTGAATGCGCGCGCGGTGCAGACTGCCAGCGGCGAGGCCTGGTATCTGTTTGCGCACTGCACTGAAGTCACTGCGCTGCCCTCCACGCCGAATCAGTGGCAGGAGATCTTTGCGCGTTTCGGTGCGAAGCTGGAGAACGTCAACGTCGGGTGTTGCGGTATGGCGGGGACGTACGGACATGAGAGCAAGAACCTCGAAAATTCGCTGGGCATCTACGAACTCTCGTGGCATCCGCAATTACAGAAACTGCCACGTCAGCGTTGTCTGGCGACAGGTTTCTCCTGTCGCAGCCAGGTTAAACGCGCCGAGGGCAACGGCATGCGCCATCCGCTGCAGGCATTACTGGAAATGATGTAAACAAATTGTAGGAGTCGTCACAAAGCTGGATTAGAATATCCAGCCTGCGTGACGGACGAAATCACTCTGCAGGCTGGTGGCTTTATCCCACTCGCCGCTGAGCGCCAGTTGATGACACAAGCGTGTCAACGACAGGCGCGCCAGTTGATAGGCCTGAATACGGAATAAACGGTCGCGATCGGCATTGCCCATCTCCTGCACTAAGCGGTGATGGAGCTTGCCCATGGCATGCAGATAGCTTTGGTCGTCGCCGTTAAGCTCGCAGATTTCTGCCATGTCGAGACAGGTGTCGTTAAAGCGACGCAGTTGGTCAATAGTACAATCGGTGCGGTTGAGCTTAGCCTGAGCCATGTAGAAGTCGACGGTGATATCACGCACTGAAAACTTATATTCATCGATTTTGTGTTGTAACCAGGCTGAGACGGTAAGCGTCATGTCGCTACCCTAAATGGGTTAATGATAATCATTATCATATTCAACCGCGTCAGGAATGCAATTCCCGCAATGAAATTTTATTGATTTCCTTTGCCTGTTACTAAAATCGGCAATAACAATCTCTTTACATTGAAGAAAGGCGTAACCTATCAATCATGACGATGTCGTAAAGTTGAATTTCTAAATTTTACGTCATTTTAACGGGTTACGCTGGCGTGGCGCGCACGGGAATGCCGCTCACAAGCTCGATTGAAGAGACTATGCTTAATAAAGCCACAGTAAAAAACAGCACGAGATGATTATCCCTGCAAAACAAGAGGTTGAAGTGGTATCTGATATCACTACCATAGGGGGATAGCCTGAAAAGGCCCAGACTTACGAGGTAGCACTATGTCATCAGTAAATGCAGCTTCCTTTTCACCCGACGATTTCGTCTGGAAAGGGCTTACGCTGACCGAATCGGCAGCGAAACAGATTCTTAACCTGGTTGAGGCGGATCCTGAAGTTAAGGGCCTTAGATTGGGTGTGAAGCAGTCCGGCTGTGCCGGTTTTGGGTACGTTATGGATCTGACAAAAGAGCCAGCCGATGACGACCTGACGTTTGAGCAATTCGGCGCAAAATTATTTGTGCCTCTTCAGGCTATGCCGTTTGTTGACGGTACCGAACTGGATTATGTCCGTGAAGGCCTGAACCAGATTTTTAAATTCAACAACCCTAAAGCTCAGCACGCCTGCGGGTGCGGTGAGAGTTTTGGCGTCGAGTAAGTAAAATGTCACGACACAGCGAAGCATCTGACGATGTACAAACGTGGGAAGGTAGCCTGAATTATAAAGAAGGCTTCTTTACCCAGTTGCAAACCGACGAATTGGCACACGGCATCAATGAAGATGTGGTGCGTGCCATTTCGGCCAAACGTAACGAACCTGAGTGGATGCTGGAATTCCGCCTCAAGGCCTTCCGTGCCTGGTTAGAGATGGAAGAACCACATTGGTTGAAAGCCAACTACGCCTCACTCGATTATCAGGACTACAGCTACTATTCCGCGCCGTCTTGCGGCAATTGCGATGATAGCTGCGCGTCTGAACCGGGTGCGAAGCAAACATCTGGCAGCGTAGCGTCAAGCGATTACCTGACGAAAGAAGTGGAAGACGCTTTCAATCAGTTGGGTGTTCCGGTACGTGAAGGACGTGAAGTCGCCGTTGATGCGATTTTTGACTCTGTTTCCGTATCCACCACCTATCGTGACAAACTGGCTGAGCAAGGCATTATCTTCTGCTCATTCGGTGAAGCGATTCACGATCATCCAGAGCTGGTGCAGAAGTATCTCGGTACTGTGGTTCCCCACAACGATAACTTCTTCGCAGCATTGAACTCTGCTGTGGCTTCAGACGGTACTTTTGTTTACATCCCTAAAGGCGTGCGTTGCCCGATGGAGCTGTCGACTTATTTCCGTATCAACGCGGCGAAAACCGGTCAGTTCGAACGTACCATTCTGATCGCCGATGAAGACAGCTATGTCAGCTATATCGAAGGCTGCTCCGCGCCGGTGCGTGACACCTACCAGCTGCACGCCGCAGTGGTTGAAGTGATCATTCACAAAAACGCCGAAGTGAAATATTCCACCGTACAGAACTGGTTCCCGGGCGGTGAAGGCGAGGGCGGTATCCTCAACTTCGTGACCAAGCGTGCGCTGTGTGAAGGCGACCACAGCAAGATGTCCTGGACACAGTCAGAGACGGGATCAGCCATCACCTGGAAATATCCAAGCTGTATCCTGCGTGGTGATTACTCTGTGGGTGAATTCTACTCTGTCGCACTGACCAGCGGCCGTCAGCAGGCGGATACCGGTACCAAGATGATCCACATTGGTAAAAACACCAAGTCGACCATCATCTCGAAAGGGATCTCTGCCGGTAAGAGTGAGAACACTTATCGTGGTCTGGTAAAAATCATGCCAACCGCGACCAACGCGCGTAACTTCACCCAGTGTGACTCGATGCTGATTGGTGCCGAGTGCGGTGCGCACACCTTCCCTTATGTGGAAACGCGCAACAACACAGCACAGCTGGAACATGAAGCCACCACCTCGCGTATTGGCGAAGACCAGATGTTCTACTGCCTGCAGCGCGGCATTAGCGAAGAAGATGCGATCTCAATGATCGTCAACGGCTTCTGCAAAGATGTTTTCTCCGAGCTGCCACTGGAATTCGCCGTGGAAGCGCAAAAACTGTTGGCTATCAGCCTTGAGCACAGTGTGGGCTGATGCCACACGCGTTGCCGGAAGCAATGTGAAGGAAAGAGTATGTTAAGCATTAAAGATTTACAGGTTAGCGTTGAAGACAAAGAGATTTTGCGCGGCCTGAACCTTGAAGTGAAGCCGGGCGAAGTCCACGCCATCATGGGCCCTAACGGCTCGGGTAAAAGTACCCTGTCTGCAACGCTGGCAGGTCGTGAAGATTACGAAGTGACCGGTGGTTCGGTCAGCTTCCATGGCAAAGATCTGCTGGAACTCGAGCCAGAAGAGCGCGCGGGCGAAGGCATCTTCATGGCGTTCCAGTATCCGGTCGAGATTCCGGGCGTCAGCAACCAATTCTTCCTGCAGACTTCTGTGAATGCGGTGCGCAAATACCGTGAGCAGGAAGAGCTGGATCGTTTTGATTTCCAGGACTTCATCGAAGACAAAATTAAACTGCTGAAGATGCCTGAAGATCTGCTGACCCGTTCAGTGAACGTTGGCTTCTCCGGTGGTGAGAAGAAGCGTAACGACATTCTGCAGATGGCCGCTCTTGAGCCAGAACTGTGCATCCTGGATGAAACCGACTCCGGTCTGGATATCGATGCGCTGAAAATCGTCGCTGAAGGCGTTAACAGCCTGCGTGACGGCAAGCGTTCATTCATTATCGTGACCCACTACCAGCGCATCCTGGATTACATCAAGCCAGATCACGTGCACGTGCTGTATCAGGGCAAAATCGTTAAGTCTGGCGATTTCTCGCTGGTTAAACAGCTGGAGGAGCAAGGCTATGGCTGGCTTACCGACGAAGAGTGATAACGCCCTGCAACAGTGGCATCACCTGTTTGAATCGCGCGGTGAGGTGCGTTCTCTGCAGGCTCAGCAGCACTGGCAGCAATTAATGCGTGTCGGCTTGCCGACCCGTAAGCATGAAAACTGGAAATACACCGCGCTGGATGGCCTGTTCGCCAACCAGTTCGTGCTGCCAGAAGCGCAGACCGTTACGGCGGAGCAGGTAGCTGCATTGGCGCTGCCGGTGGATGCGGTGCGTCTGGTGTTTGTTGATGGCCGCTTCCAGCCTGAGCTGAGCGCGCGCGACACCGATCTGTTTGACGTGCAGCACAGCCGTGCGGCTGAACGCCGCCCGTTGCCGGCTGCGGTGCAGCCAGAAGTGTTCCTGCATCTGACCGAAAGCCTGGCGGAAGAAGTGACTTCCATTCGTCTGGCGCGCGGCAAGTCGGCGGCACGTCCGCTGTATTTACTGCACATCACCAGCGGCAAAGCCGATGCGTTGAACACCGTTCATCACCGCCATCATCTTGAGCTGGAGCAGAGCGCCGAAGCTGAAGTGATTGAGCATTACGTGACGCTGAACGGTGCGGCACACTTTACTGGTGCTCGCTTTACCTTTGCTGTCGCCGACAATGCCCAACTGAAACACATTAAGCTGGCGTTTGAAGAGAGCAGTAGCTATCACTTTGCACACAATGACATCGTGATTGGTCGTGATGCGCAGGTCAGCAGCACCAGCTTCCTGCTGGGGGCCGGCTTGTCTCGTCACAACACCAGCGTGCAGCTCAACGGTGAAAACACCCAGCTGTCACTGAACAGTCTGGTGTTGCCGATCAACGCTGAAGTGGCGGATACCCGCAGCTATCTGGAACACAACAAAGGCTACTGCCTGAGTCGTCAGCTGCACAAAACCATCTCGCGCGATAAGGGCCGTTCGATTTTCAACGGTCACATTAAAGTGGCGAAGCATGCACTGAAAACTGACGGACAGATGACCAACAACAACCTGTTGCTCGGTCGCCTGGCGGAAGTGGACACCAAGCCGCAGCTGGAAATCTATGCGGATGATGTGAAGTGCAGCCATGGCGCAACGATTGGTCGTATCGACGATGAGCAGATGTTCTATCTGCGCTCGCGTGGTATCCCTGAAGATGCCGCACAGCAGATGATTATCCATGCGTTCGCAGCTGAATTGACCGAACTGCTGGAAGAAGAACCGCTGCGCCAGCTGGTGCTGGAACGCATTAGTGCGCGTTTCCCTGGAGTTGAGTTATGACTTTCGATCTCGAACGAATCAGAGCGGAATTTCCGATTCTGAAACGTGAGGTCAACGGACATCCGCTGGCCTACCTTGATAGCGCGGCCAGCGCTCAGCGCCCGCTCGCGGTTATCAATGCGGAAAGTTATTTTTACCAGCACGGCTATGCCGCCGTGCACCGTGGCATCCACTCGCTCAGTGCGCAAGCCACCACCGATATGGAAAACGTGCGTACACAAGCCTCGCGTTTTCTCAATGCGGCATCGCCAGAAGAGATTATCTTCGTTAAAGGCACCACTGAAGGCATCAATCTGGTGGCCAACAGTTGGGGCGGCAGTCAGCTGCAATCGGGCGATAACATCATCATCACGGAGATGGAGCACCACGCTAATATCGTGCCGTGGCAGATGGTGGCGCAGCGTACCGGTGCAGAGATTCGCGTTCTGCCGCTTAACGAGCAAGGTGAATTAGCCCTTGAGCAACTGAGTGGGTTGATCGACAGCCGCACACGCCTGTTGGCGGTGACGCATGTTTCCAACGTGCTCGGTACCGTAAACCCGGTAAAAGCCATCGTCGCACAGGCGAAAGCCGCTGGCGTGATCACGCTGGTCGATGGTGCTCAGGCGGTGATGCATCACAAGGTGGATGTGCAGGATATCGATTGCGATTTCTACGTCTTCTCGGGCCATAAAATTTATGGCCCGACCGGCATCGGCGTACTGTATGCGCGTAAAGCACTGCAGGAGATCATGCCACCGTGGGAAGGCGGTGGTTCGATGATCGATCAGGTGATGCTGCCAACTGGCACCACCTGGAACAGCACGCCATGGCGTTTTGAAGCCGGCACACCGAATACCGGTGGCATTATCGGCTTAGGCGCGGCGCTGAACTGGATCAGTGAGCTGGGATTGGATGTCATCAACGAACGTGAGACGTCACTGATGCGTTATGCATTAGATAAGCTCGCGTCGGTGCCAGACCTGATTATCTACGGTCCTGCACAGCGCAGTGGCGTGGTGGCATTCAACCTTGGTAAGCATCATGCATTCGACGTCGGGAGTTTCCTCGATCAATACGGCATCGCGATCCGCACCGGACATCATTGCGCTATGCCTCTGATGCGCCATTATGCGGTGCCCGCGATGTGTCGTGCCTCGTTTGCACTGTATAACAGTGAAGAAGAAGCCGATCGCCTGGCAGCAGGTTTGACGCGTATTCATCGTCTGCTGGGCGGTTGAGCAGATTTCAGGAGTTATCCATGGCGAATTTGCCAGAGAAAGAGAAGCTGGTGCGCAACTTTAACCGTTGCGCTAATTGGGAAGAGAAGTATCTCTACATCATTGAACTCGGTGCGAAATTACCAGAATCCTCTGAAAGCTTACAGCAGCCAGAGTATGTGATTTCCGGTTGCCAGAGCCAGGTGTGGATCCGCATGACCCCACAAGCTGATGGCACCATCGCCTTTGAAGGGGACAGTGATGCCGCCATCGTTAAGGGCTTGATTGCGGTGGTATTTAGCCTCTATCAGGGCTTGCAAGCGCAGGAGATTCTCGCGCTGGATGTCGGTCATTGGTTCGCAGAATTAGAGTTGACTCAACACCTCACTCCTACACGTTCTCAAGGATTGGAAGCGATGATTCGCGCGATCCGTCATAACGCTCAAAGCCTCAGCTAAGTTACACTCTCCAGACCCCGGCATGACCGGGGTCTGTTCCATCCGACAAAGAGAAAATTGCATGAAACCAGCGTTACGTTTAGCCGGTGCATTGCTGTTGTCCTGCTTCGGACTTTCTGCACCTGCATTTGCAACGGAATATCCCCTGCCAGCCGATAACAGCCGTTTAATTGGCGAGAATACCCTGACCACTGTCCCTGACGACAAACGGCCCTTAGAGAGCATCGCAGCGCATTATAAGATTGGGATGCTCGGCATGCTGGAGGCCAATCCTGGTGTCGATCCCTGGCTGCCGAAAGCGGGGACGCAACTGACGGTTCCATTACAAATGCTGCTGCCTGATGCTCCTCGTGAAGGCATCGTCATCAACCTTGCGGAGCTGCGTCTCTACTACTATCCGAAAGGGGAGAATAGCGTGGTGGTGTATCCGATCGGGATCGGCCAGTTGGGCGCTGCGACACCCAGCATGGTCACCAGCATCAGCCAGAAAATCCCCAATCCCACCTGGACGCCTACCGTCAATATCCGCAAACGCTACGCGAAAGAGGGCATCACCTTACCGGGTGTCGTTCCGGCCGGGCCAGACAACCCGATGGGGCTGTTTGCGATGCGTCTGGCGCGCGGGACCGGCCAGTACTTGATCCACGGCACCAACGCCGATTTCGGTATTGGGATGCGCGTGAGCTCGGGCTGTATTCGTTTGCGTCCGGATGATATCGAAGCGCTGTTCAACAGCGTGCCGAAGGGAACGAGGGTGCAGATCGTTAACGAGCCGATCAAGTATGCGGTGGAACCGGATGGCAAGCGTTACGTAGAGGTGCATCAGCCGTTGTCGCGCAATGAGAAGGACGATCCGCAAACGATGCCGATTGCGTTGACCGCAAAATCTAAGGCGTTTATCAATAGCCAGAAGAGTGACACGGCACTGATCAAAGAGGCGATGGCGCGTCGTTCAGGGATGCCCGTACTGGTGAGCAGCGGCGAACCCGTTACGCAGGACACGGCGTTACCGGATGTACTGCAAACGCAGCAGAGTGGCGCTGGGGCAGGACAAGCGACCATCAGTCAGGCGATGGGTGAGAGCGGCGCGAAACCCTGATTCAGAACCAAAATCAGGACAAAAAAAATGGTGCCACATGGGCACCATTTTTCAAACCAGAACTCTTACTTACGGTAAGAGTGAGCCTGGTTGTCCAGACGCTGGTTAGCGCGAGCTGCGTCATCTTTAGCAGCCTGAACGTCAGAACGGATTGCGTTCACGTCGTTGCTCAGCTGGTCAACTTTAGCGTTCAGAGTCTGAACGTCTGAAGACAGCTGGTCGATTTTAGCGTTGCTTGAGCAACCAGCCAGCAGAGTTGAACCCAGAATTACCGCGCCCAGTACCAGTTTAGTACGATTCATTATTAATACCCTCTAGAATTGAGTTAATCTCCATGTAGCGTTACAAGTATTACACAAAGCTTTTTGAGTTGAGAATAAATTTTTGATGAGAACATGCTTAAATTTGATCGTTCGCTCAAAGAAGCAGCGTTTCGCAGAAGATGATGAAAATATTTAGCTAAAACAGAGAGATTTAATCGGACTAACCTTAATTGTGCGGGATATTGAATAGTTATTATCGATTGGAAAAATCTGGATTTTGTATTAGCGCAAGAATAAAAAAAGCGCCCCAAAAAGGCGCTTTTAAATAAAACTTCAGGCAAAACTCAGAGTACGTGGACTGAAGCGGTGTTGGTCGTGCCACTTGGAACCAGCGCACCTGATACCATCACCACAACATCGCCTTTCTGTGCATAGCCACTTTCCAGCGCCATTTCCTTGCCAATACGGTAGAAATCATCCGTTGAGGCAATTTCAGTCACCAGACGCGTCTCTACGCCTTTGCTCAGAATCAGCTGACGTGCGGTGGTCGCATTGGTGGTCAGCGCCAGAATGGTGGCATCCGGGAAGTATTTACGAATCGCTTTGGCAGACTTACCGCCTTCGGTCGCCACCACAATAACAGGGGCTTCCAGCTTTTCTGCTGTTTCCACTGCGCCGCGACAAACCGCTTCAGTGATGCGCATTTTGCGTGAATCCTGCAGCTCACCGATGCGTGATTTCATTACGCGGTCGGTACGCTCACAGATGGTTGCCATGATAGTCACGGATTCCAGCGGGTAACGACCCTTAGCACTTTCACCCGACAGCATTACCGCATCAGTACCATCAAGGATGGCGTTCGCCACGTCGCCTGCTTCCGCGCGGGTAGGGCGTGGGTTCTTGATCATGGAATCCAGCATCTGCGTCGCAGTGATAACCACTTTGCGTGCTTTATTACATTTCTTGATCATCATCTTCTGCGCGAAGATCACTTCTTCAACCGGGATCTCAACACCCAGGTCACCACGTGCAACCATGATGCCGTCAGAGGCTTCCAGAATCTCGTCGAAGTTGTTCAGGCCTTCCTGGTTTTCGATTTTAGAGATGATCTGGATATGCTCGCCGCCGTGGGCTTTCAGGTGCTCGCGAATTTCCAGTACATCCGAACGTTTGCGGATAAAGGAAGCCGCCACGAAGTCAACGCCTTGCTCGCAGCCGAAGATCAGGTCACGTTTGTCTTTTTCAGCCAATGCTGGCAGCTGGATAGAAACACCTGGCAGGTTAACGCCTTTGTTTTCACCGAGGTCACCGTTGTTCAGCACATGACAGACGACAGTGTTTTCTGTCACTTCAGTCACCTGCATACCAATCAGGCCATCATCGACCAACACGGTGTTGCCGATTTTCAGGTCTTCGGTGAAGCCTGCATAGGTCACAGCAACACGTTCGCTGTTACCAATCACTGACTGATCGGTGGTGAAAGTGAAAGTCTGGCCGGCTTTCAATGCAACATCGTTGCCGCCTTCCAGCTTCATGGTACGAATTTCAGGACCTTTGGTGTCCAGCAGAATCGCGGCCTGACGACCGGTTTTTTCCATGACGGCACGCATGTTAGTGATGCGCTGACCATGTTCGGCATAATCCCCGTGAGAGAAGTTCAGGCGCATGACGTTCATGCCCGCTTCCAGCAGTTGAGTCAGCATCTCTTCAGATTCGGTTTTCGGACCGATAGTACAAACAATCTTGGTCTTTTTCATGTCAGGTTTTCTGTAAGTTGTGATGGATGATAGAGGTCGGGATTCGCCGCGCAAGGCAGCGAAGTGAAAATGTGTATGGTGTTGGTTTGGATCGTACAGGAGTAAGAATAGGTGACAGAGGCTAAGCGTGCAGAGAAGTTATGCAGTACGCGAGGGAACTGGCAGAGCAGTGTTGCGCAAATCATTTGAGTTGTTTGCATAGGCACGTTAGAGCTGAAACCTTTCAGGTGGACAACGCGGCATAGTATAGACGCTAAGTATGCGAAAACCAATATAAAAGCTGAGAGAGAAAACGATACAGATCAAGGAAAGGGGTGTTGCGCAAAGAGAGGGAAAACAAAGAGTGGTGCGCTCTAATGGACTCGAACCATCGACCCCCACCATGTCAAGGTGGTGCTCTAACCAACTGAGCTAAGAGCGCATTTTAGAAATTTGGTGCGTCCGAGTGGACTCGAACCACCGACCCCCACCATGTCAAGGTGGTGCTCTAACCAACTGAGCTACGGACGCACTTGGTGCGCTCTAATGGACTCGAACCATCGACCCCCACCATGTCAAGGTGGTGCTCTAACCAACTGAGCTAAGAGCGCAACATGCTGTCAGGGCGACAGCGGGGACGAATATTAACGGCAGGCCGCGATGCTGGCAAGGGAAAAAATGATTTTCCATGACGACTGACCAGCATCTGTGCGACCCGCTGTTTTTTTAGGCATTGCGGGAGCAAATAACGGCCTGTTCAGCCACTTAGCGGGCCGCGCGCGCCAAAATTATCTGCGCCGGCAAACGTTGCAACCGAAGAATACGCCAAATCATCATCACGGCAGCAGACGTCAGGCCGACAATAAATCCGCACCAGAATCCTGCTGGACCGAGTGGCGGTACCACCCAGTCGGTAAGCGCCAGAATATAACCCACCGGCAAACCCAGCACCCAATAGGCAATCAGGGTGATAAAGAAGATTGAGCGCGTATCTTTGTAGCCGCGTAGAATCCCGCTACCTATGACCTGAATGGAATCGGAGAACTGATAGATGGCAGCAAGCAGCATAAGCTGGGCGGCCAGCGTAATCACTTTTGGATTGGCGGTGTAAAGTGCGGCGATATGTTCACGGAAGGTGACGGTGAAGATCGCTGTGATAGCGGCCATGCTGATACCGACACCTTGTCCCGTCCATGCTGCCACGCGCGCCTGTTCAGTTGAGCCCTGCCCAAGACGATAGCCGACGCGGATGGTGGTCGCGACACCGAGTGAC
The DNA here is from genome assembly GCF_000963985.1 of Pantoea sp. BL1. Lineage (NCBI taxonomy): Bacteria > Pseudomonadati > Pseudomonadota > Gammaproteobacteria > Enterobacterales > Erwiniaceae > Pantoea > Pantoea sp. BL1. The sequence continues at coordinate 26,636 of NZ_JZRH01000061.1, read as the reverse complement.
AGTGGCAGAACGAACATCAGCGAACTGAAATTAAGCGCAATCTGATGACCCGCGACTTTGACGATCCCCAATGGCGAAACCAGCAGTGCCACCACCGCAAACAAGGTGACCTCAAAGAACAGTGCCAGCGCAACCGGTAACCCGAGGGAAAACAGCCGAGACAGGATGACGCGTGAGGGTGGTGACCAGCGGCTGTTCATGCGAATATCGCGCATGCTCGCCATGCGTTTAACCCAGAAACGCATCACAATAAACATCACCCAGTAAACCGAGGCGGTGGCGACACCACAGCCTACGCCCCCGAGAGCGGGCATACCGAAATGACCATAAATGAACACGTAGTTCAGCGGAATGTTAACCAGCAAGCCCAAAAAGCCCAGCAGCATGGCTGGCTTGGTTTTTGATAATCCATCGCACTGATTACGTGCCACCTGGAAGAACAGGTAACCGGGTGCACCCCACAATAATGCATGCAGGTAGCCTTCGGCTTTCGCGGCCAGTTGCGGATCGATATCGTGCATGGCATGAATCAGATACCCTGCATTCCACAGCACCAGCATAATCAGCAAGGCGACTGCCAGCGCCAGCCAGTAACCCTGACGCACTTGTTCCGCGATGCGTTCGCGCCGTCCTGAGCCGTTGAATTGTGCAACGGTGGGCGTCAACGCCAGCAGAAGACCATGACCAAACAGAATGGCGGGAAGCCAGATAGAGGTGCCGACAGCAACGGCGGCCATATCCGTGGCGCTCACCGCACCGGCCATAATGGTATCCACAAAACCCATCGCCGTCTGAGCCACCTGAGCAAGGATGACCGGGATCGCGAGGGCCAGCAATTGACGCGCTTCTGTTAAATACTTCTGCACGTAACACCTGCTTGAATTAAGAAGAGAAGAGGGGGATATCCCCAAAGAATGCGCGGCATAGTGTAGCGGTAGCGCTGCGTTCCACCAAACTTTGATCGCATTTTGTTAAGTTAATTGTGTAAAGTTTGAACTCCGGCAAATTAAACCGCGCAACCCAAGCTGTGATAAACTGGGGCAAACTTCGCAGAGGCTGAAAGTATGTTTACTGGAATTGTGCAGGGCACGGCCGAAATTATCGCCGTGGAAGAAAAAGAGTTGTTTCGTACCCATATCGTTCGTCTGCCGGAAGAGCTCTTACCGGGATTAGCGTTGGGGGCATCGGTGGCGCACAACGGTTGCTGCCTGACGGTGACGGCGATTGAGGGCGATCGCGTGAGCTTCGACCTGATCAAAGAAACCCTGCGCATTACCAACCTGGGAGAATTAGCGGTTGGCGATGTAGTGAATATTGAGCGCGCGGCGAAGTTCAGTGATGAAATTGGCGGACATTTAATGTCTGGCCATATTATGACCACTGCAGAAATCTGCAAAATCATTCAGTCAGAAAATAACCGTGAAGTGTGGTTTAAATTGCAGGATGCTTCTCAGATCAAATATATCCTGCATAAAGGTTTCGTCGGTATCGATGGCATCAGCCTGACCGTGGGTGACGTCACCAAGAGTAAATTCTGCGTGCATCTGATTCCAGAAACCCTGGAGCGCACCACGCTGGGCGCGAAAAAACTGGGGCATAAGGTGAATATTGAGATCGATCCCCATACTCAGGCGATTGTCGAGACGGTGGAACGCGTGCTGGCTCAGCGCGAAGCTGCGGCCATTGCGCTGGCGCAAGCCGCAGACGCAGAGTAATCCAATAAAAAAGGCGCCGCGGCGCCTTTTCTCTTGCTGTCATTGATTAACGCGCAACGCGTAAACCCCCTTCTTTACCGCGACTAAAGACCACCTGCCACAATTGGATGTCACGCGCGCGGAAAGCGCCGGCGCAAGCATTGAGGTAATAACTAAACATCCGTTTGAAGCGCTCGCCGTATTTTTCTTCAAGCTGCGGCCAGGACGCCAGGAACCGTTCATGCCATGCCATTAATGTGGTGTCATAATCCGCACCAAAATTATGCCAGTCTTCCATAATAAAATGTTTTTCGCTGGCATCCGCAATCTGGCGCACGGACGGTAAACATCCATTGGGGAAGATATATTTATCAATCCAGGGATCCACATTCATGTCGGTGGTGATGGCGCCAATGGTATGCAGTAAAAATATGCCGTCTGGTTTGAGATTGCGATCGGCAACATCAAAATAAGTGGCATAGTTTTTCGGCCCCACGTGTTCAAACATCCCGACAGACACGATGCGATCAAACTGCAAATTCAAATCGCGGTAATCCTGCAGCAAGATGGTGACGTCCAACCCTTCGCAGCGTTGCTGTGCCAACTTCTGCTGTTCTGCAGAAATGGTCACACCCTGCACTTTAACACCGTAGTTGCGTGCGGCAAATTCCGCCAATCCGCCCCAGCCGCAACCGATATCCAGCAGCGTCATGCCAGGTTCAAGCTGCAATTTACGGCAGATCATATCCAGCTTGGCAGACTGAGCCTGTTCCAGTGTCTCTGCGTCTTTCCAGTAACCGCAGGAGTACTGCATAAAGGGATCGAGCATCAGTGAAAAAAGATCGTTACCGAGGTCGTAATGCTCTTTCCCGACAATCCAGGCACGTTTTTTCGACTGTAAATTGGTTAAACGCGCGGCCGCAATACGCAAGGTATCTTTAAAATGACGCGGGAGTTGTTTATCCAGATGGTGTTGCAGAACGCGATGGAAAAAGACATCTAATTGTTCGCATTCCCACCAGCCATCCATATAACTTTCGCCCAGACCTAGCGATCCTTCCTGCAAAACACGTTTGAAAAAATCCGGATGCTTGACCTGAATATCCCAGGGGCGTGTGCCATTGACTGCAACATCAGCGCGTTCCAGTAATTCGTTGACGATGCGAAACCAGTGGTTTTCTTCAAGGCTCACTTCTTCTATACACGATGAACTCATAGCTTCTCCATCACCCTTCCGATTTGAACCTGTGGAAATAATAGTCAATTTCCTAAGGCCTGTGAGAGAACTCACGGAAAATCCGTGCGCCAGATATCCGACGTTTTACAGAGGTATGAATCTGAATAGAAATGTCTGTCATCAATCAGGAGAGGAAGATCGTGCAGACGCCATCCCAGCGACAGAGTCGCTTAAAATTAATGCAATTATGTTATTGATTTGTTGCAGAAATGCTGACCCACTGAGTATATGCTCACGTGGGTCAATATTCAACGAGTTATCGTTAGTTTGCTAACGATAATCGTTGCATCAGTGATTATCTTCGCAGGGACGGGAGGTGTGAGCAATATCACTTTGTGCGTTTAGGCTGCGTTGCCAGATGAAACCGGCCCATGCCAGAACTACCGTGGCTACCATCACCAGCGTGGTGTTGTAAAGCGCTTGTTGTAATCCGGCCGAGACCAGCAGGCTGGCAATAAAGCATAAGCCCAGTTGCAGCAGGTTTTGAAGTCCTGCCGCCTTACCTGTGGCATGTGGGAAGGGCGCTAATGCACTGGCCACCACAACCGGATAGATAGCGCCATTCGCCAGTGCCATGCCGCAGAAGGGCAGCAGCAGTGCAATCAAAGAGGGCGCGGGCATCATCGCGACGACAAACAGACTCAAAATGCTCAGGCTGTAGAGCACCAACAGCCATGGCAGCAGTTGTGACCCTTGATAACGGCTCAGCATCGCACGGCAACCAAAGCCACCAATCAGAAACGCAATGGTCTGCGGAATATAGCTCAGACCAATATCGGCGGGGGTTAAACCCGCTGACGCCAGGATAAAGGGCGAACCGGTTAACCAGGCAAAGAAACTGGCAGAACACGCCGAGTAAATCAGCACGTTGCCGCTGTAAACACGCGTGGTGAGCAGATTCAGCCAGCCGGGTTGCGGGGTATGATCGGCTTTGGTTTTTTTAGGCGCAGCAAGTTGCAAGGTTCCGATGATCAGCAGCACGGTGATGATCGTCAGCGCGATAAAGATGCTGCGCCAGTGGAAATGGCCCATCAGCCACGCTCCCAGTAAAGGGGCCAGCGCGGGGGAAAGGGCAACCAGCGGCATAATGGTGGCGAACACTTTGTTAGCCTGGGCTTTGGGATAGCGATCGACCACCAGTGCCTGCCAACTGACCGCAGCGGCGCACACACCAACAGCCTGCACAAAGCGCAGTGCCAGCATCATGTTGACGTCCGTCACCCATAACATTCCCAGGCAACCCAGGGCAAAAATCGTCAAACCTGCCAGTAAAATCGGTTTACGTCCAAAACGGTCTGACAGCGGTCCCCAGAATACCTGCGCGCAGGCAAATCCACCGAGAAACAGACTGAGGCTGGCGCTGATGGTACCCGGTGCGGTGGCGAAGTCGCGTTGCATGTCCCCAAAAGCGGGCAGATACATATCCGTAGCGAGGAAACCGAGCATACTGAGCACGGCAAGGTAGGGAATAAATCCTTTTGACGACAACATAGTGATTCTCATTGGCAGATTGAACGCCGGGGAGTGTAAAAGAGTGCGTCATTCTTTGTGAAACGCTAATATTTGCGCAGTGCTGTTAAAATTTTTGAAGGCAGAAATATGTGGTCTGAATATGCGCTGGAAGTGGTGGACGCTGTCGCGCGCAATGGCAGTTTTAGTGCTGCGGCCCAGGAGTTGCATCGCGTGCCCTCTGCCGTCAGCTACACGGTGCGTCAGCTGGAAACCTGGTTGGCCGTTCCGTTGTTTGAGCGTCAGCACCGTGAGGTGGTTTTAACCCCTGCAGGCGAGCATTTTGTGCGGGAAGGGCGATCTGTTATCAAAAAAATGCTGGCAACCCGCAGGCAGTGCCAGCAACTGGCGAATGGCTGGCGCGGACAGCTCAGTATTGCCGTGGATTGCATTGTAAAACCACAGCGTACCCGGCAACTGGTAAAGGACTTTTACCGTCATTTCCCTGATATGGAATTGATTATCAGCTACGAGGTATTTAACGGTGTATGGGATGCCTTAGCGGACGGGCGGGTCGATGTGGCGATTGGCGCCACTCAGGCGATCCCTGTAGGCGGACGTTTTGCGTTTCAGGACATGGGTGCCCTTAACTGGCGTTGTGTGGTCAGTCCCGACCATCCTCTGGCCGCGCATGCTGAACTTAATGAAGAAGCGCTGCGTGCCTGGCCATCGCTGGTATTGGAAGATACCTCTCGCGCATTACCACGACGCATGACCTGGACATTGGATAATCAGCGGCGTTTGGTGGTGCCAGAGTGGGAAACGGGAATGGACTGTTTGCAGGCGGGATTGTGCGTGGGCATGGTGCCAGGCCACCTCGCGCGACCTTTACTCGACAATGGCGCGCTGGTGGAGTTATCACTGCCGCAGTCGTTTCCGGAAAGCCCCTGCTGCGTCAGCTGGTCAGAACAGCGCGCGTCACCCGCGCTGGAGTGGTTACTCGCCTATCTCGGCGATGCTGAAACGCTGAACCACGAATGGCTCAGCGAAAATCAGCATTAACGGCGGTAGTCGCGGAATGGACCGTCCGCCACAGAGCGCCGCTCAATCAATGTTGGTTGCACTTCTATGGTTTGCGGCTCTTCGCGTTTGCTGGTGATACGATCCAGTAACATTTCCAGTGCTTTCTCGCCCAACTGAGCCTTCGGCTGGTGGACCGTGGTCAGCGCCGGGGTGAAATAGCGCGCGTTGCGCACGTTATCATAGCCAATAACGGAGATATCCTGCGGCACGCGCAGCCCCATCTCATCGGCGGCACAAATCGCGCCCATCGCCATAATATCGCCACCACAGAACACGGCGGTCGGACGCTGTTTCTGATTAAGGATCTGCTGCATCGCCTGATAACCCGATTCTGGCTCGAAGTCGCCCTGAACTACCCATTCCGGCCGCACGGTCACACCGGCTTCGCTCATCGCCTGCAGGAAGCCCGCATGGCGCCCCCCGCCGGTGTTGCGCTCCATTTGGCCCGGAATGGCACCAATATCACGGTGGCCGCGCTCAATCAGGTAACGACCCGCCAGATAACCGCCGTGGAAGGCGTTATCCTGCACGGTATCGGTGAAGTCGCCGCGAGAGGCACCCCAGTCCATGACCACCATCGGGATATTGCGGTTCTCTTCCAGCATCTGCAGCAAATCGTCAGGATACTCGGAGCACATGACTAACAGCCCATCCACACGCTTTTGCGCCATCATCGAAAGATAAGCGCGCTGCTTTTGTAAATCGTTGTGCGCATTGCCCAGAATCAAGGTATAGCCGCGTTCGAAACAGTGGTTCTCAACGGCTTCAATAATTTCGGCAAAATAGGGCGCTTCACTGGAGGTGGCCAACAGTCCCAGCGTTTTGGTGTGATTCACCTTCAAACTGCGCGCAACGGCGCTCGGCGAATAGTGCAGCTCTTTGATCGCTTCCCATACGGCGTTACGCGTTTCCTCTGCGACAAAACGCGTTTTGTTGATGACATGCGAAACGGTGGTAGTAGATACACCGGCGCGTTTCGCTACATCTTTAATTGTTGCCATGAAAAAGGTACTCCCCGGCTTATCGCAACTTACTGATAAGTATATTGTTAAACGTTTGCGTCTGCGAAGGGTTTTACGCCCTAAAAAGGGGGCAAATCTGCCGTTTCAGGCAGGGAAAATCACTTCAGCAGGCTGTAAATACAGCATGCGCAAAATCAGTTGCGCAACGAAAGGCGGCGATTCTAGCAAGCCAACGCGGATAAGACGAGATTTTTGCCCACCGCTGTGCGAAAATTGTTTTAACCCTAATAAATGTGTGACTAAGGAGTAGTGATGAGTACAGATTTAAAGCTGGCGCTAATGACCACGGTTGGCGCACTGTTGATGATTATTGCGTTTAGCTTCACTGCCATTCTTCATTGATTCAAAACGCATCAATAAAAAAAGCCGGCACTGATTAAGCGTCCGGCTTTTTTTGTGGCGAGAGCCACAGGATGTTGTTGCGCAACAATCAGCGAATAGTTTTTGGTGTCATCATACGGCGCGCACCCACATAGTGTTTCTGCCAGTAGTCTTCGCCTAATGCACTAATTTGAATGTCTTTACCGGTGCGTGGAGACTGGATGAATTTACCGTTGCCGAGGTAAACGCCCACATGATCGGCAGTCCCGCGATTATTGATGCGGAAGAATACCAAATCCCCTTTCTCCAGCATCTCACGCTTAATAGGTGCGGCATCGTGCAGGTGATACATCTCATTCGCCGTGCGCGGGAATTTGTATTTCACCAAATCCTTATACGCGTACCACACTAAACCACTGCAATCGAAACCGGTATGAGGTGAGGTGCCCCCCCACTGGTAAGGCTTGCCCAGTTGTCCCATCAACTTCGTCATCGCGGTTTCGCGTGCCTTTTGGTAGCGCAGGCGGTGGGATTTGCTCATCTTGATACCGGTGAGTCCCTGAACTTCATCGTCCACATCAGGGGACTTTTTCGCGAGACGTTGATGGCCATACTTTTTCAATGGCGACTTCAGCAGGGATTTTTTGCGGCTGGATTTGTTTAAGGCGGTTTCGGTTTTACTCTGCTTTTTCAGCTTGAGCTTCTGCACGGTAGTCAGGCGAGACTTTTTAGCCGTTGTTTTAACCGGGCGTCGCTTGCGGCGCTCATCTTCGCGCGCACTTTTTTTCTCGGCGTTATGCAAACTGGCATTAATCGGGGCATGCTGGGAAGCAGAAGCCACGTTAAAGAACAGTTGGGCAAAGGCCAGTATGAAAAGCGTAATCAGTAAACGCATAGTCCGGTTACAGGTTAAGCAGTCTGGCAAAAAGCAGGCTGCGGCAGAGTAAGAGAAATCTGATCAACGATCAGCGCCGAAGCAATTCTAATCCACTTTTTTTCCAAAAGGTAAGGCCTTTTTCCATTAATCTGTTACCAGGCAGATAATGTCGCTAAATTGAGCGATTTCAGCTGTTTAACGCAGCGAAATTATTGCTAATTATTAATTTGTTCATGCTTATTAATGATAGGAAAATGTTATCTATCCTGTTTGCACTTAACAAACATGGCGATCAGCCGGTCGGTAACGCAAAATCCCGTTTTCAGTGTGGGGCTGAAGTCGCTACAATAAACAAACACGAAGTGAAGGATTAAGGAAGGCAATAATGAGTACTGTTGAAAAAATTCAGCGCCAGATCGCAGAAAACCCGATTCTGTTATACATGAAAGGTTCCCCGAAACTGCCAAGCTGCGGTTTCTCTGCACAGGCTGTGCAGGCGCTTTCTGCCTGTGGTGAGCGCTTCGCGTATGTTGATATCCTGCAGAACCCGGATATCCGCGCTGAAATGCCGAAATTCGCTAACTGGCCAACCTTCCCGCAGCTGTGGGTCGATGGTGAGCTGGTGGGCGGTTGCGACATCATCGTTGAGATGTTCCAGCGTGGCGAATTGCAGCCGCTGGTAAAAGAAACCGCTGAGAAGTATAAAGAAGCGGAATAATTGCGAAGGCCGACAAATGTCGGCCTTTTCTTTGAAAATCTATCGTTCAATCAGCCAATCAGCCAATCAGCCAATCAGCCAATCAGCCAATCAGCCAATCAAGCCCATCAGGCAGAGGCGTCGTCTTCCGTCTGTTCTTCACTGAAAGCCAGTGGCCAACCTCCCAAACGTTTCCAGCGATTGACCAGCTCACAGAACAGCGTGGCTGTTTGTTCAGTGTCGTAGAGCGCCGAGTGCGCCTGTGTGCTGTCAAACTCCATTCCTGCCGCTTTACAGGCTTTCGCCAGCACGGTCTGTCCCAATACTAAGCCGCTCAGTGCTGCAGTATCAAAGGTCGCAAAAGGGTGGAAGGGATTTCGCTTCAGGCTGGCGCGTTCGGCCGCTGCCATCACAAAATTCAAATCGAAGGTGGCATTGTGCGCCACGATAATCGCGCGATTGCAGCCATGATCTTTGGTGCCTTTACGTACCATCTTGAAAATGGCATGCAGCGCCTCGTACTCGCTTACCGCACCACGTAAAGGGTTGGAGGGATCGATGCCCGTAAACGCCAGTGCCGCAGGATTGAGGATCGCGCCTTCGAACGGCTCAACGTGAAAGTGCAGGGTTTCATCACGGTGTAACCAACCGTCCTCATCCATCTTAAGCGTGGTCGCTGCAATTTCCAGCAGTGCATCGGTTTGCGCGTTAAAGCCGGCAGTTTCGACGTCAATAACCACAGGATAAAAACCACGGAAGCGTTGATGAAGAGCGTTTAAGGCGTTCGATTCAGACATCAGGATCTCATAGCAAGAAATGGGGCAGCGCGCATTATGGCAAAAATTACGGGAGGGTGCAGCAGGAGAGGGAAGTCAGCCTGCAAATTAGCAGACTGACTAACGGCATCAATGACCGAGGCCGTGACCAGCGTGTTTGTTTTCGATCAGCTCGATTTTGTAACCATCGGGATCTTCAACAAAAGCAATGATGGTGGTGCCGCCTTTAACCGGACCGGCTTCACGCGTTACGTTGCCACCGACACTGCGGATACGTTCACAGGTCTCTGCAACGTTATCGACGCCCAGCGCAATATGGCCATAAGCATTGCCGAGGTCATACTTATCAACGCCCCAGTTGTAGGTCAATTCGATCACCGCGCCTTCACTCTCTTCGGTGTAACCCACGAAAGCCAGGGTGTATTTGTATTCGGTGTTTTCGCTTTGACGCAGTACGCGCATGCCCAGCACACGAGTATAAAAATCGATAGAACGTTGCAGATCGCCAACGCGTAACATGGTGTGAAGTAAACGCATAACATCCTCTTTTGAAAAGTCATCAGGGAATGACAAAGACTAGCAAGTATAGCCAGTTAATGCCCTGAAGAAACAGCACTGCCGCACATCCGGTGCGGCAGCCTGGTTCTTACAGGGTTGGGTAATCCGTATAGCCCTCAGCGCCGCCGCCGTAGAAGCTTTCCGGGCGCTGTGGATTCAGCGGTGCGTCTTGCTGCAGACGCTCAACCAAATCCGGGTTAGCAATAAAGTCGCGACCAAAGGCCACAGCATCGATCAAGCCGCGCGCAATCAGGTCGTCGGCTTTTTCAACGGTGTATGCACCCGCACCGATGATCACGCCCGGGAACAGCGCACGAACTTTAGCACGGAAAGCATCGCTGTAAGGCTGGCCACCGGCCCAGTCTGGTTCGGAAAGGTGCAGATACGCCAGGCCACGCTGCCCCAGTTCGGAGATGTACCACAGCGCTGCTGCTTCTTCGTCTGCACCATTTTCCAGATTCTGGAAGGCACCAATTGGCGAAATACGGATGCCGATACGATCGGCAGACCAGTTCGCAATCGCCGCATCCACCACTTCCAGCGCAAAACGACCACGCTTCTCGATCGAGCCGCCGTATTCATCGGTACGCTGGTTAGAACCCGGCGCCAGGAACTGGTGCATCAGGTAGCCGTGGGCAGAATGCAGTTCCAGCAGGTCGAAATCGGCTTCACGCGCGTTCGCTGCCGCCTGGCCGAAATCTTTAACGATCTGCTGAATTTCTGCCACGCTCAGTTCACGTGGCAGTGAGGTGTCTTCACGGTAAACGGTGCCATCTTCAGCGCGCAGTGAAGTACGAGTTCCGGCAGCAATAGCTGAAGGCGCTACGGGCGCTTTGCCTTCAGGCTGAACGCTGTTGTGCGAAATGCGGCCGGTGTGCCACAGTTGCACCGCGCTGTGCCCCTTCGCGGCGTGAATGCTTTCGTTGATCACTTTCCACGCGGCGATTTGCTGCTGAGTATGCAAACCCGGTGCGCCAGCATAACCTTTCGCCTGGAAAGAGATCTGCGTTGCTTCAGTAATGATCAGACCGGCGCTGGCGCGCTGCTGATAATATTCCGCCATCAGCGGAGTAGGAATGTCGCCGGGCTCGATGCTGCGCAGACGCGTCAGCGGTGCCATGAAGACACGGTTAGGTACGGTAATCGCGCCCACTTTAAGTGGGGAGAACAGCTGTTTACTCGCCATGATGACTCCTGTAAGTAGACCGGTCGTCTAGAAACTGCGGTTTTTAAAAATCAGTGGCCATTCAGCCACTGTTCAATGGTTTCAAGTGCCAGGCTTATCGGCCCTGGCTCTCGTGAAATTTTGCTTTGTAAACTGGCACCCAGCCATAATAAATAACAGCGCTGGGCCAGTTGCTCGGGCGTTTGTCCGTAAGGTAGCGCCTGTTCAGCAGCGACCTCACTCAGACAGCGGGCGTAAATTGCGATAGTCGCGCTGGCACCGTGTTGTAACGCATCGCGCATCGGCTCTGACAAATCACACACTTCCGCTGATAACTTGACGCCGAGGCAGCCTACTATATGACCCTGCTCGATAAACAGCGTTGCGCCATAGCGGAAGTGCGCCAGCAAACGTTCCCGTGCCGATAACCCCGGCTGACTTAACTGCTGTTCAATCTGTTGCAGATAGTGAACGAAATAGCGCTCCAGCAACGCGACGCCAAAAGCTTCTTTGGAGCGGAAGTAGTGATAAAACGAGCCTTTTGGCACTTCCGCCAGCGCCAGCATTTCGCTGAGCCCCATTCCGGTAAAACCGCGTTGCAGACAAACCTGCTCGCCAGTAGCGAGCAGATGTTCACGGGTTTCGTTGCGTTGCACAGTCTTGTTCATGGGTCACACAGTATTAGACCAGTCGGTCTAATGCAAACCTTATCCGGCATTTTGGCACGATCTGATCATGTCCAGTTGCGGTTGGTACTCTTGTGTCTGGATGTTGAACATGCCCAAAACCGTATGGAAAAGATTGTCTTGCGACACTTTTTCACTCGCAGCCTGCTGGCGTAAACAGGACTCATTAATGTGGAACGCCGACGCATAGCCGGGTGACATCCACATCAGCAGTGGGATGTGCGTCTGCTGTGAAGGGGCAAACAGATAGGGCGCACCGTGAAGATACATACCATGTTCACCCAATGATTCACCGTGATCCGAGAGATACACCAATGCGACGTTAAAGCGATCGCTTAATGCTTTGAGTTTATCAATGGTGCGGCTCACCATATCGTCGGTATACAGCAAAGAGTTGTCATAGGTGTTTACCAGCGCCTGATGATCGCAATCCTGAATCTGGTTGCTATCGCAGGTAGGCGTGAAGCGACGAAATTCTGCCGGATAGCGCTGATAATAGGCCGGGCCATGGCTGCCCATTTGATGCAAAACGATAATCCCGTCATTGTGCAGGCTGTCCACGTAGTGATCAAAACGATGCAGCAGAACATCATCCAGACAGAAACCATCGTGACAATATTGCGACAAATTCCACTGCGTCATATCCGTGTGCGGCACGCGATCGCAGGCACCTTTACAACCGCCATCGTTTTCACGCCACAGCACGCTCACCCCGGCATGTGCCAGAATATCGAGTACGCCTTCCTGGTGATGGGCCAGATTGGCATCATAATGTTCACGCGGCATGTTAGAGAACATGCAGGGTACGGAGATGGCCGTTTCCGTGCCACACGAACTGGCATCGGGATAGTAGATAACCTGCTGCTTTTTCAGCTCAGGGTTGGTTTCACGTGCATAGCCGCCAAGAGAAAAGTTCTCAGCACGTCCGGTTTCGCCTACCACCAATACCACCAGCGTTTTCTTCGGTTCAGCCGCGATCAGCGGGCCTTTTTTGGCATCCTGGCCAATTTTGACCAGCGCCTGGCTGCCTTGCAGATAACGCTGATCGACGTAATGACCGGTACCGCTGACGATATTGGCTGGGGTGATCATCTTCACCAGCCCTTTATTGTTACGAATGAGCGAGGCGTAATCTTTGTAGAACAGCACCGCCATCAGCAGAATCAGCAGAATGGCGCCCAACGCCCCGGCCAAACGTTGCAGCAGGCTCCACCACCAGCGTTGTCCGGTTTTAATCCGCACCATGCAGATGGCGGCGACGGGCACCAACCCCATCAAAATCATCCACACCACGTAGCTGCTGCTGATCAGCGCACCGGCCTCCTGAGCATCCGATTCAAACACGTTTTCAATCATGTTGGTGTCGATCACCGTGCCGAAACTGTGCATAAAGTAGTTAGCGGCGGCGCTGACCAGCACCAATAGAATCAGCAGCGGCTTGCGCGCATAGGGCCATGCCAGCAGTGAGAAAATCAGATAGAAAGCTGAGGCCAAAACCACCGGAATGCTGGCCGCAAACAGATAATCGTGCAGGCGATCGTAAGGGATAATTTCCCATGCGCGTAGCAGAAACAGGGCGTTGAGCACGAAGGTAAAAAACAGGGCGGCAATCAGATTAAAACTGCTGGTGTGGCACTGTAACTTGTTCGGGAATTTCATGAAAACTCAATGGCTGGATGGAATGTGACAATCGTATGAATACAACATGAGGAAAACCTTAACGCTTATTAAACAGTACCCAACCAAAGGTTTCTGCGCTGGCTTCAATGGTAAATATCCGTTTCCGTGGCAATGGCTGGATGAAATGTGGGCGAACTGCGTATACGCTTTGCACAATGTCACTATGCTGTTATCAATATGAAGCTTGTTGTTAAACCGGAGTGGATGTGGCCGAGCAATTAGAGTTCTTCCCTGTTCCCAGCCCGTGTCGCGGCATTTGCCAGAGTGACGCACGGGGCTACTGTCGTGGCTGCCTGCGAAGCCGAGAGGAGCGTTTTAACTGGATGAAGTTTACCGATGCGCAAAAACGCGATGTGCTACGGCTTTGTCGCCAGCGTTGGTTGCGCCTGCACCGACAACAAAAAGTCGATGAAAATCATGATCCGGAACAACCCTCCCTGTTTTAAGAAAACGATGATTTGCCTTTCCGTTATACTCCCAGATTCGCTTTCGTGTTCAAGGGAGTTAACCGATGTTACAACCGCAAACTATCGCCCCGCAGGGACCTCAATTCTCACCGTTGATCGTCGGATACTGGCGTCTGCTGGAGTGGGGCATGACGCCGCAGCGGTTGGTCGCTTTTATCGAGCATCATCTGTCGTTGGGCATCACCACGGTCGATCACGCGGATATCTATGGTAACTATGGTTGTGAAGCCGCCTTTGGTGATGCGCTGCGCCAGGCGCCCGGGCTACGTGAAAAACTGCAGATTGTCACCAAGTGCGGCATTGCGACGCGTGCTAAGCCTGAACATAAAATCGGCCATTACATCACCGAGGCCAGCCACATCTTGCACAGCGCAGAAAATTCGCTGCGTTACTTCAACACCGATTATCTCGATCTGCTGCTGATCCATCGTCCGGACCCGTTAATGGATGCAGATGAAATTGCCGAAGCCTTTATGGCACTGCATCAGAGCGGCAAAGTGCGTCATTTTGGGGTATCGAACTTTACTGCCTCCCAGTTTACGCTGTTGCAATCACGTTTGCCGTTCAGCCTGGTCACTAACCAACTGGAAATCTCGCCATTGGAGCAATCAACGTTGCTCGATGGCACGCTCGATCAATGCCAGCAGGTGCGTATCCGCCCAATGGCCTGGTCATGTTTAGGGGGCGGGCGCCTGTTTAACGATGCGCAATATCAGCCGCTGCGTGATGAGCTTGAGCGGGTAAAACAGGAAATCGGCGCGAGTAGCATTGAACAGGTGGTGTACGCGTGGGTGATGAAATTGCCAAGCCGGCCATTGCCCATCATCGGATCCGGTAAAACCACGCGCGTCAGCGAAGCGGCAGGTGCTTGCCAACTCACGCTTGACCGTCAGCAGTGGTTCCGCATTCGCAAAGCGGCGATCGGTTTTGATGTGCCCTGAAGCGTAAAACTACGTCAAATTACGGCAGCCTGGTCCATTCCGGTCCAGGCTTACAAAGCATTTCAACCGTAAGGAGACGTTATGAAGAAAATCCTCATCGCCACGCTGGCGTTGGTTTGTGCTGCTGGGGCACAGGCCGCCTCTGAAGAGGTGACCTTGCATGAGGTCACCGCACAGGGTATCGGGCCAGCCATTGGTAAAGTCACTATCAGTGAAACGCCGTATGGTTTGCAGTTTGCTCCCGCGCTGACGGGCCTTAAACCGGGTATCCACGGTTTCCATGTGCATGCCAAAGGCAGCTGTGAGCCAGGGCAATCGGATGGCAAAACCGTTGCGGCCGGCGCAGCGGGTGGGCATCTGGATCCACAAAATACCGGTAAACATCTTGGACCTTACGCCGATGGCCATTTGGGCGATCTGCCTGCCCTGTATGTCACTGATGATGGCAAGGCCGATTATCCCGTGGTTGCGCCACGAATTAAATCGCTGAGCGAAGTCAAAGGTAAGGCATTGATGGTCCATGTGGGTGGCGATAATCATGCTGACCATCCACAACCGTTAGGCGGAGGCGGTGCCCGATTTGCCTGCGGTGTGATTTAACGTTCTGGACGGCAGGCCATCTGCCGTCTGCCTCTTTTCAATGCCGGAAAAATTCTGACCCACTTTCCCGCTTCACTCCGCGCGATATCCGTCCTAGGATGTTGATTCAGGAATAGAACCTCTCAGGGGCAGGAATGAAAACGCGTGGGATTTTGCTGTTATGTGTATTACTCGCGGGATGTGATCAACCCAACGAAACGCAGTTGAGATTAGATACCAGCCGCCAGTTACAGCGCACCATTGACACCAACCCACTGCGTGCAAGTTGCGAAGATATCGCCCGCGGTCGGGAATGGCTGACCCCGCACACGCTTGAGCGTTTACAGGCGCAGGGTTGTCAGAATGTGTTGCGCAGTGCCACTGAAACCAATTTCCTGCACACCGAATTTTTTCATCGTTCGTTAACCACCGTGTGTGGCTCAATCCGCGGCAAAAGCTTCACCGGTACGTTTCTCGATCGTCGCTTTATCTATTCGTATGAAGAGCGATACCTGGTGATTGAGCCGATGACCGAGCAAGATAAAACCCGTTTTGAAGGGCACAAAACCTTGCAGCAGCTGCAGGATGATTTTAACCGTCAGACCACGCAGTATTGCCAGTAATCAATCCGGCACCGCCTGACTCAGTTGCGCCAATGAGCAGCGCAGACGCCATAAAATGCCCGCCAGTGTATTGGCCTCGCTATCAGGCTGCTGCTCAAGTTGCGCAATCATACCCTCCAGCTCATCGAGCGTGGCCTGCAACGAGGTGTGGCGCACGCCGCGCAGGCTCATAATCCGTTGTAAATCCTGCAAGCTACTATCGCGCATTTGCGCCAGAGTGCCTGAAGCGGGTCGCCATTCGCGTAATTGCCAAACGATGTGAGAACAGTTGAGCAATACCACGCCCCAGCGCAGCAGCCAGACACGCGCCTGTTCATCACGACTATTGCTCAACTGACTGATGTGATGATAAATCTGCGATTCAAAGTGGCTTTCGCTCCTGCGAGGATGTCGTCGCAGCTGGTCCAGAAACGCATCACGTAACGCGCGAATATGCCGACGGCTGCGGCGTGCATCGGAGCTGGGACGCAGTATCTGAAAAGCCATCCATGCCAGCAGTACGCCACACACTTTTGCCAGGTTATCATTGAGGAAGCTTTGATAATCCCAGTCTGGCGGATTGGTGACGGCAATAAAGGAACCCATAAAAACAATAAATTGCCCCCACATTCCCGCGCGTTTTTTCTGCTGTAGCTTAAACAGTTGCAAGGTCATCAGCAGCGGAAACAGCACCAGCAGAAATTGCCACAGAGCGCTGATCTGCACCATCAACCCGTATTGTAATAAAAAACTGAACAGCGACAGCCACAACAGGGTTTTCAGCAGCAGTGATACGCTGCCGCTGGGAGAGGGTGCGGAAGAGTAAAGCACGCAGGCAATGGCCGTCAGCGTTAATGCTGCCGCGCCTGCATCCCATTGCGTGCCAATCCAGAATGCGCAGCCCAGCATGATGACGCTGAAAGTGCGCAACGCACTCCAGCCGGCCTCGGCGCTGTCACTTTCACGTGCCAGTGAGGGCACTTTCGGGGGTTGAAAGCGTGTATCGGCATCAGCGCGTTCAATCAAACGTATCCAGCGATTGACGTTGAGGTAAACCCAACAGAAGTAGCGCAGACGCTGAACAAAGGCGCGCTGACGATAATCGCCGGTGGCTTCTGGTGTCACGCTGCGCAATATCCGCGCCAGGCGATATTTATCACACTGCGGTAATGCCAGTTCATGTAACAACTGCTGAATGGCGGTGTAGAGTTCCGGGGGCGCGTCCGGCCAGTTAAGCAGCATGCGGCGCAGACTGGAGAGGACACTGGTCAACCGTAACTGCTGGTGCAAAACGTAATTAAGCACGTTGTTCTGACGGCGATAGCGGTAGTGGCTCCAGAATGCCTGAATACGCAATAGGTTCATGGTAAGAATCTGGCTGATAACATTCTCATGTGCGGTGCGTACGTTGTCAGTACTGCTTTGCTGCAACAGTAACACCGCATGATCGAGCAGACGGGCGTGCATTTGCCGCAGTGAAGTCATCAAGGTATTGCCATCTGATGTACTGGGCAACACCATCATCATCAGCCCGGCACAAAGAATCCCTGAAATCACCTCGCAAACGCGCGCCTGAGTGATATCCCACAACTGGGTGACATCGGTAATGTTCACGCTGCTGAAGGCGATAATTGCAGCCGTGTACCCGGCCAGTGAGAAGGCGTACGCAACGTTGTTTTGATAGTGGTTGGCGATCCAGGTACAAAACGCCAGCCAGCCGGCCATGAAAAAGGCAAACAACCAGGGCTCGTTGAGCGTATGCCCGGCAATCAGCAGTGCGGCAGTGGCACCGAGCAGGCTGCCCACAATTCGGCCCAGGCTTTTACTGATCGCCCCGCCCACGGTCGGGAAACTCACCACGGCAGCGGACGTCATCGCCCAATAAGGTTCATCCAGTTGCAGCGCGTACGCGATCGTCAGTGCCAGGCACATCGCAATCGCATTACGCAAGGCATAACGCCATTGGCCGCCGGTTGCTTTAATCCACGGCAGATTTTGCCAGGCCAGCCATTGCAAATTCATGGCGGCCTCAATGCGCGATGGAAATCGTGCAGGTGGTACCCGCCACCAGCGGAACATCATCCGGTATAGCCGCTAATCGAATGCGCACCGGCACGCGCTGGGCCAGACGCACCCACGGCACATTGGGTTTAATGTCCGGTACTAATCCGCTGTCCGTCGCAACGCTCTGATCGTAGATGGCGCGCCCGATGCTCTCGACTTTGCCCTGCAAGCGAGCACCGTTGCTGTAAAGCACGATTTGCGCGTCTGCGCCGGGCTGAATGTGACGCAGTTTGGTCTCTTCGAAGTAGCCCATCACATAGTAGGAGTGACTATCCACCAGTGCGAACAGCGGCGTTCCGGCGGTGGCGTAGTTACCGGGACGCAGCGTCAGGTTGCTGATCCAACCGTCGGTGGGCGCGGTCAGGGTGGTTTGTTGCAGATTCCAGCGCGCCTGATCCAGACTCGCCTGCGCAGCTTTAGCGGTGGCTGCGGCGGCGTTCGCCGTCAGTCGCGCCGCGTCCATATCTTCTGCTGAGATCACATTACGTGGCAGGCTGGCACGGCGATTGGCCTCATGTTGAGCTTTAGCCAAATCGGATTGGGCCTTCGCCAACTGGGCATCCGCATTATCGAGGGCGATTTGCCAGGGAACCGGATCAATCTTCAGTAAGGTGTCACCTTTATGTACAAACTGGTTGTCTTGTACCTTCAGATCAATGATGCGTCCTGAGACTTCAGGAGTGATATCCACCAGCTCCGCGCGTACTTTCCCATCACGCGTCCACGGTGATTGCATGTAGTAGTTCCACATCCACCAGCCGGCAATCAGGGCCAGGGCAAACACCACCAACGTTGAAAAATATTTAAAAGGGTTGAATTTCATGGTGATTTATCCGAGGCTCAGTATCCACAGTGCGCCCGTGACGCACAAAACAAACAGGGAAAGATCCATCAAGGTGGGATGCCAGATGTCGCCGGAATACATCCAGCCGCGCAGCAAGGGGTGAATCAGTAACCAGAAAAAGAATCCCAGCAGCACAGCTTTAAACAGCGGCGGAAAGAACAGCGAGGCACCGAATACCAGGTCGGTTAGCGGAGCAGTGGCGGAAAGTGCGGTAATGGACACGTGTCTTCATCCTTCATTGTCCCAGGTTCTCTCTCAAACTAGCGTAGAAGAGAGCGTGCCGTCTGGCCTGGGATTTGTAATTTGTCCTGTAAACTCGCAGAATAGTGTAAAATCTGGCTTGATAGCTAGCAAGCTAATTATAAGGAGATGAAATGGATACGCCCCTCGGTACAGACCTGTCTCGGCTGGTACGCATCTGGCGTGCCTTGATTGACCAGCGTTTGAAGCCGCTTGAGTTGACACAAACGCATTGGGTGACGTTACACAATATTCATCAACTTCCGCCAGAGCAGTCGCAAATCCAGCTGGCAAAAGCCATTGGTATTGAACAACCTTCATTAGTGCGTACGCTGGATCAGTTGGAAGAGAAGGGATTAATTACGCGTGCCACCTGCGCTAACGACCGTCGTGCCAAACGCATTAAGCTGACGAAGCAGGCCGAGCCGATTATCGAGCAGGTTGAAAATGTGATTGATGCTACCCGCGATGACATCCTTTCAGGCATCAGCCTCGAAGAGATTAATCAAATGGTTACGCTGATTGCTCGACTGGAAAAAAACATTCTCGAGTTCCAGAACCGCGAGAAATAAAAAAACCGACGCGCTGGCGTCGGTTTTTTTTATCTGTTCGCTTAGCGTGGTGAAACGGTCACCTGGCTGCCATTCGACGCCATGACGACGCGTTGACCCACTGAGTAACGGGTTGCGGCCTGCTTCTGCACCACCATGATGGTGTTGCCATCGTCTTTACGGATTTCCAACTCAACACCGTCAGACTTGTTGACCGCACCCTGCACGCCCTGGCCTGCTACGCCGCCGAGTACTGCACCACCTGCCGTAGCCAGACTACGACCGGTACCGCCACCAATGGTGTTACCGAGGAAACCACCCAGTACCGCACCACCAATCGCGCCAATCACGTTATTTTCATCGCCACCCTGGATTTTAACCGGGCGAACCGACACCAGAGTACCGTATGAGACACTTTGTACTTGTTTGGCTTCATTGGCGCTATACACATCACCGGAAAGGGTGTCATTGCTGACACAACCTGCCAGCGTCAGGCCGGTCAGTGCCACGGCTACAAAACGCTTAATCATCAGAAAGCTCCTTAATGCAAAAAAACGCCATGTTCTCGTCCTCTACAGCAAGAGTATAAGACAGAAAGCTGGCAATTGACTCTATGTCCAAATAATACGCGGCTGAGGCGAAGGATAGACCATTGCCCCTCAACAAAAATTCAATTTCGTGCTGAAAATATTTTATCGCTGAAATGCCGTGTGCTGAGCGGTTGAAAAGCGGAATTTTATCATAGAATTAGCCGCTGATATTTGCCAGGCTAAACAGAATCATATTGCAGACTCGCGCGTGGGTAAGGAACCGCTATGAAATCAGGACGCTATATTGGTGTGATGTCCGGCACCAGCCTCGACGGGGTAGATGTCGTACTGGCGGTCATTGATGAGCATATGGTGGCGCAGCAGGCCAGCTATTGCCACCCCATGCCGCAGGAAATTCGTCAACAGGTGCTGGCGATCTGTCAGGGTCAATCGCTGACCCTGTCGCAACTGGGTCAGTTGGATACCCGGCTAGGTAAACTGTTTGCAGAAGCGGTGTTAACGCTGATGCAGCAGCAATCGCTGGAAGCCAATGACATCATGGCCATCGGTTGCCATGGGCAGACCGTGTGGCATGAGCCGCAAAGCGACGCCCCGAATACGCTACAGATTGGGGACAGCAATCAAATCGCCGCAGCCACGGGGATTACCGTGGTGGCCGATTTTCGTCGTCGCGACATGGCCTTAGGCGGACAAGGCGCGCCACTGGTTCCCGCGTTCCATCAGGCGCTGCTGATGGACAGCGTTGAACGGCGTATGGTGCTCAACATTGGCGGTATTGCCAATCTGTCATTGTTGATTCCCGGCCAGCCGGTGCGTGGGTTTGATACCGGGCCTGGCAATATGCTGATTGATGCCTGGATTTGGCGCCATCAGGGCTTGCCCTATGATAAAGATGCCAACTGGGCGCGCAGTGGTCAGATCGTGCCTGCATTGCTGGATGAAATGCTTAACGATCCCTGGTTCGCGCTGCCGCCACCGAAAAGTACCGGTCGTGAATATTTCAATCTCGGCTGGGTTGAACGTCAATTGCAGCGTTTCCCGGCGCTGGCACCGCAGGATGTGCAGGCCACACTCAGTGAACTCACCGCCCTGACCATTGCCCAGCAAGTTCAGCTCAATGATGGCTGCGATCGCCTGCTGGTGTGTGGTGGCGGCAGTCGCAACCCATTGCTGATGGCACGGCTGGCGGCGCATTTGCCGGGAACAGAAGTGGGGACGACGGATGACGCCGGGATCAGTGGTGATGATATGGAAGCGTTGGCCTTCGCCTGGCTGGCGTTTCGCACCTTGTCCGGTTTGCCAGGCAATTTGCCTGCCGTCACCGGTGCACGGGAAATGAGTGTATTGGGTGCCATTTATCCGGCGAATGCCCGATTGACACGTTAAGGAGTGA
Source organism: Pantoea sp. BL1 (assembly GCF_000963985.1). Lineage (NCBI taxonomy): Bacteria > Pseudomonadati > Pseudomonadota > Gammaproteobacteria > Enterobacterales > Erwiniaceae > Pantoea > Pantoea sp. BL1. The sequence goes on along the minus strand of NZ_JZRH01000061.1, from coordinate 5,159 downwards.
AAGATGAAAAAAATCGTTATCCTGTTGAGCTGTGTCGTCACGATGAGTGGCTGCGGCATGATGCACAAAGAGCAGCCGACACCACAGACATTGCGCTATCAGTGCGGCACGTTACCGTTAACGGTGACACTCGACAATCCGAAGCAGCAGGTTAGCTTTATTCTGGATGGTAAACCGCTCACCTTAACCCAAACCGTATCGGCCTCGGGCGCGCGTTACAGCGACGGCACTTATGTCTTCTGGTCTAAAGGCAATGGCGCTTTTGTTGAGCGTAATGACAAAATCGTGATTAATGACTGTGAATTGCAAAATGCGGATGCGTCCGCCCAGTAACGAAGAGAATCAGCATGAGCGACAGTGACAGCTTGCAAAACATTGCCCATTTACGTCGTGAGTACACGCGCGGCGGGCTTAGACGTAACGATCTGCCAGACAATCCGCTGGCGTTGTTTGAACATTGGCTCAAGCAGGCGTGCGATGCCCAACTGCCCGATCCAACAGCAATGACCGTCGCCACCGTTGACAGCAGCGGCCAGCCTTATCAGCGTATTGTGTTGCTGAAACATTACGATGAACAAGGCATGGTGTTTTACACCAATCTGGGCAGCCGCAAAGCGCTGCAGTTGGCGGACAATCCGCGCATCTCGCTGCACTTCCCATGGCACTTTCTTGAGCGCCAGGTGATGGTGTTAGGGGAAGTGGAAAAACTGTCGCCACTGGAAGTGCTGAAATACTTTAGCAGCCGCCCACGTGATAGCCAGATCGGCGCCTGGGTGTCAAAGCAGTCGAGCCGAATTTCGGCGCGCGGCGTGCTGGAAGGCAAATTCCTCGAGCTGAAGCAGAAATTCCAGCAGGGTGAAGTGCCTTTACCCAGTTTCTGGGGCGGATATCGCGTTAAATTCCACACCGTGGAGTTCTGGCAGGGCGGCGAACATCGCCTGCACGATCGCTTCCTCTACCAACGTGAAGGCAACGGCTGGACGATTGACCGTTTAGCGCCGTAAAACTGCGTTTTACCCCCTTTCAACGCTGGCGCAGTTGGCGTCAGCGCTTTATGCTATAGCCCTCATTTTTTTCGTATCCGCATCTCAGCGGAAAGCTGTGTACCAGCCTAGGTGCAGTCTGATCAATTTGGAGTCAGTGATGACCAGCAGTAACCTGATACAACAATTGCAAGAAAGGGGCTTAGTCGCCCAGGTAACGGACGAGGAAGCGTTAGCAGAGCGACTGGCGCAAGGGCCAATTGCACTCTATTGCGGCTTCGATCCGACCGCTGATAGCTTGCATTTGGGCCATCTGGTGCCGCTGCTCTGCCTGAAACGTTTTCAGGACGCCGGACACAAGCCGGTCGCGCTGGTGGGTGGTGCCACCGGTCTGATTGGCGATCCCAGCTTTAAAGCAGCAGAACGTAAACTCAACACCGCTGATACCGTGGGCGAATGGGTTGAGAAGATCCGCAACCAGGTTGCGCCTTTCCTCAGCTTCGACTGCGGCGATAATAGTGCTATCGCAGCGAACAACTACGACTGGTTTGGCGGCATGAACGTGCTGACCTTCCTGCGTGACATCGGTAAGCACTTCTCGGTGAACCAGATGATCAACCGCGAAGCGGTGAAACAGCGTCTGAACCGTGAAGATCAGGGCATTTCTTACACCGAGTTCTCCTACAACCTGCTGCAGGGTTACGACTTTGCGGAACTGAACAAGCGTCACGATGTGGTGCTGCAGATTGGCGGTTCCGACCAGTGGGGCAACATCACGTCAGGTATCGATCTGACGCGCCGTCTGCATCAGCAGCAGGCATGGGGCTTGACCGTTCCGCTGATCACCAAATCTGATGGCACCAAATTCGGTAAAACCGAAGGTGGCGCAGTGTGGCTCGATGCGAAGAAAACCAGCCCATACAAGTTCTACCAGTTCTGGATTAATACCGCAGATGCTGACGTCTATCGCTTCCTGAAGTTCTTCACCTTTATGAGCATTGAAGAGATCAATGCGCTGGAAGAGGAAGACAAGAACAGCGGTAAAGCGCCACGCGCGCAGTATGTGCTGGCAGAGCAGGTGACGCGTCTGGTGCACGGTGAAGCCGGTCTGACAGCTGCTAAGCGTATTACCGACAGCCTGTTCTCCGGCAGCCTGACCGAGATGACTGAAGCGGACTTCGAACAGCTGGCGCAGGACGGTATGCCGGTGATCAATCTGAATGCAGAAGATGACCTGCAACAGGCGTTGGTGGCGGCTGAGCTGGTGCCTTCGCGCGGTCAGGCTCGCACCATGATCGGTTCCAACGCCGTGTCTCTCAACGGTGAAAAACAATCTGACGCCGAGTATCGTTTCAGCGACAGCGACAAACTGTTTGGTCGCTTCACGCTGTTGCGTCGCGGTAAAAAACACTACTGCCTGATTAACTGGCAGTAAGGTTCGAGGGCCGGTTTCCGGCCCTTTTTTATGGCAAGGCAGTACAGGGCAATAATGAAAAATATCCTCGCAATCCAATCACATGTGGTTTACGGCCACGCCGGTAACAGCGCCGCCGAATTCCCGATGCGTCGTATGGGCGCAAACGTTTGGCCGTTGAACACCGTACAGTTCTCCAATCACACGCAATATGGTCACTGGACCGGCACTGTAATGCCTGCCACGCATCTCACCGACATCGTCAAAGGCATTGCGGCGATTGACCGTCTGAAGACCTGTGATGCGGTGCTGAGCGGTTATTTAGGGTCTGCGGAGCAGGGCGAGCAGATTCTGGAGATCGTGCGTCAGGTGAAAGCCGCCAACCCGAACGCCTGGTTCTTCTGCGATCCGGTGATGGGCCATCCCGAGAAGGGCTGCATCGTGGCGCCTGGCGTCGCGGAATTCCATTGCAAGATGGCGATGCCGGCCAGCGATATCATCGCACCGAATCTGCTGGAGCTGGAAATGCTCAGTGGCCATGAAGTGGCAAATGTTGAGCAGGCGGTAGTGGCGGCACGCGCGTTAGTGGCGCAAGGGCCGAAAGTGGTGCTGGTGAAGCATCTGGCGCGTGCTGGTCGTCGCAGCGATCGGTTTGAAATGCTGCTGGTCACCGCTGATGAGTGCTGGCACATCAGCCGTCCGCTGGTGGACTTTGGCGTCCGTCAGCCGGTGGGCGTGGGCGATTTAACCAGTGGTATACTGCTGGTCGATCTATTGCACGGCAAATCGTTGCAGGATGCGCTGGAGCACGTTACCGCAGCGGTTTATGAAGTGATGCTGAAAACCCATGAGATGGGCGAGTACGAGTTGCAACTGGTCGCGGCACAGGACGCGATTGCGCAACCGACTCAGCACTTTGCCGCCGAGAAGCTGTAAAGCATACACCGCGCAGATCAAGCGGGCGACCACCCGGTTGCCTGCTGACAGCATGAATAACAGGCGCACAGGGTGCGCCTGTCTATTGTTAAACCAAACCTTCCGCTTTCAACGCCGCTTGCACCGCTGGACGTTCTGCCACACGGTTGAACCAGGCTTCCAGCGCGGCTAACCCGCTCAGATCCAGCTTGATGGCTTTTGCCCAACGTGTAACCACAAACAGATAGACATCGGCCACGGTATAACGCAGACCCATCAACCACTGCTTGTCTTGCAGCGCTTCATTCACAACCTGATATTTCTTCTCTAACTGCGCCCGCACAATGGCTTTGTACTCTTCCGGGGTATCCGGACGGAACAGCGGTGAGAAGGTTTTATGCAGTTCACTGCTGACAAAGCTCAGCCATTCAATGGTGTGGTAGCGCGTCAGGCTGCCGGTGGGTGCCAGCAGATTGCGGTCTGGCTTCAGATCCGCCAGATACTGCACAATAGCAACGCCTTCGGTTAACAAACTGCCGTCATCAAATTGCAGCGCAGGAACCTGTCCTTTGGGGTTAATCTGCCAGTAATCGTCTCCCTGCTCGGTGACCTTTTTCTGCAGGTCAACATTGACCTGGGTAAAGTCCAACCCGCATTCACGCGCAACAATATGCGGTGACAGCGAACAGGCACCGGGCTTGCAATAGAGTTTCATCATGGCTTCTCCTGGAAGTGTGGTTGTGATCGAAACAGCATAAAACTGCTAAATAAAAATACCAGTGACAGTGATCAGGAATCCGGCGCTGCCTTTAGCTTATCTGCAACGAAGCAGGGTAGCGAAGGCAGCTGTTCAAGCGCAAATTCCCAGAACTGTCGTACTTTCGGCGTCATATTTTTCACCCGCTGAGTCACCAGTTGCACCGGTAGCGGTGCAGGTTCCCACTCGGGTAATAAGTGGATCAGTCTGCCCTCGCGTAGATCTCCCAGCACCTGATATGACAGCAAACGGCCAATCCCCTGGCCGCCGCGCAGCGTTTCCAGCTGGCTTTCAATGTCGTTGACGCGCAATCGCGGCAGGATCCGCACGCGCAAGTCCTGGGCAAAGCGCCATTCTCGCGTGTGCCGCAGGCTGGTGATCACTGCATGCTGAGTGAGTTCACTGGGATGTGAGGGGGCCCCGGCGCGTTGTAAATAATCGGGACTGGCCACCAGGGTAGAACGTACGCTGCCCACCTTACGTGCCACCATCGAGGAGTCCTGCAGTTCGCCGATGCGCAGGGCGATATCCAGGCCATTTTCAATTAAATCCTGATAGCTGTCGCTCAACACCACTTCAATCTGCATCTCGGGATGTTGCTGTAAGAAGGCATTCACCAGCGGCATGATGTGAAGGCGGCCGAATGGCACGGGGGCGGTAATGCGCAGGAGTCCTTGTAAGCCGCTGTGATGCGCGCTGTCCAGTGCGCTGTGGTAATCACTTAATAACTGTCGCGCCTGTTCGAACAGACGCCAGCCCGCTTCTGTGGGTGCCAGCTGTCGTGTCGTGCGCTCTATCAGGGTGGTGCCGAGACGGGATTCAAGTGCGCTTAATGTGCGGGTAATCACCGGTGGGGATCGTTGTAACAGACGTGCGGCGCCCGCCAGGCTGCCTTGCTGAATCACTGCGACAAACACCTGAAGTTCTTCGAATCGATCCATGACGATGACCGCTTGCTTAACAAGAAGCCGTCATCATGCGGGTTATGGGATGAAAAGCGAAGCACTGACCGCAGGAAACGTTAAAGCGAGGGAAAGAAATGCGTTACAGGAAATAAAAAAGCCGGGCGTTGGCCCTAATGCCAGTCAGT
>NZ_JZRH01000060.1:0-71973 GCF_000963985.1 Pantoea sp. BL1 | reverse complement strand
AGAGAGTAGAGAGTAGAGAGAAAGTTTGGCGGCTGAACTAAGAGGAGAGAAAAAAGCCGCCCGGTGAAGGGCGACTTCAGTTATCACGACAAATTACTTCTGCATCGGCAGATTCAAGCCATGCTCTTTCGCGCAGCTCTGCGCCAGTTCATAGCCCGCGTCCGCGTGACGCATCACGCCCGTCGCCGGATCGTTCCACAGCACGCGGCCGAGACGCGCATCCGCTTCGGCGGTGCCGTCGCAGACAATCACCACGCCGGAGTGCTGCGAGAAGCCCATGCCAACGCCGCCGCCGTGATGCAGGCTCACCCAGGTCGCGCCGCCTGCGGTGTTCAGCAGGGCATTCAGCAGCGGCCAGTCAGACACCGCATCCGAACCGTCTTTCATCGCTTCGGTTTCACGGTTGGGTGACGCCACGGAACCACAGTCGAGGTGGTCACGGCCGATGACGATAGGCGCTTTCAGCTCACCGTTGCGCACCATTTCGTTGAATGCCAGCGCGGCTTTATGGCGCTCGCCCAGACCCAACCAGCAGATGCGCGCTGGTAGCCCCTGGAAGGCAATACGTTCCTGCGCCATGTCGAGCCAGCGATGCAGGTTCTTGTGTTCCGGGAACAGTTCTTTCAGCTTGGCGTCAGTTTTGTAGATGTCTTCCGGATCGCCTGACAGCGCCACCCAGCGGAAGGGACCTTTGCCTTCACAGAACAGTGGGCGAATATAGGCGGGCACGAAGCCTGGGAAATCAAAGGCGTTTTTCACCCCTTCATCCAGCGCCACCTGACGAATGTTGTTACCGTAATCCACGGTCGGCACGCCCATATGATGGAAGTCGAGCATCGCCTGCACATGCACCGCCATCGACGCACGTGCCGCTTTCTCAACAGCTTTAGGATTGCTGACGCGCTCGGCCTGCCAGCGATCCAGATCCCAACCCACTGGCAGATAGCCATTGATCGGATCGTGTGCTGAAGTCTGATCGGTGACGATATCGGGTTTCATGCCGCCCGCTTTGGCACGCTTCACCAACTCCGGCACGATTTCGGCGGCGTTGCCCAGCAGACCAACAGAAATCGCCTGTTTGGCTTTGGTGGCTTTCTCAATCAGATCCAGCGCTTCGTCTAGGGTATAAGCTTTGTGGTCGACGTAACGGGTGCGCAGACGGAAATCGATACGTGATTCCTGGCACTCAATGGCTAACACGCTGGCACCGGCCAGCACGCCAGCCAGCGGTTGCGCGCCGCCCATGCCGCCCAGGCCTGCTGTCAGGATCCAGCGGCCGCTCAAATCGCTGTCATAATGCTGGCGACCCGCTTCGGCGAAGGTTTCAAAGGTGCCCTGCACGATGCCTTGCGCACCAATGTAGATCCAGGAACCGGCGGTCATCTGGCCGTACATCATCAGGCCGGCTTTATCCAGTTCGTGGAAATGATCCCAGTTAGCCCAGTGCGGCACCAGGTTGGAGTTAGCCAGCAAGACGCGTGGTGCATCGGCATGGGTACGGAACACACCCACCGGTTTGCCTGACTGGATCAGCAAGGTTTCTTCGGGCTTTAACGCACGCAGTGAACGTAGAATCTGCTCAAAGCACTCCCAGTTGCGTGCCGCTTTACCGATACCGCCGTATACCACCAGATCTTCCGGGCGCTCAGCCACATCAGGATCGAGGTTGTTCTGGATCATGCGGTAAGCCGCTTCAATCAACCAATTCGCACAATGCAGTTCATTACCGCGCGGCGCACGGATTTCGCGGGCAACAGCCTGAGATAAAGTTTCGCTCATCATCAATTCCTTAAAGGGAAGGTGAACGCTGGCTTGGCAGCAGCGCAGTAAGGGATTCAGGCCAGGCGTGACGGCTGGCCCACAGGCGCATGGATTCAATATCCGGCGCCATTAAACGGTCTTGATCGAGGAAGGCGACGTGTTCGCGGATGCGCCCTATCTCTTGTTCCAGTGCAGTCGAGCTTTGCAATGGGCGGTGGAAGTCGATGCCCTGTGCCGCAGCCATGGCTTCAATGCCGACCACGGCAGCGGTGTTGAAGCACATATCACCGAGGCGACGCGCGGCGTAGGTGGCCATCGATACGTGATCTTCCTGGTTAGCGGAAGTTGGCAGGCTATCTACACTGCCCGGATGCGCCAGCGATTTGTTTTCAGAAGCCAGTGCGGCAGCGGTGACCTGAGCAATCATAAAGCCAGAGTTCACTCCACCATCGCGCACCAGGAATGGCGGCAGGCCAGAGAGACCGGTATCCAGCAACAGTGCCATACGGCGCTCGGAAATCGCTCCAATTTCGGCAATCGCCAGCGCGATGATATCGGCGGCAAACGCCACCGGTTCAGCGTGGAAGTTACCGCCTGAAATCACATCACCACTTTCACTGAACACCAGCGGATTATCGGAGGCCGCATTGGCTTCAATTTGCAGTACGCGCGCCGCATGGCTGAGATTGTCTAAGCACGCGCCCATGACCTGCGGTACGCAGCGAATCGAGTAGGGATCCTGCACGCGACCACAATTCGTATGTGAGCTGAGGATTTCACTGCCTTCCAATAAGGAAGAAACCGCAGCGGCCACCGCGATTTGCCCGTGCTGACCACGCGCCTGATGAATACGCGCATCGAAAGGTTTTACTGAGCCTTTGATCGCTTCCAGCGACAATGCACCCGCCATCAGGCCTGCGGCAAACAGGTTTTCGGCTTCAAACAAGCCGCGCAGTGCCAGCGCGTTAGAGACCTGAGTGCCATTCAGCAGTGCCAAACCTTCTTTCGGTCCCAGCACAATCGGCTGCAGGCCAACGCGTGCCAGCCCTTCCGTAGCAGGAATCAGTTCTCCGTCGACGCGCACCTGGCCTTCGCCCAGCAACATCAAAGACAGATGGGCCAGCGGGGCCAAATCGCCCGATGCACCTACCGAACCTTTTTCCGGGATACACGGCATGACACCGGCATTAAACAGCGCCAGCAGGGCTTCGATTAACTGGATACGCACGCCGGAGTGACCGCGTGCCAGGCTGATGATTTTGGTGGCGACCACTAAGCGCGTGACGTTATCCGGCAGTAAGTTACCCAACCCCACGCTATGCGACAGCACCAGATTGCGCTGCAACTCTGCCAGACGTTCAGAAGGAATCTGTGTCTGGGCCAGTTTGCCGAAGCCGGTATTGATGCCGTACACCACTTTGCCTGATGCCACGATGGCATCGACGGTTTCATTCGCGCGATCGATGGCCGCACGAGCGTCATCCGCTAACGTAAGCGTCACCTTGCTTTGATAAATCGCCCGCAAGGTCGCGAGGTCCACTTCACCGGGAACGAGGCGAATTTCCTGAACCGAACCTGACATAGTCTACTCCTGTCTATACAAGTGATCGGGTGCTACCTGCACGCCCTGAGTTGACGATCTGGCAAGGGGTAGCACCATTGAATGAGCTGAGTGAAGCATAAGTGTCTAATCTTGTCTATACAAGTAGCAAGGGCTGTGCCAGATTGATTGGATTCTGTGAAATGCGCCGCAATGCGGTATGTGTCATCCAGCCGCAGCCGCATTGCACCGAAACAGGGAGAACGCTGCACTGTTGACGCGCTGTCTGCACAATTGGATGTATATACATTTACGTACTGAGACAGTAAACTTTGGGCATTATTCGGAAAAGGAACAGGATATGGCGGAGCAAACGGCAATAGCGCAGCTGGCCGCAGCGATGGGCGATGAGCCAGCACCGATTTATCAGCGCGTGAAACAGGCGATCGTCAGCCAGATCCGTGAAGGTCACTGGAAAGCGAATCAGCGCGTACCGTCCGAAAGTGAGCTGGTTAACGAGCTGGGCGTGAGCCGCATGACCATTAACCGTGCGCTGCGTGAACTTACCAGCGAAGGTTTTTTGGTGCGTATGCAAGGCGTCGGCACCTTTGTCGCGGAGATGAAGGGCTACACCGCGATGCTGGAAGTGCATAACATCGCCGATGAGATTGCTCAGCGCGGTCATCGCCACAGCTGCAAAATTTTGTCGATTGGGCAGATGAAGGCCGATCCAGAACAAGCCGCTGTGTTGGGCTTGTCCACCGGACAGACGCTGTATCATTCGTTGATTGTGCATTACGAAAACGATATGCCAGTGCAATTGGAAGATCGCTTAGTCAATCCGCTGGTGGCACCGGATTACCTCAGTCAGGATTATCATCAACTGACGCCCTACACCTATTTGATGCGCGTGGCGCCGTTGACTGCCGGTGAGCATATTGTGGAAGCGGTCCTGCCCGATCTGCGCCAGCGTAAACATCTAGCGCTGGATGAGCATGAGCCTTGCTTGCTGATTCGCCGTCAGACCTGGAGCGACAACAAGATTGTGACTTACGCGCGCCTGCTCTATCCCGGCTCGCGCTATAAGTTACTGGGGCGTTTCAGAGGACACGGCTAAGCGCCACAAACAGCAGGCTGGCATCCGAGGTTCGCGGTGCCAGCTGCGTCTCTTCATCCAGCCACCACATCCCCTGATTAACCGTGACGCTTTCGCCGTCCGCACTCTGCCATTCACCCGATAGCACCCACGCGACACCGTGTTCGCTGACAACAGCGTGTTGCACAACTTCCACCTGAGCCTGCCAACTGTCACGGCGGGTCATGATATTGAAATCCTGACAGCTGCCACTGATCTGCGCGTCGATCGACCATTCACCGGGAAATGCCCACGGCTGATGCGGCAACAACGCGTGCTCGACGCTATCACTGCGAAGTACCACGCTGTCGCCATTCAGCAGCGTAATCACACGATCGATACCGGGGAACGGCGAGAAAGGTCCGTCGGCATCGATGGTGGCAATACTGGCGCGCCAGCCAAACTCTGCCTCACCGGGCGGAAAGCTGACGATTTCACGCGTTTCGCCGCCGCCGTTGCGCCAGCGGCTCACGGGCAGCTGGCTGTAGTCAAAGCGTGTTCTCATTGCAGCGCCCTCATCGCCTCGGCAAAGCGTGCAGCAGCAGCTTCTTCTGCCTGATGATGGCCCTCGCTGATGACCTGATTACCGGCGACAAACACATCGCGGATCTGGCTTTGGCTACCGCCAAACAGCCAGCGGTTAAGAAGTGACGCTGAACTCACGCTGCCCAGGAAGGCATCGTTTTCCAGCACCAGCCAGTCGGCGCGTTTACCCACGGCCAGTTCACCTGTGTTGATCGCGCACGCTTGCGCACCGCCTTGTGCCGCCTGCTGCCACAGCAGATCGCCCACTGAAGGCTGGTGGGGCAGGGTGATACGATTGCGACGGCGATCGCGCAGGCGCTGACCGTACTCCAGCCAGCGCAGTTCTTCCAGCGCACTGAGCGACACATGGCTGTCCGATCCAATGCCCCAGCGCCCACCGCGTGCGATGTATTCCACCGCCGGGAAGATGCCGTCGCCAAGATTGGCTTCGGTGGTTGGACAGAGACCGGCAATCGCACCGCTGGCGGCCATGCGCTGGATTTCGCTGTCGTCCAGATGGGTGGCATGAATCAGGCACCAGCGCTGATCCACCTCGAAGCGATTGTAGAGCCAGGCCACCGGACGTTCACCGCTCCACGCCAGACTGTCATTCACCTCTTTTTCCTGCTCCGCCACATGGATATGCACCGGCACATCAGCAGCGCTGGCAGCCAGCACTTCACGCATCTGGGTTTCATGCACCGCGCGCAGCGAGTGGAAACAGATGCCATGATTAAGCAGCGGTTTATTGGCGCTCCATTGCGCTGCGCGTTGCTGTTGTTGCAGATAAGCATCAGTCTGCTGGATGAAACGGCGCTGGCCATCGTTGGCGGGTTGCGATCCAAATCCGCTGTAGCTGTAAAGCACCGGCAGCAACGTCTGACCAATACCAGCGGTCTCGGCGGCGGCCATCAGGTTGAGCAGCATCGCGTCATCGGCATAGGGTTTGCCCTGCGCATCGTGATGCAAGTAGTGGAATTCCGCCACCTGGCTGTAGCCGCCTTTTAGCATGTCGATGTAGAGATGGGTGGCGATATCGCCGACCTGCTCCGGCGACAGGCGCTGCACCATGCGATACATCAGATCGCGCCACGTCCAGAAACTGTCCTGCGGATCGCCCGCCACTTCTGCCAGCCCGGCCATGGCACGCTGGAAGGCGTGTGAGTGCAGGTTGGCGATGGCAGGAATAACCGGGCCAGCAAGGCGGATGGCGTTGCCTGGCGTGCTGCTGGGGGTGAGTGAAGCGATCTGCCCGGATGCGTCAGTGGTAATCAATACGTCTTCATGCCAGCCGTCGGCCAGCAGCGCGCGTGGGGCAAAAAAAATGGCCATGGTTGATCCTTAAGGGCGGAAAGTTGTATATACATATACATACTTTGAGACGCACTGTAAATCGTCAGACGTGAAGGGGAGTGGGATGGCAGAAGCGAAGCAGATCGACAGCCTGTGGCTGGGGGCCGATATCGTCACCATGCGAGACGGGCACTATAACCTGATTGCCGACGGTGCGCTGGCGGTGGATAACGGTGAGCTGATTTGGGTAGGGCCGCGCAGCGAACTGCCAAATTTTGCTCCGTGTTCGCAGCAGCAATTTGACGGTGGCATCATCACGCCGGGTCTGGTCGATTGCCATACGCATCTGGTGTTTGGCGGCGACCGTAGCCAGGAGTTTGAGCAACGTCTGAACGGCGTCAGCTATGCTGAGATTGCGGCGCAGGGCGGCGGTATTCTCTCCACGGTGCGTGCTACGCGTGCGGCATCGCAGCAGGAGTTGGTGGCAAGCGCGCGCTGGCGTCTGGATCGATTGCTGGCAGAAGGCGTCACTACTGTGGAGATTAAATCGGGTTATGGCCTCGATGAAACCAGCGAGCTGACCATGCTGCGCGCCATCCGCGAGCTGGCAGAAACGGTACCCGCCGATGTGCTGGCGACCTGTCTGGCCGCGCACGGTTTCCCACCGGAATTTAAGGAAAATCCACAGGGCTGGATCGATATCATCTGCAATCGCCTGTTACCGCAGGTGAAGGCGGAAGGTCTGGCGGATGCGGTCGATGCCTTCTGCGAACATCTGGCCTTCTCCCCTGACCAGGTCAGCGCGGTGTTTGAAAAAGCCAAAGCGCTGGGGATGCCGGTTAAATTGCACGCCGAGCAGCTTTCTGCGCTGGGCGGCGCCACGCTGGCGGCTGAATACGGCGCCTTGTCAGCCGATCATCTTGAATACGCCACTGAAGCTGATGCGCAAGCGATGGCGCAACACGGTACTGTCGCGGTGTTGCTGCCGGGCGCATTCTATCTGCTGCGTGAGACCCAACGCCCACCGGTGGAACTGTTCCGCAAGCACGGCGTGCCAATGGCGCTGGCCAGCGATGCCAATCCCGGTACTTCCCCGGCGTTGTCGCTGCGTCTGATGCTCAATATGGGCTGCACGCTATTTGGGATGACGCCGGAAGAAGCGCTGGCGGGTGTGACACTGTGGGGGGCGAAAGCGCTGGGATTACAGCATTCGCACGGTTCGCTGGAGGTCGGCAAAGTGGCGAACTTTGTACACTGGCCGCTGGCGCGTCCGGCAGAACTGGTTTACTGGTTGGGCGGCGAGTTGCCGTGCCAGGTTATCTATCGTGGAGAAGCGCAATGACACCTTTTCATTTCACCGCCGGTAAGCTGCCGCTGCTGGTCAGCATCCCGCATGCGGGTACCCAGTTAACGCCTGAAGTGGACGCCGGATTGAGCGACGCGGCACGCGGCCTGCCGGATACCGACTGGCACATTCCGCTGTTGTACGATTTTGTGCGTGATCTGGGGGCCAGCGTGCTGATTGGCCACTACTCACGTTTTGTCATCGACCTGAATCGTCCGCCGGATAACCAGCCGCTGTACACCACCGCGACGACAGGGCTGTATCCTGAGACGTTATTTGATGGTACGCCGACCTTCGCTGAGGGGAAAACGCCCAGTGCCGCCGCGCGTCAGGGTTATCTCGATAATATCTGGCAGCCGTATCACCAGCAGATCCAGCAAGAGCTGGCGCGACTGAAAGCGGAACACGATTATGCGCTGCTGTTTGACGCCCACTCCATTGCCTCAGTGATTCCGCGCTTGTTTGATGGTCAGTTGCCGGATATCAATATTGGCACCAACAGCGGTGAGAGTTGCTCTGGCGCGGTGATCGAAGCGATCAAGGATGTCTGTGCCGCGCAAAGCGATTACAGCTGGGTCGTCAACGGACGTTTCAAAGGCGGCTATATCACGCGTGCCTACGGTCAGCCGCAGCAGGGTGTACAGGCCGTACAGCTCGAACTGGCGCAGCTGAATTATATGGATGAAACCCCGCCGTTTGCCTGGCAGCAGGATCGCGCCGCGCAGCTGCAGAAAGTGTTAAAACCAATGATGCAGGCGTTTTTACAGGCCGGAAAGCCGCGTTAATCGCCTGAGTCGTAGGGCAAGACGTCATGCTTGCCAGGGCTAATTTGCATCAGGCTGCCACCTTCGAAGGGTGGCAGTTTTTGATGGGTGTTGCAGTGCAAACTCATATCACGCGCCATACCCATCTCGCTTCCATCTAAACCCTGATATCCCCATAACAGTGCAATCGCGCCCCAAAAATGTGCACCCATACGTCCACACCTTAACCATTCCCTGATTCTACCGCTTTTGCCGATCTGGCACACCGCTTGCTAGGTTGTATGTACAAGTAAAGACCACGTGGTAATTATCACTTTTTATTCTGGCTGGCTCACAAAAAGCTTATGCCGACAATGATCTGCCGCAAGCTAACTTGTATATACATGAAATGTCATCTGCGCTGTATCAGCCAACAGAGACAGTCAATTCGATTAATGACCAGGAGAAGCCGCATGACGCACCGCGCCCCGATTCGCCGTTTTTGCCTCACGACCCTGTTTGCCAGCCTGATGATCAGCGGGATGGCTGTGCAGGCGAAAGAGTGGAAATCGATCACCATCGCTACCGAAGGCAGTTATGAACCCTGGAACCTGACGCTGCCGGGCGGCAAGTTAGGTGGCTTTGAACCTGAACTGATGGAAGACCTGTGTAAGCGCATGGGCATCCAGTGCAAGCTGGTGGTGCAAAACTGGGACGGCATGATCGCCGGACTGAATGCTGGCAAATATGACGTGATCATGGATGCGATTGTCATTACGCCGGACCGCAAAAAAGTGGTCAATTTCACCGTGCCTTACGCGTCCACACCGGCCACCTTTATTACCACCAAAGACAGCCCGCTGATGCCTGCCGATCACAACATCATCAAGCTGCATGATGATGAGAAGGAGATCAACACGGCGATTGCCCCTCTGAAAGCGGCGTTAAAAGGCAAAACCATCGGCATCGCGTCCGGCACGGTTTACACGCCATTTATTGATAAGTACTTCAAAGATGTCGCTGACGTGCGTGAATACACTTCCTCAGCAGATGCGATTCTCGATCTTCAGGCGGGGCGTATTGATGCGGTATTCGACGATGTGACCTTCGCCCAATCGATGCTGGCGCGCAAAGAGAACAGCAACCTGACCTTCAGTGGCCCGCAGTTGGGTGGCCCGATCTGGGGTGAGGGCGAGGCGATGGGCGTGCGCATGGCTGACAACGATCTGAAGGCCAAACTCGACGAGGCCATTAAAGGCGCACTGGCCGATGGCACCGTGAAAAAGCTGAGTGAGAAGTGGTTTAAAACTGACGTAACCCCGTAAGTGAGGTGAAAGATGATGAGCCTGCTGAGTTTTGGTGCTGATGGCTGGGGCCGCCTGATTTTGGGGGCTGCCTTCACCACGCTGCTGCTGTCGCTGGCGGCGCTGATGATTGGCGCAGTGGTCGGTTCCGGCGTGGCGGCAGCGAAACTGTCGCCACAGCGCTGGGTTCGCTGGTTGGGTGAAGCCTATTCCACGGTGTTTCGCGGCATCCCGGAACTGCTGGTGATCTACCTGTTCTATTTTGGCGGATCGGGCCTGATTACCCTCGTTGGGCAGATGTTCGGTGCGGATGGCTTTATCGAAGCGCCACCGTTCCTGATTGGTGCACTGGCAATCGGGCTCATCTCGGGATCCTATCAGGGTGAAGTGTATCGTGCGGCACGTCTGGCGCTGGCGAAAGGCGAAGTGGAAGCCGCGGTGGCGATTGGCATGCCGCGCTGGCGCATCGTACAGCGTATTTTGCTGCCGCAGATTGTGCGCTATGCGCTGCCGGGCATGTCGAATGTCTGGCAGATGAGCCTGAAAGATTCGGCGCTGGTGTCGGTGACTGGCATCGTTGAGCTGATGCGCGCCAGCCAGGTGGCGGCGGGTTCCACGCGCGATTACTTCACCTTCTATCTGATTGGCGGTGGCTGCTATCTGGTGCTGACGCTGCTGTCTAATCATGCATTCCGTCGGGCAGAATCCCGCCTCGGACGCGCATGGCAAAGTCGCACTGCGGCACAGCACTAAGGAGCAGCAGTATGATTGACTTCGCCTTTCTGACTGACACTTTCCTCAAGCTAAGCGCAGCGTTGCCGGTAACGCTGGGGCTGTTTATCAGTGCATTTCTCTGTGGTGGCATTCTCGCCATCGGGATTCTGACACTGCGCATGAGTCGCTGGCGGGTGCTGAGCGGCTTTGCGCGCGGCTACATTCTGGTGTTTCGCGGCTCACCGCTGCTGATTCAACTGTTCTTGATCTATTACGGATTGGGCCAGTTTGGGGTGATCCGCCATAGCTTTGTCTGGCCATTCCTGCGCGAGCCGTTTACCTGCGCCGTGCTGGCACTGTCGCTGTGTACGGCGGCTTATACTGCGGAGATCTTACGTGGTGCTTTGCTGGCGGTGCCGCCCGGCCAGGTTGAAGCCGGGCTGGCCTGCGGCATGTCGCGCTGGCTGCTACTGCGTCGCATCATCGCGCCCATCATGCTGCGTTATGCACTGCCGGCTTATTCCACCGAAGCGATTTTGCTGGTGAAGTCCACGGCGCTGGCCAGTCTGGTCACCGTATGGGATGTCACTGGTGTGGCGCAGCAGATCATTCAGCGTACTTATCGCACCATGGAAGTGTTTATCTGCGCCGCCGCCATTTATCTGATTCTGAACTTCATTATCGTCCAGCTTTACGCGTTGTTAGAACGCCGTTTAACCCCGGTGCATCGCGTTGAAAAAAAGCCGTTACCCGTCGTTAAACCGCTTGCCGGAGAGTGATATGCAATCCACGTCCCCCGTAACCTTAAGCGCCACCGATATTCATAAATCCTTTGGCGCGATGGAAGTACTGAAAGGCATTTCGCTGCAGGCGCACCAGGGCGATGTCATCTCGATTCTCGGTGCCAGCGGCTCGGGTAAAAGTACCTTATTGCGCTGCATCAATCTGCTGGAAACGCCGGATGCTGGCGTGGTGAGCGTCGGTGGTGAAACGATTGAGATGAAGCGCCATGCGCGTGGCCATCAGCTGGCGGCCAACCCAAAACAGATTGAGCGTTTGCGCTCGCGTCTGGGCATGGTGTTCCAGAGTTTTAACCTGTGGTCGCATATGACGGTGCTGCAAAACGTGATTGAAGGGCCGCACCATGTTCTGAAGCGCGATAAGAAAAGCTGCATTGCCCAGGCGGAGCAGTTGCTGGATCGCGTTGGCCTGTTGAACCGCAAAGATTTCTACCCGGCGCAGCTTTCCGGCGGCCAGCAGCAGCGAGTGGCTATTGCCCGTGCACTGGCGATGGATCCGGAAGTGATGCTGTTTGATGAGCCAACTTCGGCGCTCGATCCGGAGTTGGTGGGCGAAGTATTGAAAGTGATGCGCAGCCTGGCGGAAGAGGGGCGCACCATGCTGGTGGTGACCCACGAAATGGGCTTTGCGCGTAATGTTTCCAACCGCGTGGTGTTTATGCATCAGGGGACCATTGATTGTCAGGGGACGCCGGAAGAGATGTTTGGCGCACAGGGCTCGCAGCGCTTTAAGCAGTTTATCTCCAGCCATCAGAGCCATCACACGGAGCAACCAGCATGACGTTAGTGTGGGACGATGAAACGCTTTCCTGGCAGGATGTGGTGCAGGTGGCGCGGCACAATGCCGAACTGACGTTAAGCGCCAGTGCCTGGCAGCGTATTGCTCAGGGGCGTGAGATCGTCGAGCAGATTGTGGCCAGCGGTCATATCGCTTATGGCATCAATACCGGGTTGGGTGCGCTGTGCAATATCACTTTGCCGGAGGAACAACTGAGTCAACTGTCGCGCAATACGCTGTTGAGTCACGCTTGTGGCGTGGGTCCACTGCTGGCGCGTGAACAGGTGCGCGCCATCCTGTGTGCGGCGATTGCGAACTACAGCCACGGTAAATCGGGCGTGTCGGTGGCGCTGGTGCAGCATTTGCTGGCGCTGCTGAATCATCAGATTACGCCGCAGGTGCCGTCGCAAGGTTCTGTGGGTTACCTCAGCCATATGGCGCATATTGGGCTCGCGCTGATTGGCGTGGGCGATGTTGAGTATCAGCAACAGATCGTGCCTGCCGGGCAAGCGCTGACGCAGGCCGGGTTAACACCTTATCGACCCGGTGCCAAAGAGGGGTTGAGCCTGGTGAACGGTACGCCGTGCATGACCGGGTTGTCTTGCCTGGCACTGGATGATGCGGCGCGGCTGTTGGATTGGGCTGACGTGACCGGCGCGATGAGTTTTGAGGCGCTGCGTGGCCAGTTAGTGGCATTTGATGCAGAAGTGATTGCGCTGAAAGCCAGTCCTGGCATGCAGGTGAGTGGCCTGCGTTTGCGTCAGTTGCTGAGCGACAGCCCGCTGCTGGCAAAAAGCGTGGGCGTGCGCACGCAGGATGCGTTGAGTTTACGCTCGATGCCGCAGGTGCACGGTGCCAGCCGCGATCAGTTTGATCACGCCGCGCGACAGGTGAATACCGAGTTGAATGCCTGTACCGATAATCCTTTGGTATTGGGTACCGTGGATAACTGGCGTGTGGTGTCGCAGGCCAATCCGCATGGTGAATCGGTGGCGATGGCGGCTGATGTGTTGGCCATTGCCATGGCAGAAGTTGGCAGTATTGCTGAGCGGCGCCTGGATCGTTTAGTGAATCCACTGGTCAGTGGTTTACCGGCCTTTCTGGTGGCGCAGCCGGGCGTGAATTCCGGCATGATGATTGCCCAGTATGTGGCGGCATCGTTGTGCGCAGAGAACCGTCAGCTGGCACAACCGGCGGTGCTGGATAATTACGTGACCTCGGGTTTGCAGGAGGATCATCTTAGCCTGGGTACC
Organism: Pantoea sp. BL1; assembly: GCF_000963985.1. Lineage (NCBI taxonomy): Bacteria > Pseudomonadati > Pseudomonadota > Gammaproteobacteria > Enterobacterales > Erwiniaceae > Pantoea > Pantoea sp. BL1. The sequence goes on along the minus strand of NZ_JZRH01000060.1, from coordinate 58,782 downwards.
GGGGCCGCGCTTAAGTTGCTGAAGCTGGTGGGGAACGTATGGCAGATTCTGGCGATTGAGTATTTGCTGGCGGCACAGGCGCTCGATTTCCATGGCGAGGCGGAGTTGGCGGAAGGTACGAAACAGGCGTTGCGCCGTTTGCGGGCAGTGGTGGCGAACTGGCAGGAAGACCGCTGGCTGGCACCGGAAATTGCCCGGGCAGTTGAGGTGATGAAAAACGGTGTTTGCTGAGTGCTGTTAAGCGATGCTGAACTGCTGAACTGCTGAACTGCTGAACTGCTGGGTGCGTGTGGGTGCGGGCCGCAGCATCTCTGCTGCTGCCGGGCAGTCCTCGCGCCGCTGACGCGGTGCCCTCGGCTTCCACGTCGTGCCGACGGATCGTTCGGGGATCGACCATCCCTGGTCGGCCCCGAACTGATCCACGCATCCCTGCGTGGATCTCCTGGCCCAACGTAAAAGCCTCAGCGCTGTGGATAGCCCTTGCAGCATCAGAGATGCTACGGCCACTAACACTTGAGCTGTTTTTGGCAACCGCATTTCAGCCTGCAATCCTAACCTATGTTTCAAACTGAATTTGAACCGGAACCGCCAGCCTGCAAAAAATTAACCCCGGCGCGCATCCGGGCGCACCAAATCAAACCGCAAATCCTCGCTGATGCCGTAATACGCCGATGGGCCACCGGCTCGTAGAATAGGTTGCGCCTTGGCGGTCTGATAGATGCCATATTCCAGCAGCGTCTCATCGATATGAATCGCCACCACTTCACCCAACACCAGCCAACTCTCCAGTTCAGTGCCTTGCACATCCTGCAGACGAATCAGCTGGGTCAGACGGCACTCAAAATTCACCGGGCTCTCTGCCACCATGCTGACGTTGACGTGCGAGGCAGCGATTGGTGTCAATCCTGCGAGTGCGAACTCATCTTGTTCAGGCGGCACAGAAGCAGAACTTTCATTCATCGCTTCGGCGAGCGGACGAGTGGCCAGATTCCAGACAAACTCTTTGCTCTCACTGATATTGCGTACGCTGTCTTTCCAGCCGCTGCTGGCGAAACCGATGATGGGGGGATGATAGTTAAAACAGTTGAAGAAACTGTAGGGTGCCAGGTTGCGCTGGCCACTGGCGCTCAGCGAACTCACCCAGCCGATAGGGCGGGGACCAACAATAGCGTTCAGCGGATCGTGTGGTAAACCATGCCCGCTTCGTGGCTGATAAGTATAACGTTGTCGCATTAGCGCTCCTGGCTTGTCTGATAAACTTCGCACCACAACGGTGTCATGGCATCCCAATCACGGTTATCGGGAAAGGGATGACCTTAATGCCCGCCTGGCTGTAGCACGAATTATTTGGGACTCAATTTGGGGATATTAGGTTTAAATGCAATACAGATAATCGTGTAAGCGGATTGTGCGATGCCGTCATCCAGCGTATCTTACGCCCGCGCTACTTTCCGGAGAATCTATGAACAAGCCAACCGCCACCTCGCCATTCCATTCCCGTAATCGCCATCAGGGCCGTTATGATTTTGCTGCTCTGACCGCCGCCCATCCGCCGCTGGCGGTGAAAGTGCGTCCAAATGGCTACGGCGAGCTGTCGGTAGATTTTGCCGATCCCGAAGCGGTGATGCTGCTCAATCAGGCGCTGATCAAACTGTTTTATAACCTGAACTGGCAGTTACCGGAAGGCTACCTGACACCACCCGTACCAGGTCGTGCTGACTATGTGCATGCGCTGGCTGATTTGCTGGCCAGTGACAACGGCGGCAAAGTGCCACGCGATGTCGATATTATGGATATCGGTTGCGGTGCCAACCTCATCTATCCGTTAATCGGCCACGCGGAATACGGTTGGCGTTTCACCGGTACGGATATCACGGCTGAAGCGATTACTGCTGCTAACCAGATTGTCGCCAGCAATCCCGGCTTACAACGCGGTGTGCGCCTGCGTCGTCAGAAAGACGATTCCGCCATTTTCGCCGGTGTGGTGCACAAAAATGAGCGCTACCATGCGGTGCTGTGTAACCCACCGTTCCATGCGTCGGCACAGGAAGCGGCGATGGTGGGTCAGCGTAAAACGCGTAATCTAGGCTTAGGTAAAAATGCACCACTCAACTTTGGTGGTCAGCACAAGGAACTGTGGTGCGAGGGCGGAGAACGTCAGTTCGTGGGTAAGATGATCGACGAGAGTGTGGCTTACGCGGATCGTATTGTCTGGTTTACCTCACTGGTTTCGCGTAAAGAGAACCTTCCTGCGCTGCGCGATCAGTTGCGCGATCTCGATGTTGAGGAAGTGCGAATCATTGAGATGGCACAGGGGCAGAAACAGAGCCGCTTTATCGCCTGGACTTTCCTGCCGCCCGCTGCGCGCACTAAACGCCTCGTGCGCTGATTCAACGGGCGCGGAGGCCGTATTTCTCTGGGTGTAAAACGTGAAGGCGGGCTCTGGCCCGCCCATTTGATCACTTGCGCTAAGCTGTACCGCCTTGCGTTTGCAGTCCATATCGAAATGAGCCCTGGCAATGTCCCACTTCAGTTCTCGCGCTGAATTTAGCGATCGCCATCGGCATCGGTTTGGCGGCAGGTGCGAGTCCCGGCCCCGTCATGCAGGCGCGGAATCTGACAACCCGGTGCCGTCCCTGTGTGATGCTACGATGGATTGGGCGGCGGCAGTGCTGCCAGCGTAGCCGCCGAAGCCACATCGTTACCCGTCTGCATCACTTCCACCGTCTGATGCGGCGTTCTAATCCCTGCGGCATCAAAATGCTTCTTCACCTTATCATCCAGCGCAAAACGCACTGTCCACTGCTTCAGCGGTTGGGTGGTGAATGAGACGCGCACGGTAAAGGATTGATTGGTCAAGCCTACCAGCCCGGAAAAACTTGGTTCGCCAATCACCATGCCGCGAATATCCGGATTCTCCAGCAACGCTTTCACCGCCGCCTGCAAGGTCGCATTCACGCGCTCGGTGTCTTCACTGCGGTCTACATCATAGTTGGCGACAAACGAGCCAATACCGCGCACAAAGTTGGCGAAAGTGGTAATCGAAGACCAGGGAATGATGTGATAGGCACCGGTATCCTGTCGCACGCCGACGGAACGAATCGACATGCGCTCCACCGTGCCGGTAATCGGGCCAATGGTCACCAGATCGCCGGTATTCATGCCATTCTCAAACTGAATAAAGATACCGGTGATAATATCCTTCACCAGCGTTTGCGAACCGAATGACACTGCCAGCCCCAGCGCACCGGCACCCGCCAGCAGCGGCGCGATGTTAACGCCCACTTCTGACAGCAGAATCATAATGGTGATGGTGCTGATCACCACCGCCAGCGCGTTACGGAATAGCGTCAGTAAGGTGCGCGTACGTGCGCTGGGCATCGGCCTTCCGTGTGAATCCGAAGCCAGACGGCTTTCGATCAGGCTAGCCAGCAGTGTCCAGCCGATGGCGGAAAGCAGTAAAATCATCACGATACGAATCAGCACATCCACCATTTTCTGTCCGGCTCCCAGGGTAAGCCAGTGCCAGAGATCAAACAGATTCCAGGCATTGAGCAGCAGCAGTAGCGTGGCGAACACGGTGATCACGCGCGCCAGTTTCAGCAGTGCTTTCACCCAGTCATTGACGCGTTTCTGCAGCTCAGGATAGTTGCGACGCAGATCCGGCGAAAGCGTCAGCGTTTTGCCAATCCAGCGCGTCAGCATGCCGGAAATCAGCGCGGCGATAACAATAATCGCCATGCTGCGCACCGTGGCCGACATCATAAACTTCAGGCTGTCACCCGGATTGAAGATCGAGAACAGGAACAGCGCGATAAAGTAGGCGCTCGCCAGCCAATGCCACACCATCGCAAAGGCGCGAATAAACAAGGCAAAGAAACTCATACTGCGATCCGCCAAACGCGATAGTTCGTCGTGGATGTTACGTCGATTGCGGAAAATCAACCACAGCGCCCAGCCGGTCATAATGCACATGATCAGTACATTCACCAATGCAGCGATTTGCATATTGACCTGATTGCCGACGATCGGCACCACCACCAGTAAGCCATAACCAATGGTGCCGCTGAGCCAGCTGAGACGCGTGTTCCAGTATGCGGCACGTGCATCGGAAAGATGAAAGAAGCGCAGCGTGGGGAAGCGTGGGCAGAATATCAATCGCAACACCGCCTTGAAGAATTCAATCAACGCAAAGGCATTGAGGAATAGCCCCTGCTGATAGGCAATGGTGCGATTGTTGTTGTGGTAGTTGTCACTGATGATCTGACCGACAAACAGCGTCAGCGCCAGCAGCACTAAGTCGAGAAGAAAGGCAACGAGGATGGTGGCAGGAAGATGCAGCCACTTGGTGCGCTCCAGATTATGATTGCGCCCCCAGCGGCCCATGCGCTGCCACACGGGATACATCAACAGCCGCGTGAACCAGTAAAAAGCAAAAACGGCAGCGGCGAGCCCGGCGAAATACTTCAGTGCATTGAAGAAGGTTTGCTGATTAAAGGATTTGTGCGGCGCGTTAACGATGTTGTCGTGCAAACGAACAAACTGCGAGGCGACGGCGCCCCCGTATTCGCGTGTGACGTTGGTGACGCTCTCCAGTACCGTGGGATCTTCCTGCTCAGCCTGCGGTGGTGCCAGGACGGGTTGTTCATTGTTGGCTTTACTGGTGGCGGCCTGACGCAGCTGATCGATCAATTCCTGACGCGAATCGTTATTCTCCAGAATATTCGCCAGCGCGGCATAAGCGGCTTTTTTATCTTCCAGCGTTGGCTCTGCTTCAGCGGTGGTGTTGGCAGCGGGCGTTGACGTTTGTTGAGCGGCGACGGCGGCCTGCGGCAGATTGACCGCGTTTGCGGTGGGAACGAGGAACAGACAGAGCAGCATCCATATGGTAAGGCACCATGATGGGCGGGCAAACGACATGACCTTCTCCTTGAGCAACGCGCAACGGCACAAGAGAAAAAGTATAGTCAGTGATGGAAGGTGAAGATTCTGAAAGGAAAATTCTTTACGGAAGAAGAGGCGGCTTTACAGCCGCCTCGTCATTTATGATACGTGCTGCAGGAACTCACGCAGACGATCGCTCGGTGGGTTGGTGATCAACTCATCCGGATTGCCATCTTCAGCGATGGTGCCTTTATCAATGAAGATCAGACGCGAAGCCACTTTCTGAGCGAAGCCCACTTCGTGCGTCACAATCACCATCGTCATGCCTTCTTCAGCCAGATCCTGCATCACCTTGAGCACTTCATGGCGCAGTTCTGGATCGAGTGCAGAGGTTGGCTCATCAAACAGCATCATTTTCGGCTTCACCGCCAGTGCACGGGCGATGGCGACACGCTGCTGCTGACCACCAGACAGTTCGGCTGGGAAGTGGTGCGCACGCTCGGCGAGGCCGACTTTACCTAACAGTTCACGTGCCAGTTTCTGTGCGTCGTCCTTCTTCGCACCGCGCACACGAATTGGGCCGAAAGCCACGTTGTCCAGCGCACTCATCTGTGGGAACAGATGGAACTGCTGGAACACCATACCGGCTTCCTGGCGAATCAGACGCTCATCGACTTTAGGATCGTTAACTTTCATGCCATCAACAATCAGGTCACCGGTAGTGATCTCTTCAAGCTTGTTGATGCAGCGCAGCAGGGTCGATTTACCTGAGCCAGATGGCCCGATAATCACCACCACTTCACCCTGATTGATCTTCAGGTTAATGTCGTGCAGGACTTTGGTCTGGCCGAAGTTTTTAGAGACGTTTTTAAATTCAATCACAGGATTTTCACCTTCTTCTCAATACGGCGCAGTACAAAGCTCAACACCAACGTAATTACCAGATAGATAATCGCAACGGCACTCCAGATCTCCAGCGCGCGGAAGTTTCCGGCGATGATTTCCTGACCCTGACGGGTCAATTCCGCCACGCCGATCACGATAAACAGCGAGGTATCTTTGATACTCACGATCCACTGGTTACCAAGCGGTGGCAGCATACGACGCAGTGCCAACGGCATGATGACGTAACGCAGGGTTTCACGACGGGAAAGACCCAGCGCCAGGCCTGCTTCACGGAAGCCTTTATTGATCGACAGTACGGCACCACGCGTGATTTCCGCGATATAGGCACCGGAGTTAATCATGATGGTGACCACGGCAGCGGTAAACGGATCGATACGTAGGTCCGGGAAGGCCATCGGCAAGGCGAAGTAAATAAACATTACCTGCACCACGATTGGCGTACCGCGAATCAGCTCGATGAACACCAGTGCGATGTTATTGGCGATCCATCCACCGTACGCGCGTGCGAAGCCGGCGACTAAACCAATGATTAACCCGCCAATTAAGCCGAGTACGGAAATTATCAGGGTCATTTTGGCGCCTTCGATCAAAATCGGCAGGGCTGGCCAAATGACGCTCCAGTCAAACTCCATGGTGTAACTCCAAAATCTGTTGCAATGGAAATGTAAAAAGCAGGGAGACGAAGCTCCCTGCTGGAAAAAATCGGCTTAGGCCGGAATTATTTTGGCTCGCTGCCGAACCATTTTTTATAAATTGTATTGTACGTGCCGTTGTCGCGCAGGGTTTTCAGCGCGCCATTAATCTGATTACGCAGCTCATCACTGCCTTTTGGCAGGGCGATGCCATACTGCTGAGCTTCGATAGACTCGCCAACCGCTTTGAAGCGACCTTTACCGGCGGTGTGGATGAAGTACAGGATGTTTGGCGTGTCGTGCAGCACGGCGTCAGCACGGTTGGTGCCCAACTCCATGTAAGCGTTGTCGATGTTCGGGAACTGACGCAGATCTTTAGACTTGATGTGCGCTTTTGCGTAATCAACAGAACCGGTACCGCTCTTCACCGCAACCACTTTGCCGTTCAGATCGTCGATGCCTTTGATGTTGTTTTCGTTCTCACGCACCATCACCAACAGACCACTTTTGTAATAGCCGTCAGAGAAGTCGATGGCTTTTTTGCGCTCGTCGGTAATGGTGATACCGGCCAGAGCCACGTCAACGTTTTTGGTTTGCAGTGCTGGGATGATACCGCTGAAATCCATTGGCTTCAGGGTGTAATCCAGCTTCAGTTCTTTGGCGATAGCGGCCCACAGGTCGATATCGAAACCAACATATTCGTTACCCTGTTTGAATTCAAAAGGAACGAATGCGGTGTCGGTCGCAACAACCAGTTTCTTATCTGCTGCAGTGGAAGAAAGCGAGAAGGCCAGCGCCAGCGCGGCCACGGAGACTTTAATCAAAGACTTCATCATTATTTTCCTTATTACCCTTCAGACCTGATGGCCTGATGTACGGCTATTCATATGAAAAAATTATGCCAACTTTTCATTTTGGTCGAAATCAGCAGGATGCAGGGCCTGGCTGAAGCGATTTTGCTGTAGTCGAAAAGTCTGCACTAATATGGCTCACCAAAATAGTGCATCGTGCTGTTGTGGTGCAGGCACAGTGTGCACCAAGGGCTTAGCAAGGGAAAGGTAGGATTAAGAATTTGTTAACGACGTCAAAAAAAGCACCAAAATGTTACAGACATAAAAAAAGGCGGGATAACCCGCCTTCGCTGTAACTGACATTATTCGATGTTGGATTCGATGAACCACAGGAATTTATCCAAATCACGCGATGCCGCCGTGAAAATGTCTGCAGTGTCTTCATCGCTTACTTCACTGATGGCCTTACGCGTATCGTTCGCAACAATCGCGTAACGATCGGCCAGCGCTTTCAGATGATCCTGAACGGTGTGGATGTTGAGCGGATAGCTTTTCAATGGCGTCTTGTCGTTGACGATCTGAGTGGTACCCAGCGCCACGCCGCCGAGCTGTACAACACGCTCTGCAATGGTGTCCTGATGATCGGTGATGGCAGTACGGAAGCCATCCAGCATTTCGTGCACACCGATAAAGTTGGCACCACGCATGTTCCAATGCGCCTGCTTGGTGATCAGTGACAGATCAATAAACTCCACTACCAGACGGTTGAGCACCTCGATGGTCGCTTTCTTATCGCTATCAGCAACATCATTACGGGTGTAAATGAGATCAGACGATTTAGTTTTAACCAGTTTTGCGGTACTCATCATTAATATCCTCTAATTGATGGTTGTCCTAATCAAGCACGAGAATAAGTATAGCAGCAGTTTTTGGCTGTGCCGGATTGTTTAAACCGATGACAGGAATAGATAAACCTTCATGTTGTGCGGGATTTGAGCGTTTTATTTATTTTGCATTTATAACAATAACTTACGCTGTATGTTAATTGCTTTTCAATGATGTTGCAAAATAATAACAAAACCTAAGGGTGTGATGAGAAAAAAGAGAATGAGAATGCTTATATATTCAGCCTGCAGCTTAACAGGCTGAATTTGGCATTATTTATTGCGGGTTATTAATATCCACTTCGCTTATTTTGGCACTCTTCTGTTTCATGGTGAGTGTCGAACCTGCCGACGCGGCGATAATCGCCAGCAGCGCGATCCACTGCTTCAGCGTTAGCAGCTCACCGAGGAACAACATCCCTGAAAGTGCGGCCATCGCGGGTTCCAGACTCATCAGCGTGCCAAAGATGCGAGCCGGCAAGCGGGTTAAGGCCATCATCTCCAGTGAATAAGGAATGGCACTGGAGAGCAGGGCGATAATCAGCGCCAAGGGCAGTATTTCCCAGTGCCAGATGCCGGGCGCAGCAAAAGTTAACCCGAGGGGGACGAAGATCACTGAGGCGATCAACGATCCCATGGCAACCGTCGCTGGACCATGTTCCGCACCGGCGCGTTGCCCCGCCAGAATATAGACCGCCCAACAGGCACCTGCTCCCACGGCTAATAGCGCACCCAGCGGATCGATATGGCTGATGCCATCACCAATCGGCAGTAGAAACCACAAACCGGTAACCGCCAGCAGTACCCACAGGAAATCGAGGGGACGTCGCGCACCGGCCAGCGCCAGGGTTAAAGGACCCAGAAATTCCAGCCCAACCGCCACGCCCAGCGGCACGGTGCGGATCGAGAGATAGAAGAGATAGTTCATACAACCGAGCGCCAGACCGTACATCAACAGCGGTTTACGCTGGGCGCGGGTAAAACGTAAACGCCACGGCTTAAAGATGACGCACAAAATCAGGGTGCCCAGTCCGAGACGCAATGCGGTGATGCCCGGAGCCCCTACGGTAGGAAACAGTGATTTTGCCAGGGAAGCACCGCCCTGAAGCGAGAGCATGGCAATCAGTAGCACGGCAATCGGAAACAAAACCGGGGCCATTTTGGCGTTCGTCTGAGGCGTAGACATCCTGTAATTCAATCCCGTAGTGATTAACAACACAGCAACAAAACGCCAGTGTAAAGGAATCTTAAGGAAATAAGGAGGTGTGTAAGAGGGAAAATAAATGCTGCGACAGCCTGGGAAATAACCGTTTTTCGGGCCATTTAAGTAAAGAAATGTCAGGTTAGTTTAGGAATATCCTTAAAGGCATTTTTTATAGCACGAAATATTATTGCAGGAAGATGACGCTTTTTATAAGTAAAATGAATGACATAGGAAACTTCATTAACTTTCTGTTACACCAAACAATCTCTTAGACAACAAATAGCGGGCAGAGTTTCTTGCTAATTTTTGTTATATTTTCAGCGTTGTCAGGAGAGAAGTATATTCACATTTGAGGTGGTTTATGAAAAAAATTGCATGTCTTTCAGCACTGGCTTGTGTACTGGCAGTTTCAGCAGGTTCAGCCATGGCGCAGAGCACCGTTTCTGCTGGTTACGCGCAGAGCGATTATCAGGGCGTTGCTAACAAAGCAAACGGCTTCAACCTGAAATACCGTTACGAAGATGGTACTAACCCACTGGGTTGGATCGGTTCTTTCACCTACACCGAGAAAGACCGCACTGACGCTGGCGTTTACAACAAAGGCCAGTACTACGGCATCACCGGTGGTCCTGCTTACCGTCTGAACGACTGGGCAAGCATCTACGGCGTAGTGGGTATCGGTTACGGTAAATACCAGGCAACTGACGCTGCTGCACAGTACAAAACTGATTCAAGCGATGTTGGTTTCTCCTACGGCGCAGGCATGCAGTTCAACCCAATCCAGAACGTTGCTGTTGACGTGGGTTACGAGCAGAGCCGTATCCGTAGCGTAGACGTTGGCACCTGGATTGCTGGCGTAGGCTACAGCTTCTAAGTTTTTGCTTAGACCAGAGTTGCACAAGAAACGGCCCATTATGGGCCGTTTTTTTATGCCTATTTTTGCGGGGCAGGAGGAAGGGTCGCGCGGATCTTTTTCACCTGATCGGCCGTTACCGGTGCCGCTTTATTACCCCATCCATTGCGAATAAAGTTAGCGACATCAGCGACCTGCTGATCATCCAGGCGCCAGGCGAAATCTGGCATGGTGAAACCGGTCGGTGCCTGTTGCGTAATCGCACGCTGGCCGCCTTTCAGAATCACACTGATCACTGATGACGGGTCTTCACTCAACAAGGCCGGATTGTGCGCCAGCGCCGGGAAGGTACTGGCATAGCCTTTACCGTCCGTACGGTGGCAAGCAGCGCAGTTATCCACGTAAACTTGCGCGCCTGGCTGGCTGAAATCCCCTTTGAACAGCGCTTGCGATGTCGCATCGCTGGCCTGTGGTGCAGTGGTGTTATCCGAAGCCGGTAAAGACTTCAGATAGACGGCAATCGCATTCAGATCTTCATCACTGAGGTACTGAGTACTGTGTGCGATCACATCCGTCATCGAACCAAAGGCAGCGCCTTGCTTATTCGCGCCGGTTTTCAGGAAGAGGGCGATATCTTGTTCGGACCAGCTGCCTAAACCGGCTGCCGGGCTGGCGGTCAGGTCTGGCGCATGCCAGCCTTCCAATGTGCCGCCGGTCAGATAGCCTTTGCTGTTCTGATCCATGGCTTTCTCCTGGAAGCCGATGCCACGAGGAGTGTGGCAGGAGCCACAGTGGCCGAGCCCCTGCACCAGATAAGCACCGCGTTGCCACTGTGCCGATTGACCGGCAACCGGAGCGTAAGTGCTGTCATCGGCAAAGGTCCAGCGCCAGAACGCCAGCGGCCAACGCATGCTGAGCGGCCACGGGATATCACTTTTGTGATTCTCCTGGCTTACCGGCTTCACACCCTGCATAAAGTAGTCATACAACGCGTGCATATCACTGTCGCTGATTTTGGCATATGACGGGTATGGCATAGCCGGATAGAGCGAACTGCCATCTTTGGCGACACCCCCGCGTACCGCTTTGACGAAGTCGTCGTAGCTGTAGTCACCAATACCGTGCGTTTTATCTGGCGTAATGTTGGTGGAGTAAATGGCGCCGATCGGCGTGCTCATTTTGAGCCCACCAGCGAAAGGTTGTCCACCTGCTGCGGTATGGCATGCGGCGCAATCGCCCGCTTTGGCCAGATACTCGCCTTGCTTAACCGAGGCATCGGTCGCGGCCGATGCGGCGTGGCTGATCAGCGCGCCGCTGAGAGCGAAAAAGAGTGTGGAAAATTTCACTATAACGCTCCTTATCAGGCCTGAACCAGCGGACCAGGGTTAGCAAGATAGCGGTTGCGAATCGCATCCGCCGCGAATAATGCGGTGGCACAGACAATCCCGGTGGGGTTGTACGCCAGGTTTTGCGGGAAGCAGCATGCACCTGTCACGAACACGTTCGGTACATCCCAGCTTTGCAGGAACTTGTTCACCACGCTGGTACGCGGATCGTCGCCCATCACGGCACCACCTGTGGTGTGCGTTGACTGGTAAGGGCGGACATCGTAATGGCTGTTGAGCGTTTTGAAGCCCACTTCATAGTGCTTAGGATTCATCACCTTGACGATCTCCTCGGCTTTATCTTTGATGAAGTTGGTCATCTTCAGCTCGTTCTGCTGCCAGTCGAACGTCATACGCAGCAATGGTTGGCCGTAGATATCACGGTACGTGGGATCAAGGTCGAGATAGCACTGCTTATACGGCATCACTGAACCGGACGAGCCGACGTTCATGTTGTGCAGATAATTATCTTTGATGGCCTGTTTCCAGCCGGAACCCCAGCGCGGCGCATCTTTAGGGATGCCCATCTGCTGGATGGGACGTCCGCCGGAGAAGGCTGCCGAAATGGTGGCACCGCCAACAAAGCCGACTTTGCTGTGATCGAAGTTTTCTGCATTGAAATCATCGATAACGGTAGAGGTTGCACCGGTTGCCGCAAAGGGATTGAACCAGTTGTCGTTGTCATAAAACAGCTTGATGCCGCCGGTCATCTGGTAGGCATAGTTCCTGCCCACTACGCCGTCACCGGTTTGCGGATCATATGGCTTACCGATTTTTGACAGCAGCAGTAAGCGCACATTGTGCAGCTGGAAGGCGCTGAGGATCACCAGGTCAGCCGGTTGCTCGACTTCGTTACCTTGCGCATCGATATAGGTTACGCCGGTGGCTTTTTTGCCGCTGCTGTCGGTATTAACGCGAATCACGTGCGCCTGAGTGCGTAACTCAAAGTTACTAAACGGTTTCAGAGCAGGGATAACACAGCTTTGCGGTGAACCTTTGGAATAATTGAAGCAACCGAAGCGTTCGCAGTAACCACAGTAGTTACACACGCCAAGCTGCACGTTGTAAGGGTTTGTCCAGGCTTCGGTACAGTTAGCGGCGGGACATTCGAACGGATGATAGCCGAGTTGTTTCGCTGCTTTGGAGAACAGTTCGCCAGCATACAACGTCTCGAGCGGCTTAGTGGGATAGCCATTTTTACGTGGGGATTCGAACGGGTTACCCCCTTCGACTTTTTCACCGTTGAGATTACCAACCTGACCCGCCGCACCGCAAATTTTCTCAAACTTATCGAAGTAGGGTTCCATCTCGTCATAAGAGAATGGGTAATCCTGCACCGTCATGTCTTTCGGGATGAAATCAGCCCCGTATTTTTCGATGACCGTGCTGCGCATTTTCAAGTCAGCTTCCAGCGGACGCCACAGCTGACCGTTCCAGTGCGTACCGGCACCGCCCACGCCATCACCGGGCAGGAAGGAACCGAAGCGACGATATGGCAGCGCGGTTTCCTGCGTGGTATGGCGAACCGTCACGGTCTCTTTCGAGGCGTTTTGGAACAGTTTTAAACGAATGCCGTAAGTCAGTTCATCGGCAATACGCGGATAAGAGAAGTCGGGGTAGGTATCGCGATTTTCGCCGCGCTCCAGTGCCACTATATTCAAACCAGAACTGGCCAGTTCCATCGCCATGAGCGAACCAGTCCAGCCGAACCCGACGATGACCACATCGACGGGCGCTTTTTTTACTGCCGCCATTACACGCTCCTTTTACTGGAAATGCTGACTGGGCCAAGAGGGTAGGGTTTATTAGGCTGCTGTACGGTATCGACGAAATCCGCACGTGCACCGGGAAAACCAATCATTTTCCACGAGGCCAGCGTTTGGTTGCCGCCGTGAATCGGATCGGCGAGATAACCCTCTTTGGCGTTTTCCAGTAGCTGCTCGAAAAACAGCTTGCCGTGAATGGCATCGTTATGCAGTTTGTCGGCTTCCAGCGCGTGCAAAACCTCTTCCTGTTGCGCCGTTTCCAGTTGATAAAAATCTTTTTGGTACTGCTGCTGACAGTGCTGATCAGCTAAAGCGATGCCCAATCGATAGGTATCGCGTGGCACCAGATGGGATTGATAACCCATTTCCGGAATCGAATCGGCGAACGGGCCTTGCATGTACCACAGGCGACCATAGCCGTAAGGCAATTCCATCTGCTTATCGATAAACACCTGTACACCTTCACTGACGGCGCCAGGACCGTTGGCATCGGCAGGGATCAGGCGATCCAGCGCGGCGAGCAGAAATTTCCACTCTTTATCGTTGAAGTAAGCGGGAACATAGTCGGATAACACACCTTGCGGCTTGTCGGCAGCGGGGGAGGAGAGTGACACCACACCGGTACTGGCTGCGGCGGCGAGGGGAATGAGCGAGAGCGATTTTTGTAAAAATCGTCTCCTGCCCGATGGTTGCTCTTCAGGCTTTTTAAGTGACATTGCTAATCTTCCTTACGAAAAACCCACCCTGGGTTGATTTTGTTATAAGTATGTAATTTTTTGTTATTAGAAGATTAATCAGACGTCACAACAGGTTGCAAGCTAAATGTTAGCAGCCTAAGCGTTTAGATGTCGTTGAAGGTAAAGTTATGTCAGTGCCTGAAGCGATTCAGCCACAGTGAGCGCAGGGATCGGGAATTCGTTCAATAACAATAGAAAGAGTGGGACTAAAAAGGTTACAAAATGTGAGATCGTGCAAAGGATCCGTCAGAGAAACGGATCCTGAGAAGGAATTTATGGATGAATCAGCCGCGCCAGATGAGATTGGGGCAGGGGCGCTCGGTCAGCTGTTTGCCGGTTAGCTTTTCAATCAGCATCAGACGCAGGGCAAAGGGCGAGCGTTTAAACAGGCACAGCAGCGATTTCAGCTCAAAAGCTGGTTTGCTCTGCTCAACCTGGAAGCATTTGCCACAGTCGAGGCAGTTTTTCATGGTGGTCATGTTCACCTCCCGAATGAATAACGACGTAACAGTAAGCATAAACCTGCGATAAACAGCAGGAAAAGGAGTAGCAGCAGATAGGGTGCGCTCATCATTGCCTCCTAAATAAGCTATTCGCTTACATTACGAACAAAGATAGCACTGGCTATACTCTTTAGCCAACACTATTTAGGAAAAATTTGTGCTTATTTGTGCCTGGTTTACAATGAGCGCAGCCAGGCCCGCACCGCAGGTAAAGTGCGGCAGATAATAAAGAGGAAGCTGAATGAGTCGTCGTGCAAAGAGCGCCACCAATACGCCCCAGGGGCCGCTTAAAGATATAGAGGAGCATGTCGAAGGATTTCGCCAGGTGCGCGAAGCGCATCGACGTGAACTTATTGATGACTACGTAGAGTTAATCTCTGATTTAATTCGTGAATTTGGTGAAGCCCGCCAGGTCGATATGGCCGCGCGCCTTGGCGTTTCACAGCCCACCGTGGCAAAGATGTTGAAGCGTTTAGGCACCACGGGTCTGGTGGAACAGGTTCCCTATCGCGGCGTTTTTCTGACGGCTGAAGGTGAAAAGCTGGCTGAAGCGAGCCGTGTGCGTCACCACATTGTGGAAACCTTCTTGCTGGCGCTAGGTGTCAGCCCGGAAACTGCCCGCCGGGATTCAGAAGGTCTGGAACATCACGTCAGTGATGAAACCCTCGCCGTCTTCCAGAAGTTTTACGAGAGCCGCTAACCTACAAGGCCTTACGCCATCATGCCCATCGTACTGCGTTCCTTAATGCGTGATCGTATTTTGCATTTGTTGTTGCTGTTGGGTGTGATTTTATTGCCGCTGGCGGAGTATCGTTGGCCGCAATTGCCTGCCGCCGTTGACTGGCACACCATCATGACGCTCACCGGGCTATTGATGCTGACCAAAGGACTGGAAAACAGCGGCTATTTCGATGTGCTCGGCGCACGTCTGGTACAGCGCTTTCAACATGAGCGCACGCTGGCGCTGTTTATGGTCTGTGCCGCAGCGCTACTTTCCACCTTTCTCACCAACGATGTGGCACTTTTTATTCTGGTGCCGCTGACGCTGACGTTGCGCAAATTCTCGCGTCTGCCGATTTCTCGTCTAATTATTTTTGAAGCGCTGGCGGTGAATGCTGGATCGCTGCTGACGCCAGTAGGCAATCCGCAAAATATTCTGTTGTGGAGTCACGGCACACTCAGCGTGCCAGGTTTTATTCTGCAAATGGCACCGTTGGCTGCGGTGTTGATGATCAGCCTGATGGCACTCACCTGGTGGAGTTTTCCCAAACGAACCATTCAGAAGCATGCGCAAAGCGAAACCCACCAGTGGCAAAAACCATTATTTATCATCAGTGTGCTGCTCTATCTGGTATTTATTGTGGCTTTAGAGCTGAAAATGACCGGATGGGCGCTGTTGTTGGTGGCAGGCTGCTTCCTGATTATGGCGCGAGGCGTATTAATCAGTATCGACTGGAGTTTGCTGCTGGTATTTGTCGCGATGTTCATTGATGTTTTTTTACTGATGCATCTTCCTTTGCTGCAACCGCATTTCGCCGCAATAGGTCACTTAAGCGAAGGGGGAATGTATTTGTTGGCGATCGGTCTTTCACAGATCATCAGTAATGTGCCAGCCACCATTCTGTTGCTGCAAAAAGTGCCGCCTTCTGAGGTGCTCGCCTGGGCCGTCAACATTGGCGGATTCGGCTTGTTGCCGGGTTCACTGGCTAACCTGATTGCGCTGCGTATGGCGCAGGACAGCAAAGTCTGGTGGCGCTTTCACCTGTTTTCTCTGCCCATGCTGGCGTGGTCGATGCTGTGCGGTTGGTTTCTGTTGCACTGGCTACATTAAGGTAGCCAATTTGTCCTGCAGGTGAAGCTGACGCGCTGGTTATTCAGCGCGTTATCGCACTCAGTGGCAGAAAATGCGTTGATTGTTGGGTTGTGTAAAGTTGTACTGGCATTTGTCAATTTTCGATCTAAGGTTAAGTTGACCGTTTTTGCCCGTGGATCGGGATCACAGCCAGCGATGATAACTTATGAGTGATAACCACAATCAGCCGCCCGCTCGCGAGCAGCAGGATGCACAGCACGCTTCAGACTCCAGTCAAGAAAACAATGAACCGCAACGTAAACGCCCCGGCAAAAAGCCCCTGATCATTCTTGCCATCGTGGTCGTGATCATGCTGCTGGTGGGACTGTGGTTCTGGTTTACCACGCGCAATATTGAAAGCACGGATGATGCCTTTACCGAAGGCGATGCGGTAACCATCGCGCCGAAAGCGGCGGGTTATGTGGTGAAACTACTGGTGAGAGACAACCAGCGAGTGAAGCAGGGGGATTTGCTGGTGGAGATCGACCCGCGCGATACCAGTGCCCAACGCGATCAGGCCAAAGCCCAACTCGGTCTGGCGAAGGCGCAACTGCATCAGGCACAGGCGCAATTAGCGCTGTCTCGCGTGCAGTATCCTGCGCAGCGCGATCAGGCGTTAGCCGATCAAGCAAAAGCTCAGGCCAATCTTTTGAATGCGCAGGCGGATTATCGTCGTCAGCGCGGCGTAGATCCTCGCGCGACTTCCCAACGCAACATCGATACTGCAGCCGCGCAGTTGCGCTCCGCTGAAGCACAAATGCAAAGTGCTAAAGCGCAGGTCGAAGTGGCTTCACAGGTGCAATTGCAGATTCGTCAGCAGGAAACCAATGTGGAGGCGCGCCAGCAGCAGGTTGAGCAGGCGCAGGCACAGCTCAACACCGCCGAACTGAATCTCTCTTATACCCAAGTGCGCGCCCCCTACGATGGCTTTGTCACCAAGCGTAACGTGCAGGTCGGCACACTGGTACAGGCCGGCACGGCGCTGTTTTCACTGGTGTCGCCGGATATCTGGATCAATGCCAACTTCAAAGAGTCACAGCTGGCACGGATGAATCCTGGTGACAAAGTGGATATCAGTATCGATGCCTGGCCTGATATGAAGCTGGAAGGGCACGTTGATAGCGTGCAGATGGGCTCCGGCTCGCGCTTCTCCACCTTCCCGGCCGAAAATGCCACCGGTAACTATGTGAAAATTGTGCAGCGCGTGCCGGTGAAAATCGTTATCGATAAAGGGTTGGATCCGAATCATCCGCTGCCACTGGGCCTGTCGGTTGAGCCGAAGGTCACCGTCGAATGAGTGCGAGCGAAAGCTGGCGTCCGGCCAGCAATCCCTGGCTGGTCGCCATCACGGTGACGCTGGCGGTGTTTATGGAGATCCTCGACACCACCATCGTTAACGTGGCGCTGCCGCACATTGCCGGCTCACTCTCTTCCAGTTACGACGAATCCACCTGGGTGCTGACTTCCTATTTGGTAGCCAACGGCATTGTGTTGCCCATTTCCGCCTTCTTTAGCCGCTTGTTTGGGCGTAAACAGTTCTTCCTGATCTGTATTGTCATGTTCACCATCTGCTCGTTCCTGTGCGGTATCGCCACCGAGCTATGGCAAATCATTCTGTTCCGCGTGTTGCAGGGCTTTTTCGGCGGCGGTTTGCAGCCGGTGCAGCAATCGGTGCTCCTCGATTACTTTAAAGCGGAAGACCGTGGCAAAGCTTTTGGTCTCTCGTCGATTGCGATTATCGTTGCGCCAGTGATCGGCCCCACACTCGGCGGCTGGATCACCGATAACTATAGCTGGCGCTGGGTGTTCTTCATTAACATCCCCGTCGGCATTTTAACGGTGCTGGCGATCTATCAGCTGCTGGAAGATCCGCCGTGGGAGCGTAAATGGGCAAAGGGCAAGCTGAAGATCGATTACATCGGCATCAGCTTGATCACCCTTGGACTCGGCTGTTTGCAGGTGTTCCTCGACCGTGGCGAAGATGAAGACTGGTTTGCCTCGCACTTTATTCGCCTGTTTTGCATGCTGGCGGTGATCGGCATTGTCGGCGCCGTCTACTGGTTGCTGTATGCACGTAAACCAGTGGTGGATATCACGGTCATGAAAGATCGTAACTTCTGGGTGGCCGGTTTGCTGATGGCAGGCATGGCGATGATTCTGTATGGCAGTTCGGTGGTACTTCCACAGCTGGCGCAGCAGGATCTGGGCTATACCGCGACCTGGTCGGGGCTGGTACTCTCGCCAGGTGCGATATTGATCGTTCTGACTATTCCGCTGGTGCTGAAGCTGATGCCGATTGTGCAAACACGCTACATCATTGCTTTCGGCTTTACCTGTCTCGCCAGCGCCTTCTTTTATTCCACGACCTTAACGCCGAACGTTGATTTTACCACCCTGGTATTAATGCGCAGTGCGCAATCGATAGGGCTGGGTTTTCTGTTTGTGCCGCTGACTACCATTGCTTTTATTACGGTGCCGCAACGGCTCAATGCGGATGCATCGGCATTGTTTACCATGTTCCGTAATGTGGCGGGATCGATCGGGATTTCACTGGCAACGGCAGGGATTACCGAACGTATGCAGACGCGCTCAGCGAATATGGTGCATAACATGACGCCGCTTAACGAGCCGTTCAACCTGACTTTGCAGCATTGGGCGCAGGCGATTCGCGACTTTACCAGCGCCGTCGGTGATCCACTGACGCTGGCGACCGGTCAGCTGTACAAAGAGATGATTGCGCAGGCGCGTATCCTTGCGTATATCGACGTATTTATGGGGCTGAGTATTGTGGCCTTGCTGTTGATTCCATTTTGTTGGTTGCTTTCGCCGATCAAGAGCGAAGGCAGTGCAGGAGCACATTAAAATGATCACCTCTTCGCGCTTGAGTTTGCTGGCGCTCTCTCTGCTTCTGGCGGGTTGCGCTGTGGGTCCTGATTATCAGCCTCCCCATGCACAGACACCGGGCAGCTATCGCGATTTACCATCGCAGGAAGCCTCAAAGCCGCAATCGGCGGCCACCAACCCGCTATGGTGGAAAAGCTTTAATGACCCACAGCTGGATAGCCTGATCGAACGCGCCATCGCAGGTAACTTAACCTTGCAGCAATCGGTACTGCGCATTGCCGGTGCGCGTGATCAACTGGCACAGGCGCGCGGAGGGCTTTTTCCGTCACTCAATGGTTCAGCCAAAGTGACCCGTCAGCAGTTGGGTTTAAAAGGCTTACTTAAGTCCAACGGGGTTTACGATCAGGTGGACAGTGACGTTGCCAGCCAGCTGAATGGCCTCGATCACTCTGTCACGCTGTACCAGGGTAGCTTTGACGCCAGCTGGGAGCTGGATCTGTGGGGCAAAGTGCGGCGTCAGATGGAAGCCGCAGATGCGCAGCAGCAGGCCGCCATCGAACAGCGCAATGATGCGCTCGTGTCGCTCGAAGCGGAAGTGGCGCGCGCCTATCTGCAACTGCGCGGCGCGCAAGCGGTGCTCAACACGCTGCAGCAGCAAATCGATGTGGCGCAGCAAACCTGGGAACTGACGCAAAGCCAGCAACGTAACGGCATGGCACCGCTCACCGATGTGGAAAACGCGCGTGCACAGCTGGCCTCGTTGAATGCGCAATTGCCAGGTTATCAATCGCAGGAGCGGCAGGCCATGAATGGCTTAGCGGTTTTGCTGGGCAAAACGCCGGGCGCACTGGATAATGAGTTGATGAGCAGTAAAGCGTTACCCGCGCTGCCGAAAATGGTGGCGGTGGGGATCCCATCCACGCTGGCGCGACGACGTCCGGATATTCGGCAAGCGGAAGCCAATCTGCATGCGCAGACCGCCAACATCGGCGTGTCGGTGGCGGATCTGTTCCCCAGCCTGTCACTGACGGGTCAACTCGGGGTTCGCAACACCGATGCCAGCTATCTGGATGACTGGAGCAGCCATTTCTACAGCATTGGACCTTCGCTCTCCATTCCGATTTTCCAGGGCGGGCGTTTGGTCTCCAGTGTGAAACTGGCGCGCGCGCAGCAGGCCAATGCGGCGCTGGAATATCGCCAGACGGTGCTGACCGCCTTGCAGGATGTCGAGAATGCCCTGGTCAGCTATCGCGCCGATCAGCAGCAGGTGACAGCTCTGGATGAAACCACTGGCGCATTGCAGAGAGCATTTGATCTCGCCAGTGATAGCTACAAGCAGGGGATTTCCACCTTCCTGGATGTGTTGGACGCACAGCGCCAGTTAGCGCAGGCAGAAGCACAATCGACACAGGCACGCATGCAGAGTGCACTGGATTTAGTCGCGTTGTACAAAGCGCTGGGCGGCGGCTGGGAACCTTATCAGAACGTTAATTTGCCTGAATATTCCGTGTTTGGCCCTGCCACCACGGTGCCTTAATCATAAAAGGGGGCAGTCTGCGGGCTGCCCCAGCATTAGGCATTACACTCCACCCATTTTGGAATGAAAATTTTCATTTTGGATTAAATGCAAATTCCCCTCTGATCACTCTTCACCGATTTACACGCAGTAAAGCCGCTTTTTGTGATCTGCTCCGCATGCAAATGCGGTGTTTATGATCTATCGCGCAAAATTTAAATTTCATAATTATTCCTGTTGGTTGAAATAAACTATTTTTAAATCTTCTCTCACTGTTAAGGATTGGATTATGCCGCGGGAAAACTACCTTACCCCCAACAAAGCATCAGGGCCGAACAGCAGCACGCGCACTGAACCCTTTGTGAAGGTAATAGCAATGATTGCCACCTTAGGGGGGTTGCTGTTCGGCTATGACACCGGTGTGATTTCTGGCGCACTGTTATTTATGGGTAACGATCTCCATCTGACACCCTTTACCACGGGGTTGGTCACCAGCAGCCTGCTGTTTGGCGCGGCTTTTGGTGCCCTGGCGTCAGGCCACTTTGCCGCCGCGGCCGGGCGGAGAAAAATCATTCTGGTGCTGGCGGTGATTTTCGCCATTGGCGCAATCGGCACCGCGTTAGCACCTGACGTTGAATGGATGATTTTCTTCCGCCTGGTATTGGGTGTGGCGGTGGGGGGAGCGTCAGCGACGGTTCCGGTGTACATCGCGGAGATGGCGCCCGCCAACAAACGTGGCCAGTTAGTGACCATGCAAGAACTGATGATCGTCTCCGGGCAGATGTTGGCTTACATCTCCAACGCCGGATTTAACGCGGTATGGGGCGGTGATACCACCTGGCGCTGGATGCTGGCGGTCGCGACGGTGCCTGCCGTGCTGCTGTGGTTTGGCATGCTGTTTATGCCCGACTCACCGCGTTGGTATGCGATGAAAGGGCGGTTGGCGGAAGCGCGTCAGGTGCTGGAACGCACGCGAGCTAAACAAGATGTTGAGTGGGAACTCACGGAAATAGAAGAGACCTTAGCTGAAGAGCAACATGAAACGCGCCCACGCCTGCGTGAACTTCGCCAACCCTGGCTGTTTAAATTATTTTTGATTGGCGTGGGGATTGCGGTCATACAGCAGTTAACCGGGGTGAATACCATCATGTATTACGCTCCGACCATGTTAAAAGCCGTGGGCATGAGCGATAACGCAGCCTTAATTGCCACCATCGCCAATGGCGTTATTTCGGTATTAATGACTTTCGTTGGTATCTGGCTGCTGGGGCGCATTGGGCGCCGTACCATGACGATGTTAGGGCAGTTTGGCTGTACCGCCTGTCTGGTGTTTATTGGTGCCGTCAGTTATTTCATGCCGGAGACGGTAAATGGTCAACCTGATGTACTGCGCAGTTATATGGTGCTGCTGGGAATGCTGATGTTTTTGAGTTTCCAGCAAGGAGCACTCTCACCCGTGACCTGGTTGCTATTGTCTGAAATTTTCCCTACACGTCTACGTGGAATATTTATGGGCGGTGCCGTGTTTGCTATGTGGATCGCTAATTTCCTTATCTCGCTGATGTTCCCGATCCTGTTGGCATCGGTGGGCTTATCGGGAGCGTTCTTTATTTTTGCGCTAGTCGGAATAGGAGGAGCCATTTTTGTGGTTCGCTATGTACCAGAAACACGAAATCGTTCGCTGGAACAGATCGAGCATTATTTGCACGACTGGCTGTCAAATGAAGAACCGCAACCGCAGTTGACGCACGCTGTGAAGAAAAGCTCGTAACCTGAGGTGACGTTTTATGAGGGTATGACGTTTTATGAGGGTAAAAGCCGGTGCATGCGCTGGCTTTTTATCGTAAAGGGGGATAAAAATGCGATTGTGCTATCAACTGTAAAAATATAATAATCACCTGTGAAAATAGATTTTCGTCCATAACATTAATCTTCATTAATCTGCGAACACACTTCAGCCAGACAAGGCATTAGCCGCTAAATGCTTGTTTATCAGCCGGGAATAACCTCTGAAATCGGTACCAGTTCCAGTCGGTGGTACTAAAATGCTGTTGTTAATTCACCGTTAATTAAAGCTTCTCGCTGGGGGGACCGCTCAAATTGTGAATACGTTAATCAGTTAGGAATTATCCGTCCGCATAAATTAATTTATTTTTTTATTTGAATTGGGTAATCTTGCCACTACAGTTTATTTAAACCCCCTTAAGCAAGGACCTTGTGATGAGTGACGCATTTAAAGTTCTGAACAACATTCGCACATTACGTGCGCAGGCTCGTGAACTGCCATTGACCGATCTGGAAGAGATTCTGGAGAAATTAACCGTGGTGGTGACTGAGCGCCGCGACGAAGTTCATGCAGAAGAAGCGCAGAATCGCGAGAAAGAAGAAAAGCTGTCTAAATACCGCGAAATGCTGCTGGCTGACGGTATTGACCCGAACGAATTGCTGGGTGCGCTGGAAACCGGTAAAAAACGCGCGAAGCGTGCACCGCGTCCGGCTAAATATTCTTACACCGATGAGAACGGTGAAGAGAAATCATGGACCGGCCAGGGCCGTACCCCAGCAGCGATTAAGAAAGCGCTGGACTCTGGTAAAAGCCTGGATAGCTTCCTGATCAAATAATCTACACAATCCTTGTAAGCGGGAGCCGAAGACCACGTTGTCTTCGGCTTTTTTATTTCTCTATTTACAACAACGCGTTCAACGCCTTCGCTCGCTGCCCGCAGGCGCAGAGGTGGCGTCCCGGTGCTGCTTTCTGGCATAATGCCCGCTGTTTTTTCCTCCACTGCGTAACAAAGGTCAATGCCGTGTTAGTTTCCAGCAATATTACTATGCAGTTCGGCAGTAAGCCGCTGTTTGAGAATATCTCCGTTAAGTTTGGCGGCGGTAATCGTTACGGTTTAATCGGTGCGAACGGCAGCGGTAAATCGACCTTCATGAAAATACTGGGCGGCGACCTGGTACCAACCAACGGTAATGTTTCACTCGACCCTAACGAGCGTATCGGTAAGTTACGCCAGGACCAATTTGCTTTTGAGCAATTTAGCGTGCTGGATACGGTGATTATGGGTCACGCCGAATTATGGGCGGTGAAGGAAGAGCGCGACCGTATTTATGCTTTGCCAGAAATGAGCGAAGAGGAAGGCTATAAAGTTGCCGACCTGGAAGTCGAATACGGTGAAATGGATGGTTACAGCGCGGAATCTCGTGCCGGAGAATTATTACTGGGCGTGGGTATTCCGGTAGAACAGCATTACGGTCCGATGAGCGAAATCGCACCAGGTTGGAAACTGCGTGTGCTGTTGGCGCAGGCATTATTCTCAAACCCGGATATTTTGCTGCTCGACGAACCGACGAACAACCTGGATATTGATACCATTCGTTGGCTGGAGCAGGTGCTAAACGAACGTAACAGTACCATGATTATCATTTCGCATGACCGTCACTTCCTGAATATGGTGTGTACGCACATGGCGGATCTGGATTACGGCGAGCTGCGCGTGTATCCAGGAAATTATGACGAATATATGACCGCGGCGACGCAAGCGCGTGAACGTTTAATTTCTGATAACGCGAAGAAGAAAGCGCAAATTGCTGACCTGCAATCGTTTGTTAGCCGTTTTAGTGCCAACGCCTCTAAATCGCGTCAGGCTACTTCGCGTGCCAAGCAGATTGATAAAATTAAACTGGATGAAGTGAAAGCGTCCAGCCGTCAGAACCCTTATATCCGTTTTGACCAGGATAAGAAGCTGTTCCGTAATGCGCTGGAAGTTGAGGCACTGACAAAAGGATTTGATAACGGTCCGCTGTTCAGCAAGCTTAATCTGATGGTTGAAGTTGGCGAGAAAGTGGCTATTTTGGGCGCCAACGGTATCGGTAAAACCACGTTGCTGAAAACATTGGTCGGCGAGCTAACGCCTGACAACGGCACCGTGAAATGGTCCGAGAATGCGCTCATTGGTTATTACGCGCAGGATCATGCCGAAGATTTCGCCGATGACCTGAGTGTTTTCGACTGGATGAGCCAGTGGAAGCAGGAAGGTGACGATGAGCAAGCGGTGCGCAGTATTCTGGGCCGTCTGCTGTTTGGTCATGATGAAATCAAGAAGCCTGCTAAAGTGCTGTCCGGTGGTGAGAAAGGCCGCATGTTGTTTGGCAAGCTGATGATGCAGAAGCCTAACATCTTGATCATGGATGAACCGACCAACCACCTCGATATGGAATCGATTGAATCGCTTAACCTGGCACTTGAAGGTTACGAAGGCACTCTGATTTTCGTTTCACATGACCGTGAGTTTGTTAGTTCACTGGCAACCCGCGTGATGGAGATGAAGGGCGATCGCATTATCGACTTCACCGGCAACTACGAAGATTATCTGCGCAGTCAGGGTATCGTTTAAGATCGTTACACCCCTGTAGCCTCGTCCGCCGCATCCCTGCGGCGGGCGTTTTACTTTGGTTCGCCAGTTCGCCGGAAAGTTCTGCACCGTCAGGCATAAATGGTGGGCCGCTCCGTAAAGACGGCGTGAATACATCCCTGTAGCCTCGACCGCCGCATCCCTGCGGCGAACGCTTTACTCCGGACCCACCATTCCTGCCTTTATCAATATTTGTGCTTTCTGTTGGTTAATTTAGCCTGCGCGAACAACGATTGGATTTAAACAGCCACACCAAAGTTTAAAGGGAAGATAAGGTTCGCCCGAAGAGCAAAGCGTCTGGGCCAGGGATGGCCCAGCCGATCGGCATGGATGCCGGTTTCCTTTGCGATCGGGCGGACCTTATCTGACCCTGCGCCTAACCTTCAGCGAAAACAGCCAAATCCACCATCATCCATGCAAACGCGGCTGCTAAGTCCTTGGTAACTTTGCAATCGGGCTAACCTTATCTGACCCTGCACCCAACCTTCAGCGAAACCAGTGAAACCAGCCAAATTAGCCAATCTGCCCAATATTCACATACTGGGTTTCCAGGTACTCCTCCAGCCCAACATCCGCGCCCTCGCGCCCTAATCCTGAGGCTTTCACGCCACCAAACGGCGCCACTTCTGTGGAGATAATCCCTTCGTTAACGCCGACCATGCCGCTCTCCAGTTGTGGAGTGACGCGCAGCGCCCGCGCCAGATCACGGGTAAACAGATAGGCGGCCAGGCCATAAGGCGTATTATTGGCGCGCTCAATCACTTCCTGTTCCGTACGGAATCGGAAGCAGGCGGCAACAGGGCCGAAAGTTTCTTCGTGCGCCAGACGCATCTGTTCATTGGCATCGGCCAGCACCGTGGGCTGATAAAAGCTGCCACCCAACGCATGACGCTCGCCACCGCAAACCAAACGCGCACCGTGCTGCAAGGCATCCTGCACATGCGCTTCGACCTTCTCCATAGCTTGCTGATGAATCAGTGGCCCCTGCTGTGCGCCTGGTGTCAGGCCCGGTGCGACTTTCAACGCGTTAGCCGCCGCAGCCAGTTTGGTGACGAATTGATCATACACGCCATCCTGTACGTAAAAGCGGTTCACGCAGATACAGGTCTGTCCGCTGTTGCGGAATTTGGCTGCCATGGCGCTTTCGATTGCGGCATCAATATCGGCATCATCGAACACGATAAACGGTGCATTACCGCCCAGCTCCAGCGACAACTTCTTCACTGAACTCGCGGCATCACGCATCAGCAACTGGCCAACGGCCGTAGAGCCGGTGAAGGAAATCTTCCGTACCGTATCGTGGTGCGTCAGCGTGTGGCCAATCTCCACCGTTTCCCCGCTCACCGCATTCAGCACGCCAGCCGGAACGCCAGCCTGTTCCGCCAGTACCAACAGGGCAAAGGCTGACAGCGGTGTCTCATTCGCCGGCTTCACAATCGCGGTACAACCGGCGGCCAGCGCCGGTCCCAGCTTGCGCGTCAACATCGCCAGCGGGAAATTCCATGGCGTTATCGCGGCGACCACGCCCACGGGCTGTTTCAGCGTCAGGATCAGATTTCCGGCCTTGGTTGAAGGGATCGTCTTGCCGTTGGCCCGCTTGCCTTCCTCGGCAAACCATTCAATAAAACTGGCGGCGTAAAGCACTTCGCCACGCGCTTCTGCCAGCACTTTTCCTTGTTCCTGTACCACCAACTGCGCCAGCGCTTCCTGATTCTCGAGAATCAATTGATACCAGCGTTGTAAGATTGCTGCACGCGCTTTGGCGGTTAAGGCACGCCAGGCGGGCAGGGCGGCGGCAGCGGCATCAATCGCGCGGGTGGTTTCCGCTGCGCCAACGTTGGCCACCTGCGCCACCACGCTGTTGTCAGCGGGATTGGTCACATCATAAGTGCGATCGCTTTCCAGCCATTGTCCATTGCAATACCAGCCGGTACGCAGCAGTGAAGATGTCATGCGATATTCCTTGCAGATTGAAATGAGTTATCCGTAAACACCGTGCGCGCAGCACGGCTATGACGGGCGATACGTTTACCCGCGGTGTAATCGTTGATCACGTCGCACGGCGTATAGTTGCGTTCCAGTTCGAAGCGCTCTTCGCTATCCAGCGGGGTATGCAGTGCAGCAATCGCGCTATCCAGTTGGGCAACGCTGTCTGCGCCTACCAGCATCGAATCCACACCGGGATGGGACAACACCCAGGCCTGAGCAATCTGCGCACTGGTCAACCCGCGCGCGGCGGCAACACGGCCAACGGATTCCGCAATCTGGATCGAGGCTTCATCGGCATACATTTCACGTGTGAAAAAATCGGTTTGATTGCGGATGGATTGCGCATCGCCACTCAACAGCCCGCGCGCCAGTGGGCTAAACACGGAAACGCCCAGCCCCTGATCACGGCAGAACGGCATCATTTCGCGTTCCTCCTCGCGGTAGGCGCAGTTCAGTTGCAGTTGCATATTGATCGGTTTCACAAACCCGTTGCGTTCGCAGCACCACAAAATCTTCGCCAGTTGCCAGCAATACATGGTGGAAACGCCGACGTAGCGTGCTTTGCCGCTACGCACGATGCTGTTCATCGCTTCCCACGTCTCTTCGATTGGTGTGCTCACGTCGAAGTAGTGCAGCATGTAGATATCAACATAGTCGGTGCCAAGGCGGCGCAGACTGCCATCAATACTGTCGAGAATGTGCTTACGCGAGTGGCCCTGATTGTTCTGACCTCCGCCAAGGGGATAACCGACTTTGGTGGTCAGCACCAGTTCATCACGCTGGGCGATACGTTTTAGAACGCGGCCTACCACTTCTTCACCGGCACCGCTGGAGTAGAAATCGGCCAGATCGATAAAGTTAATGCCGCTCTCCAGCGCGTGACGAATAATCGGCTCGCTTTGTGCCTCGTCAAAAATCCACGGTTTCCAGCTCTTGCTGCCCATATTCATGGTGCCGAGGCAAAGACGCGACACCTGTAAACCACTGTGGCCCAGTTTGATGTATTCCATGCTGCAACTCCTGCTACTTTGGGGAATAAAAGGGATTGCCCAACTCGGGCAGGGCATTGATTAACTGCTGACGTCCTGGCAGCTTCTCCATGGCCGCTTCTATCGCCACCTTGCAGGCGCGATAGTTATTAGCAAACACTTCATCGAGATCGGTACAGCCCGGATTCACCCAGTTAGCGGTGACAATGCACCACTCATCTTCGGCTTCCGGTGGCAACGTGCCTTGCAACTGCGCCTCGGTTACGGCTTTGGCAATCGCTGCCTGTGAAGCACCCCAGGTGGCGTTGCCGTGCAGATCGCTACTGATAGCGGCTTTGTTGACATACAGCGTCATCGGCTTGGCTGGCACGTTAGGCTTGATCACCACCATAAATGGGCAGTGGCCTTGGGAAGGCGTCGCCAGGCTGGTGGAGAAGGCCTGACCTACCACGCCGCTGCGCGGTCCAATCATGATATTGATATGCGAAGCGTTAACGCCGTCGCCTGCAAAGCCTTCACCGATATACATTTCCATCATTGCCTCCAGTTAAAGATGTTGTGTTGAAGTTGAAGCGTTAGGGCTGAGCGCTTTATCTACCGCCGGGGTCTCTTGAGAAGCGTCAGTGAGCGTCAGACCTTTGGTTTCGGGTGCCCAGGCGATGGACACCAGCGCGCCGAGCACCAGAATGGCCGCCAGCAAACCCATGGTGCCGGCGATGCCGTAATTGACGATGGCGAGTGGCAGCAGCAGCGTACCCACCGCCGAGCCCAGTCGGCTCATCGAGGTGGCGAAACCTACGCCGCGAGATCGCACATCGGTAGGGAAGCTCTCCGCCGGGAACACGCCCACCAGATTGCTCACTGCCGACATAATCAGCGTGAAAGCGGCAAACAGCAGAATCAGCCAGATACCGGGACTGGTGTGCAGCAGGCTCAGCAGCAGCAAACAGGCCGCAAGGAAAATAAAGGAACCGATCAGGAAGCCTCGGCGCGAGCACATCGCCGTGAGCACAATGCCCAGCACGGCACCTACCAGCAGCAGACCGCTTAGCAGCAGGTCGGTGGCAAAGCCTTGATCAAGACCCATCTCGCGCAGGATGGCGGGCAGGAAGGTGTAGATGGCGAAATAAGGGATCACCAGACAGACAAAGAACAGGCAGTTAAAGGCGGTACGGCGACGATAGCGCGGGCGGAAAAGTGCGCTCAGGCTGCCATCCTGCTCCTGCTGTTTCTCTTCCTGTAATGTGACGTGTGAGCCAAACAAACGATGAACGATGGCCATGGCTTCCTCTCGACGGCCACGACGTAATAGCCAGCGCGGGGATTCCGGCGTACCTATACGCAACAGCAAGATCGCCAAAGCCGGTAGAGCAGAGGACGCGAGTAACCAGCGCCAGCCATCAACGTGTGCCTGCAGTGCCAGATGTCCAGCAAAGCTGGCGGCGACATAGCCGACAGTCCACAGCACGCTGAAGGCTCCCAACAGTACGCCGCGATGTTTGCGCGGGGCAAACTCCGCCAGAATGGTATGACCGACCGAGAAGTCACCGCCTAAGCCGAAGCCAATCAGCACGCGCAGCAAGAACAGTTGCTCTGCTGACTGGGCAAAAAACTGCATGCCGGATGCGAGGGTAATCAGGATAAAGCTGAAGCAGAAAATCTTTTGGCGGCCGACGCTGTCGGCGATCCAACCGAGAATCAGGCTACCGAGAAATAACCCGATCAACGCCGAGCTGCCAATCATGCCTTGCCAGAATGGCGTGAGTGACATTTGCGGCGTCATCTGTGTCAGCGCAAAGCCAACGGAACCGAGAATGTAGCCATCGGTGAGATGCGCACCGAAGGTGAGCCCGGTGATTTTGAGGTGAAAGCGATTTAAGGGTACATCATCCATCAGAGTCGTTTGCGTCATGTTCCTTCCTCCTTCGGGGAGAGATGGTTGTTATTTTATTGTTATCTGGATGAGAAATTACTGTGACATTGGAGCCGGGGGCAGGCCAGTGCGAAAAAGTCATACCCCTATTCCGCAATTTCCTGTGATTGCACTCAAAAATTTAGGTTTACGTTCTCCGTTACCGTCTGGGTTGTGGTTAGATTGGCGCGATGTTTTACCGCCTGGCTGCTGGAGTCAGAATGAGAAAGTTGCCTTCACTCAGTATGTTACGGCTGTTCGAAGAGACCTGTCGTACGCTGAGCTTCAGTAAAGCCGCCGATGCCTTGTTCATGACGCAGAGCGCCGCCAGCCGCCAGATGCGCCAGCTGGAAACCTTCCTTGGGAAAGATCTGTTCGTTCGTAGCCACAGCGGATTGATGCTGACGCCGGAAGCCATCCAGCTTTTGCCAGTGGTTCGTCAGTCGCTGGATCTGCTGGAAGAGGGCGTACGCAGCGTGCAGCAACACAACCCCCGTCAACACCTGCGTTTACAGGTCGCCCCTACGTTTGCCACGCGCTGGTTAGCGCCGCGTCTGGTGTCATTGCGTCAACAGCATCGTCAGCTGCAAATCATGCTGATCAGTGAAGCGCGGCAGAAATACAGCGACTTCGATTGCGCGATTCGTTTTGGCTCGCAGCAGGATGCGCAAGAGGCAGGCGCGGAAGGAGAATGGCTGTGTCATGAAACGCTGGTGCTGGTGGGCAGTCCGCTGCTGATGCTGGATGGCATCTGGCCAGATATCAGCCTGATGCCGCAGTTGCACGTGTTGAATGGCGACAGTCGGCTGGATAATTGGTCTCGCTGGTATCAGGCCTGCGGTGAAACTGCACCGCCGGAAGATAACGGATTGGCGTTCAGTACGCAGGATCAGGTGATCAATGCCTGTGTCACTGGCGCAGGTTTTGCCGTGCTGGATCGTGCCATGGTGCGTAACGAACTGAACAGCGGCGTGTTGGTTCAAATCTCGCCGCAATTGCTTTCCAGCGCCAATGGCTACTGGCTGGAGGTGCCATTCGGCAAACAGATGTTGCCGCGCGTGGCGGTATTTCGGGATTGGCTGCTGGCGGAGATGCAACGTTTCAACGCTGCCACGCCTGCAGCCAGCGTTATCCTTTAGTGAAAAGGTGGGTATGTGGTGGATTTAGTTGAATTGTTAAAGAGCTCGCCGGTGGTTGCCGCTGTCAAAGATGCCCAAAGCCTGCAACAGGCGATTGACTCACCTTGCCAGGTGGTGTCGGTGTTGTATGGCAACATATGCAATATCGGGCGCATTGTCGGACAGATAAAACAGGCCGGGAAAATTGCCTTTGTACACGTCGATTTGCTGGAAGGCAGTTCACGCCAGGAAGTGGTGATCCAGTTCCTGAAAATCGTGACGCAGGCTGATGGCATCATCAGTACCAAACCCGCGATGCTGAAAGCCGCACGGCAGCATGGTTTCTGGGCAATCCATCGCCTGTTCGTGCTGGATTCCATCTCCTTCAACAACATTGATAAACAGGTAGCGCAGTCGCAGCCCGACATTGTGGAGATCCTGCCAGGCTGTATGCCGAAGGTGCTGGGCTGGATCACCGAGCGCATCAGTCAACCGATCATTGCCGGCGGACTGGTATGCGACGAAGAGGATGCACAGCGGGCATTAACGGCGGGTGCGCTGGCCGTCTCCACCACCAACGCTGGCGTCTGGCCATTGGCGCAGCGACGCTAAGCCTCCACGAGTGGGCTAAGGCGCTTTAGCAGGGGATCGAGCGCGCGATGAAGTTGCTGGTAAACCTGCTGGTTCAGTTGCTGATATAGCGCATGATGGCGAGCATTCGGCAGGAATGTCTCGCCGGTTTTCACCAGCGCGGCCACGCCTTCCTGATAACTTTGCCACACACCCAATGCCATGCCCGCATTGAGGGCACAGCCAATAGCGGCGGAGCTACGCATCGCATTGCGGCGGGCAGGCACACCAAAGATATCGGCGAACAGTTGCATAAACAGATCGCTGTTGGCACCGCCGCCGGAAATCACTAACTGTGTCAGCGGGCGATCCAGCGCCTGCATCATCGGGTCCAGATGGTTTTTCATGGTGAACACGATGCCTTCCAGCAAAGAGCGGAACAGGTGCGCGCGGGTGTGGCGACCATCAAAACCGATGATCGCCCCTTTGCGCCACGGTGCTTCGGCCGGTGCGGCCCAATCGTGCAGCGTGAGGAGTCCATCACTGCCGGCCGGAACCACACTGGCTTCAGCGCCGAGCAGGGTTTCAATATCCACACCGGTATCCTGTGCATCCTGCAGTGCCGCCGCGCCAAACTGATCGCGGAACCAACTCACCGTCCACATCCCTCGCCGAACGCCCATGCACTCGTAGAGAAAATGGCCCGGCAACGCAGCCTGGAACGGCCAGAAGTGTTCGCTGGCGTGCGGTTGCGCGTCACCATGCACCATCGCCCCAATGTAGGTGCCCAGTGAAATCAGCGCTTCGCCCTGAGCCAGCGCGCCAGCACCTAAGGCTTCCACCGCTTTGTCATGGGCGGTAGCGATAATCGGTAAGCCCAGTGGTAAACCGCTCGCCCGCGCGGCGGTTGAGGTGACCTCGCCCAGCATTTCGCCGGGGCGCACCACATCAAATAACTGCTCCCGGCGCACATGGCAGCTCGCCATTTTGTTGTCGTCCCACGTCTGGCGTGCATCATCCATCGGCCAGCAGCCAATGTAGTTGGCGCTGGTATCGCGCGCCTGGCCTGTCAGGCGATGGGTGATATAGCCTGACGTGGTGGTGACCCAGCGCACTTCACCGTATTCTGGCTCGGGTTGATAAGGCTGATTGAGCCGTACATCCATCCAGTTGATCACCGGCCAGGCTAGTTCACCATCCTGACGCATCAGCACCCGGCAGCAGCGGATCACGCACAGTCCGGCAGCCAGCAGCTGATGGTCCTGACCACCGAACTGATGGAAACGCGTCATCGCCGCACGGCAGGCCTGTTTGACCGAGTACCAAAGATCGTCGTCAGGATGCTCAGCACGATTTGGCTGAGGGATCTCCAGCGCACGTAGCGGCTGCTGTGCACTGCACATCACCTCTCCGTCGGTGCGGAAAATCACCACTTTGGCACTCTGTGTGCCGACATCAATTCCCATCAAATAACGCGCAGACATATCAGACTCCTTTTAATGGCGCGGCGTGACCAGCAGGTGAGCCCCGCTTGATCTGGCTAATCAGTAACGCGGTAAACAACAGCACCAGCAGGCTGGCGCAGCCCCCCATGATCCACATGTTGCGATAGGCAAGCGCAGGCGGCAGCGTATCCTGCCAGTAACCCACCAATGGATAGACGAACACATCGGGTAAGAAGCCAATGACTGAGCAAATACCAATGGTGGTGCCGAGGATCTGCTTCGGGGTATTCACTTCGCCGATGCAGGCAAAATAGAGGCCGCGTGAGGCGTAACAGGTGAATCCCATCAATAAGATCAGGCCAATCGCCAGTGCCAGGCTGAGCGGGGATTGTGTGACGACATACAGCAAGGCAATCACGCACA
Source organism: Pantoea sp. BL1 (assembly GCF_000963985.1). Taxonomy (NCBI): domain Bacteria; kingdom Pseudomonadati; phylum Pseudomonadota; class Gammaproteobacteria; order Enterobacterales; family Erwiniaceae; genus Pantoea; species Pantoea sp. BL1. The sequence continues at coordinate 25,161 of NZ_JZRH01000060.1, read as the reverse complement.
GGCAGAGCCCAGACAGGAACTGGATCACACGTGTTGGCGAACGCCAGCGGCTGTAACTGGTGACCATGCCGCCCAGCGGACCGCAGATGGCGCGAAACACTTTGTTGATGATGATGCCCATGTAGCTGGCAGCCACTAATGACATGCCATAGATTTCGGACAGATAGTTGGTGGAGTAGCTGAGAATGGCGTAAATGGTGTAAACGCCAAAAATGATCATGCTGCAGTACCAGGTGGTGGGCATTTTCAGCACGCGAAGCGCATGCTGCAGACTAAAGGCTGATGATTGCTCCTCATCCTGCTGGGCAAAACCGTCGCTCACCAAAAACCAGCAGGCAATGCCGAGCGCCACATAGGTGCCACTGTAAATCAAGATCACCGCTTTCAGGCTATTAGGATCGTCAGGATGGAATTGAGCAAATACCCAGACGGTAAACAGCGCCAAACCCATCACGCCGACGCCACGCAAACCTTCCATCCACCCCATTATTTTGCCTTGCTCTTCACGTGTGCCCAGCAGTGAAGCCGCTTTGATCGACACCGCCCACAGCAGCAGAATGGTGGTGATGGCGAAGGCGACCTGAATCAGCAGCATCGCCCACAACGGCGGGTAGGTGGCCATAATGGCACCCAAAATACCGGTGGCAATCATGGCGCCGGACATCACTTTACGATGGGAGAATTTGTCGGAAATTAAGCCGCCGGGGGCATAAAGTAAAATAGCGGTAATACCAAAGGTGCTCATAATAACGCCGATTTCGGTATTCGAAAATCCCATGAATTTCGCCATCGGGATTTGATAGATATAACGTAAATACGCCAAATCAAAACTAATGCCACCGCTGATGCTAATAACCGCTAATGTTAACCAACGGATTGAGTTTTTGGTTTGCATCTTCGCCCCCAAATTAGAAACAAAAAAAAGAGAAAAGCGTCCTTTCCGCAATTGCAGAAAGTTACTTTTCTCTTGGTCTCAGACAGTAACAGGGAGCATTTTTAGCATGACAACTTGCCATAACGTTGTGAAGAAAGTCACAGAATGGCGTTATTAAACTGACTCGGTTTATTCTTATATATTTTTCGCCTGGATATTTAATCTGCTGCTTATTCCAGCACCTTAGTGCGAACGGATTTTTTTGTGATTGCGATCGCTTTTTATTTCGAAATACCCATGCTAGCGTAATACCCAGTTACTCGAGATCTGGAGAAAAGTAACTTCTTCGCTTTACTGCGAAGGAGCTTGCTTTTCTCCTTTTTTTTGCCCGTTATTCAGACCAGGAGATGGAATCATGACGGAATCGCTGGATACATTTTCACTCGATTTCTTTTCGCTGCGAGGGCAGTGCGCCATTGTCACCGGCGGTAACACGGGTTTGGGCCAGGCCTTTGCCGTCGCGCTGGCGAAAGCGGGTGCCAATGTCTTTATTCCCGACCTGGCGCCTGCCAATTCAGAGACAAAGCAACTGATTGAAAAACAGGGTGTTCGTGCAGAGTTTATGCAAGCGGATATCACCCAGGCCGGCGAACCGGCGCGCATTGTCGCGGAGTGTCTGGAGCGCTTTGGTCGACTGGATATTTTGGTCAACAATGCCGGCATCTGTAAGCTCAACAAGGTGCTGGATTTCGGTCGTGAAGATTGGGATCCCATGATCTCGGTGAATCTCACCGCTGCCTTTGAGATGAGTCATCAGGCGGCAAAAATCATGGTGCCGCAGCAGAGCGGTAAAATTATTAATATTTGTTCGCTCTTTTCCTGGCTGGGTGGTCAATGGTCACCGGCTTATTCCGCCACCAAACATGCCCTGGCCGGTTTAACCAAATCTTATTGTGATGAACTGGGGCAATACAATATTCAGGTCAACGGTATCGCGCCTGGCTATTACGCAACGGCCATCACGACTGCGACTCGCAGTAATCCCGAAACGAATCAACGAGTGCTGGATCATATTCCGGCGAATCGTTGGGGAGATACGCAAGATTTAATGGGTGCGATGGTGTATTTAGCCAGCCGTGCTTCGAATTACGTCAACGGCCATTTATTGGTTGTCGATGGTGGATATCGGGTTCGTTAATTAATCATATTTGTTGAGAGGAAGAATATTATGACGCTTTCACGTGAAGCCATTGTCGAGCAGTTAAAAGAGATCGTTGGCCCACAACAGGTCGTGACCGACGAAGCTGAATTAAAGCGCAGCAGTCATGACCGTTTTCGTAAATATGCCGATATTCACGGTGTTTACACCTTGCCGATCCCGGCTGCGGTGGTAAAACTGCAAAGTACACAGCAGGTTTCGGATGTCTTAGCTTTTATGAATCGCCACCACATCAATGGCGTACCACGAACCGGTGCATCGGCTACGGAAGGGGGGCTGGAAACCGCCGCGCCAAACTCGGTAGTGCTGGATGGATCCAGTATGAATCAGGTCATAAAGATCGATATCGAAAACATGCAGGTCACTGCACAGTGCGGCGTCACGCTGGAAGTGCTGGAAAACCAACTGCGGGCACAGGGTTACACCACCGGTCACTCGCCGCAGTCGAAACCGCTGGCGCAAATGGGCGGCCTGGTGGCGACGCGCAGTATTGGTCAATTCTCGACGCTGTATGGCGCGATTGAAGATATGGTGGTGGGGCTGGAAGCCGTATTTCCGAATGGCGACATCACTCGCATCAAAAACGTGCCGCGTCGTGCAGCGGGGCCGGATATTCGCCATGTGATTATCGGCAATGAAGGTGCGCTGTGTTACATCACGGAAGTCACGGTAAAAATATTCAAATATCAGCCGGAAAATAATCGCTTCTACGGCTATCTGCTGGATTCAATGCAAACCGGTTTCGCCATCCTGCGTGAAGTGATGGTGGACGGCTATCGTCCTTCAATTGCTCGTCTTTACGATCCGGAAGATGCGAAGCAGCACTTCAGCCATTTCTCGAAAGACAAGTGTGTGCTGATCTTTATGGCAGAAGGCACGGCGGGCATTAGCGAAGCCACTGGTAATGGCATTGCAGCGATCGTGGCCAAACACCGCGAGTGCCAGCAAGTGGACAGCCATCTGATCCAGACCTGGTTTGAGCACCTCAACTGGGGACCAGAGAAAGTACAGGCGGAGCGTGATTTCATCCAGCGTACCGGCAACATGGGCTTTACCACGGAAGTGTCCGGTGACTGGTCAACAATTAACGCTATCTATGAAAATGTGCTGAAGCGTATTCGCACTGAATTCCCACATGCCAAAGACATCACCATGCTGGGCGGTCACTCCTCGCACAGTTACATCAACGGCACCAATATGTACTTCGTTTACGATTACAACGTGGTGGATTGCCGTCCTGAAGAGGAGATGGCGAAATATCACGTACCGCTGAATGGCATGATCGTGGAGGAGACGTTGAAGCTTGGTGGTTCCATGGTGCATCACCACGGTATCGGTAAGCATCGTGTGCAGTGGGCGAAGCAAGAACACGGCAGCGCATGGCCCATTTTGCAGGCGTTGAAAACCGCGTTTGACCCGAACGGGATCATGAATAAAGGCACCATCTTCCCGCAGGAGTAAAACCACAAGGTGCGCAGCCATGCGCACCTTGATTATTTCTTGCCGCACACCTCGCAATGCCTGTCCTGCATCACCTTCATGCTACGGAATTCTGCACTCATCGCGTCATAGATCAACAGGCGTGAACGGGCAGGTTGCCCTAGCGCCGTCAGCACTTTTATGGCCTCTAAAGCTTGCATCGCACCAATGACACCGACCAACGGCGCCAGCACGCCGGCTTCCACGCAGCTTAATGTCTGATCGCCAAACAAGCGGCTAATACAGCGATAACACGGCTCGTCCTGCTGCCAGGTAAACACGCTGAGTTGACCTTCCATACGAATGGCCGCACCGGAAATCAGCGGCACCTTGTGCTGGAAACACAGACGATTGATCTGTTCACGCGCACTGACGTTATCAGTACAGTCCAGCACCGCATCATGGCGCGCGATCAGGGCGCTGAGTTGGGCATCATCCAGCTGTGCATCAATCGCTTCAAGCTGGCAATAAGGATTCATCGCCGACAGTTGCTGACGCGCAGACTCCACCTTGGGCTGACCGAGGGTGGCATCACTGTGCAGAATCTGGCGCTGCAGGTTACTCAGGCTTACGGTGTCGAAATCCAGCAAGGTAAGATGGCCCACGCCAGCCGAAGCAAGATAGGGTGCAGCAGCACAGCCGAGTCCGCCGAGTCCGACGAGCAAAACGCGCGAGGCTTTAAGCTTCTCCTGACCGTCAAAATCAAAATCCCGCAGTATGATCTGACGGTTGTAACGCAGCATCTCCTCATGGCTCAGTTCGACGCTCATTAGCCCTCCAGCAGGCTATTGAAAACTTCAACCTCAACCCATTCGCCGGGCTCCACATCCGCACGATCGCGGTCTAGCACAATAAAGCAGTCGGCCAGGGCGAAAGAGCTAAACACGTGTGAACCCTGGGCGCCGGTGCTGCGAACTTCCAGCACGCCGTCTTCACCACGACTGAGAATGCCGCGCTGAAAATCGAGGCGGCCAGGCGATTTTTTCAAACGCTGAATGGCGCGAGCGCGTTGGCGCAGCGGCATAATGCGCGTGGTCTGGCCGGTGAGGGTCGCCAGAAGCGGTTGCACCAGCTGATAGAAGGTCACGGCGGCTGAAACGGGATTGCCAGGCAGGCCGCAGAACCAGCTGTTCGCTAAACGGCCAAAAGCGAACGGTTTGCCCGGCTTCATCGCCAGTTTCCAGAAGGTAATCACGCCTAACTCTTCCAGCATCGCTTTGGTGAAATCCGCCTCGCCGACGGACACGCCGCCGGTACTGATCACCACATCTGCCTGACGATCGGCCTCGCTGAACGCCTGGCGCAGCGCCTCGGGATCGTCCGCAATCACGCCTAAATCGATCACTTCGCAGCCCAGTTTGTTGAGCATCAACGAAACGGTAAAGCGGTTGGTGTCGTAGATTTGCCCGTCAGCCAAAGGCTGGCCAACCGCCTGCAATTCATCGCCGGTGGAGAAAATCGCCACGCGCAGTTTGCGCAGCACGCTCACTTCGGCAATCCCCAGTGAAGCCAGCAGCGGCAACTCGGCGGCACCGAGGCGAACCCCCGCCTCCAGCACCTGTTTGCCAGCCTGAATGTCTTCACCAATACGGCGGATATTTTGCCCGAGTGTCACGGCGGCGGTGAGGGCGATGCCACCCGCACGCTGTTCGGTTTGCTCCTGCATCACCACCGCATCGCAACCAGCCGGAATCGGCGCACCGGTCATAATACGAATCACGCTGCCAGCGGGCCATTCGCCGTTGAACGGTGCACCGGCAAAAGCTTTGCCCGCAACGGGAAACACATGTTCTGGCGAGATATCGCTGAGACGTAGGGCATAACCGTCCATTGCGGAATTATCGAACGGTGGCACATCCAGCGGGGAAGTGACCGGTTTTGCCGTGACGCGTCCTGCCGCTTCAAACAGCGAGACGCTAAGGCAATCGCTGATGGGGGTAAGCTGTTGCAGCATTTTTTGCTGCGCGTCTTCGAGGGAGATTAATCCTGCGGTGAAAGGTTCCATGTCTGTCTCTGCGTGATGAATTTCAGATGCTGCCTATTATGGTGGCATTTGTCTGCCGAGTCACATGTGACTAAAAAAGCATAATCCACATTAAAAGGTTATGACCGGAGATACACTTTCTGCTTTACAAGCCGGGAGCGCCTTTCTATAGTCGAAAATTGCCAAAAAAAGATGAAAACCATTCTAAATCAGTGTTTTTGGCTCTGATTTCCTGACAGGGTACCGGTTATGGCTAAAGCAGTTATCGCAATTCACGGCGGTGCGGGCGCAATCACGCGTGCCGCCATGAGCGCCGAAAAAGAGCAGCACTATCGTCAGCAACTGAACGCAATCGTTACCGCAGGCCAGCAGATTTTGGCTGCAGGCGGCAGTGCGCTGGATGCGGTGACCGAGGCGGTACGGTTGCTAGAGGAGTGCCCACTGTTCAACGCAGGCAAAGGCGCGGTGTTTACCCATCAGGGCACCCACGAACTCGATGCCAGCATTATGGATGGTCGTACCCTTGATGTCGGTGCGGTGGCGGGCGTGAATCACATTCGTAACCCGATTCTGGCGGCGCGTAAAGTGATGGAAAATAGCCCTCACGTGCTGTTTATCGGTGCGGGGGCAGAAGCCTTTGCCGCAGAACAGGGGCTGGAACAGGTTGCACCGGATTTCTTCTCCACGCCTGAACGCTGGGAGCAATTACAGCGTGCGCTCAGCAGCCAGCAGATGGTGCTCGATCATGATGGCGCCGCGCAAAGTCACAGCGACGATCCGCTCGACCCCGATCGCAAATTCGGCACCGTGGGTGCCGTGGCGCTCGATCTTCAGGGTAATCTGGCCGCGGCGACCTCAACCGGCGGTATGACCAACAAGCAGGTCGGGCGCGTGGGTGATTCCCCGCTCGTCGGTGCGGGCTGCTACGCTAATAATGAAACCGTGGCGGTCTCTTGTACCGGCACCGGTGAAGTGTTTATTCGTACTCTGGCAGCGTATGACGTTTCTGCACAGATGGAGTACGGTGGCCGTAGCCTGCAGCAAGCCACCGCCAACGTAATTCATGACAAAGTGCAGGAGCTGGAAGGCAGCGGCGGGCTGATTGCCGTCGACAGCCACGGCAATGTGGCGCTGCCCTTCAACAGCGAAGGGATGTATCGGGGATTCGCCTATGTCGGTGGCGAAGTCGAGGTAGCGATTTACCGCGATAGCTAAGGAGCAGGCATGACGCAGCAGCATCAGCAGTTTGCACCCGAGCAGGTTTTGGCGGTGCGTGACCTCAACGTACGGTTTGAGCATGAAGGGCGAATCACCGAAGCGGTTCGTCACCTGTCGCTGGATTTGCATCGTGGGGAAACGCTGGCACTGGTTGGCGAATCCGGTTCGGGCAAATCGGTCACGTCGCTGGCGCTGATGCGCTTGATTCAGCAGGCGGGCGGCGATGTCAGTGGCGATATCCGCCTGCGTCGACGTAACGGCGAGGTGCTGGATGTGATGCGCGCCACCGCCAGCCAGATGCGCAAAGTGCGCGGTGCCGATATGGCGATGATTTTCCAGGAGCCGATGACCTCACTCAACCCTGTTTTCACCGTGGGTGAGCAGATCGCCGAATCCATCCGTTTACATCAGGGCAAAAGCCACCAGCAAGCGCAGGCCGAAGCGCGGCGCATGCTGGATCTGGTGCGCATACCTGAAGCCCATAATGTGTTATCGCGTTTTCCGCATCAACTCTCTGGCGGCATGCGTCAACGCGTGATGATTGCCATGGCGCTGTCGTGCAAACCGGCGCTGCTGATTGCCGATGAACCCACCACCGCGCTGGACGTGACCATCCAGGCGCAAATTCTGCAGCTGATTCGCGTGCTGCAAAAAGAGATGCAGATGGGGGTGATTTTTATCACTCACGACATGGGCGTGGTGGCGGAGATGGCCGATCGCGTGCAGGTGATGTATCGCGGCGATGTGGTTGAGCGTGCGCCGGTGCAGCAGCTGTTTGATGCGCCGCAACAGCCTTACACCCGCGCCTTGCTGGCGGCAGTACCGAAGTTGGGGGCGATGAGCGGCCAGCCGTTGCCGGCCAAATTCCCGTTGCTGCACACTAATGGTCGTGAAGAGGTGGCGACACCGCAGGATACGGTGCGCAGCAATGAACCGCCGATTTTGCAGGTGCGCGACCTGGTGACGCGCTTTGATATTCGTGGTGGTTTACTGAATCGCGTTAAGCGCCGTGTGCATGCGGTGGAGAAGGTCAGCTTTGATCTGCATGCTGGCGAGACGCTGGCGCTGGTCGGTGAATCCGGCTGCGGAAAATCCACTACCGGTCGTTCGCTGCTGCGCTTAGTTGCCAGCCAGGGCGGCACGATTACTTTCAATGGTCAGCGCATTGATGCGCTGCAGGGCAACGCGCTGGCTTCGCTGCGGCGCGATATTCAGTTCATTTTTCAGGATCCTTATGCCTCGCTCGATCCGCGCCTGACGGTGGGTTTCTCGATTATGGAACCGCTGCTGGTGCATAAAACCATGGATCGGCAACAGGCGGAGAAGCGCGTAGCGTGGCTGCTGGAGCGCGTTGGCTTGCTGCCGGAGCATGCGCAGCGCTATCCACACGAGTTTTCAGGCGGTCAGCGTCAGCGTATCTGCATCGCCCGTGCGTTGGCGCTGAATCCTAAAGTGGTGATTGCCGATGAGTCGGTCTCGGCGCTGGACGTCTCAATTCAGGCGCAAATCATTAACCTGATGCTCGACTTGCAGCGCGAGTTTGGTATCGCCTTCTTATTTATTTCTCACGATATGGCGGTGGTAGAACGCATCAGCCATCGTGTGGCCGTCATGTATCTCGGACAGATTGTGGAAATGGGGCCGCGCCAGGCGGTGTTTGAGCAGCCGCGCCATCCCTATACCAAAAAACTGATGGCCGCGGTGCCGGTCGCCGATCCGGCGCACCGTCATCGTGAGCGGGCATTAATGGTGGATGAGATCCCCAGCCCGATTCGCCCCTTGGGTGATGAGCCAGAAGTGGCACCGTTACTGGAAGTGGCACCGGGGCATTTTGTTGCCCGCCACGCCATTAGCGGCGCCTGAGCAGCAAGCAACCGCGTCATCCACGGATGCCGCGCATGACAGGGATTACAGGAGAACGATAACAATGCACCACATTATGCGAAAAGGGGTTATCACTGCCGGGTTGTTGAGTTCAGCGTTGGCAATGCCAGCGTGGGCAGCGAAGGACGCGGTGATTGCTGTGGCGTCAACCTTTACCACGATGGATCCGTACGACGCCAATGACACATTGTCGCAGTCGGTGGCCAAGGCGTTCTATCAGGGACTGTTCGGTTTTGATAAGGACATGAAGCTGCAAAACGTGCTGGCGGAAAGCTATCAGGCGAGCAGCGATGGCTTAACTTACACCATCAAACTACGCTCGGGCGTGAAGTTTCAGGATGGCACCGATTTCAATGCCGAAGCGGTGAAGGCCAACATCGACCGTGCCAGCAACCCGGATAATCATCTCAAGCGTTATAACCTGTTTAAGTATGTCGCCAGCACCGAGGCGGTGGATCCGACCACGGTGAAGATTACGCTGAAGCAGCCGTTCTCGGCCTTCATCAACAATCTGGCACACCCGGCGGCAGTGATGATTTCACCCACCGCCCTGAAGAAATACGGTAAGGACATTGGCTTCCATCCGGTGGGGACCGGTCCGTATGAGTTCGTCACCTGGAATCAGACCGACTTCGTTAAAGTGAAGAAGTGGGATGGCTACTGGAAGAAAGGCTATCCGAAGCTGGACAGCATCACTTTCCGCCCGGTGGTAGACAACAATACCCGTGCGGCTATGTTGCAGACCGGCGAAGCGACCTTTGCATTCCCGGTACCGTTTGAGCAGGCGAAATTGCTGCAGGGCAACAGCAAACTCGACGTCGTCACCACGCCATCAATTATGCAGCGTTACATCAGCCTCAACGTGACGCAGAAGCCGTTTGATAACCCGAAAGTGCGTGAAGCGCTGGAGTACGCCATTAACCGTGAGGCGCTGGTCAAAGTGGCGTTTGCGGGTTATGCCACACCGGCTACCGGCATCGTGCCGCCGGCGATTGATTTTGCGCAGACCTATCCGGCAATCAAATATGATCCGGCCAAAGCGCGTGAACTGTTGAAGGAAGCCGGTTTCCCGAACGGTTTCGAGACCACACTGTGGTCCTCTCACAACCACAGCACGGCGCAGAAAGTGTTGCAGTTCACTCAGCAGCAGCTGGCGCAGGTCGGCGTGAAGGTTAAAGTCACCGCGATGGATGCTGGCCAACGTGCTGCAGAAGTCGAGAGTAAAGGGCAGAAGGAGAGCGGTGTCCGCATGTTCTACACGGGCTGGTCGGCTTCGACCGGTGAAGCAGATTGGGCACTGACGCCGCTGTTTGCCACCACCTCCTGGCCGCCAGCTATCTTTAACACGGCGTTCTACAGCAATCCGCAGGTGGATAAAGATCTGAGTGATGCATTGAAAACCACCGATCGTGATCAGAAAGCCAAACTGTACAAAGACGCTCAGGATCGTATCTGGAACGACCATCCGTGGATTCCGCTGGTGGTTGAGCAGTTGCTCTCCGCGAACAATAAAAACCTCACCGGTTTTTATGTCATGCCCGATACCTCATTCAATTTTGATGAGGCGGATCTGAAGTAACTGGCAAGGCCAGCCTTGCGAGGCTGGCCGTTGCTGCGCAGGATTTTGCATGCTCAACTATTTTCTCAAACGACTACTGGGGTTGATCCCCACGCTGCTGATTGTTGCGGTGCTGGTGTTCTTGTTTGTCCACCTGCTGCCGGGCGATCCGGCGCGCCTGATCGCGGGTCCGGAAGCGGATGCCTCAGTGGTGGCACTGGTGCGCCAGGAGCTGGGCCTCGACCAACCGCTGATTCAGCAGTTCTGGCACTTTATTCTCAATGCCTTACAGGGGGATTTCGGCCAGTCGATGGTATCCAAACGTCCGGTCTCGGAAGAGATTGCTGCACGCTTCTTCCCGACGCTGTGGCTGACGCTGACCAGCATGGTATGGGCGGTGATTTTCGGTATGACCATCGGCATTACATCGGCCGTCTGGCGCAACCGCTGGCCCGATCGCATCGGTATGACGCTGGCTGTGTCTGGTATCTCTTTTCCCGCTTTCGCCTTAGGCATGCTGCTGATGCAGGTGTTCTCTGTTGAGCTGGGTTGGCTGCCAACGGTCGGTGCCGACAGCTGGAAACACTACATTCTGCCGTCGATAACCCTGGGTGCAGCCGTGGCGGCGGTGATGGCACGCTTTACCCGCGCCTCGTTTGTTGAGGTGATGCAGGAAGATTACATGCGTACCGCGCGCGCCAAAGGGGTACGTGAGTCGCTGGTGGTGGTCAAACACGGTCTGCGCAATGCGATGATCCCGGTGGTGACCATGATGGGCCTGCAGTTTGGTTTCCTGCTGGGTGGCTCAATTGTGGTGGAGGTGGTGTTCAACTGGCCAGGTTTAGGCCGCCTGTTGGTGGATTCTGTTGAGATGCGCGATTACCCGGTCATTCAAGCCGAGGTGCTGCTTTTCTCGCTGGAGTTCATTTTGATCAATTTGATTGTCGATATGCTGTATGCGGCGATCAACCCGGCCATCCGTTACAGGTAAGGAGTCGCACTTGAAAAACTGGCGACGCGCAGCGGCATTGAAAACCATGCCGATGATGACGGAAACCCGGGTACGTACGCCGTGGCGTGAATTCTGGCGCCGCTTTCGTCATCAACATGTGGCGATGGTGGCGGGCTTATTTGTGCTGCTGTTGATTGTGGTGGCGTTTATCGCCCCGTTTATTGCCCCGTTTGATGCAGAAAACTATTTTGACTACGACCGGCTGAATGATGGGCCATCGATGATGCACTGGTTTGGTGTGGATTCGCTGGGGCGTGACATATTTAGCCGCGTACTGGTCGGTACGCGTATTTCACTGATTGCCGGTTTTTTCTCGGTGGCGATCGGTGCGCTGATAGGTACGTTACTGGGCTTGCTGGCCGGTTATTACGAGGGCTGGTGGGATCGCATTACCATGCGTATCTGTGACGTGCTGTTTGCTTTCCCCGGCATTCTGCTGGCGATTGCGGTGGTGGCGATCATGGGCAGCGGCATGAGCAATGTGATTGTGGCGGTGGCGATTTTCAGTATTCCAGCCTTTGCTCGTCTGGTGCGTGGCAATACGCTGGTGCTGAAACACCAAACTTTTATTGAATCAGCCCGTAGCATCGGCGCATCAGACTGGACGATTATTATGCGTCACATTCTGCCCGGTACCGTGTCGTCAATTGTGGTCTATTTCACCATGCGTATCGGCACGTCGATCATCACGGCGGCGAGTTTGTCGTTCCTCGGGCTGGGCGCACAGCCGCCCACGCCGGAGTGGGGCGCGATGCTGAATGAAGCGCGTGCCGATATGGTGATTGCGCCGCATGTGGCGATCTTCCCCAGTCTGGCGATTTTCCTGACGGTGTTGGCGTTTAATCTGTTGGGAGATGGACTGCGAGATGCGTTGGATCCGAAGTTAAAGACCTGATCCCGTTTGCACGCCTTAGGGTGCAGAGTTCGTCAGCTGAGGCCATTTTCGCAAAGGCTGTCACGGTTAAAAGTGGCAGCTTTTTTCGTTTGGCTGAGAATGCAGAGGTGCGGGCCAGCGCACCTATGCGGCTGCCGGGCCGTCCTCGCGCCGCTGAGGCGGTGCCTTCGGCTTCCACGTCGTGCCGACGGATCGTTCAGGTAAGGCCGTCCTGGCCAACCCGAACTGCCAGTCACATCCCTGCGACGGGCTCCTGGCTCAACGTAAAAGCCTCAGCGCTGCGGATAGCCCTTGCAGCAGCAGAGGCGCGCTGGCCTCCACTATGGTGCCCTTTTTAACAATGAACACTGCGTTATCATCCATTGCTAAACAGACGAGCAGGTCGCCACTTTTGGCGCCCCTGGTTTTCAGTTACCTCAGAAGGTTTCCCAGTTGTCGTTGCTGTGTGCACCGGCAGCGGGCAAAGCGCGTGGTGTGGCTGCGACAGGGGCTTTCACGGTTTTTGTTATCGGTGCAATCACAGCCCGTGTCCCGGTTTTAAAGCGCGCCACCGCCGAGGACAAGCTGCTGGCCTGTTGCTCCAGCGAAGCCGAGGCGTTAGCCGATTCCTGCACCAGCGTGGCATTCTGTTGCGTCACGCGATCCATCTCGTTCACCGCCACACCAATCTGGTCGATACCGCGACTCTGCTCGTCTGAAGCTGATGCAATTTCGCCCATGATGTCAGTCACGCGCGTGACCGCACTGACGATCTCCTGCATGGTATCGCCGGCGCTGCTTACCTGTTGTGAGCCTAAATTGACGCGCTGCACGGAGCCCTCAATCAGCAGCTTAATCTCTTTCGCTGCCTGTGCACTGCGCTGCGCCAAGCTACGGACTTCACCCGCTACCACCGCAAAGCCACGCCCCTGTTCACCTGCGCGCGCTGCCTCAACGGCAGCATTGAGCGCCAGAATATTGGTCTGGAAAGCAATGCCGTCGATCACGCTGGTAATGTCGGCGATTTTTTTCGAGCTGTCGGCGATGTCACGCATGGTTTTTACGACGCCATCCACCACGTTGCCGCCTCGGTCAGCCGTTTCCGATGCGGTTTTCGCCAACTGCGTCGCCTGACGTGCGTTATCGGCATTCTGTTTAACGGTGGCGGTCAGCTCTTCCATGCTGGCGGCGGTCTCTTCCACCGAGGCGGCCTGTTGTTCAGTGCGAGAGGAGAGATCGTTGTTACCGTTGGCGATCGCGCTGGCACTGCCGAAAATGGCATCGGCACTGTCGCGGACATTGTTGATCGTGCCCAACAGTGCTTGCTGCATATGGTTGAGGCTCGCGGCAATGGCGGCCATTTCACTGTTTCCTTCAATCGTCAAACTGGCGGAAAGATCGCCCTCGGCGAAGCGCTCCATCTGCTGCTGCACTTGCTTCATCGGCGCTAACAGGATGCGGCGAACCAGCAGCCAAACCACCAGCAACAACAGCACCACAATCACTGCCATCACGGCGACCATCACCAGCATATGCTGATAAGTGCTATCGTTATCCGCAGTGCGCGCATTGATCAACTGCACGTTGTCGCCACGCCATTGTTTGTAGGCCGCTTCCAAATCATCCTGCGCCTGCTGTGCATCCAACTCACCATAGGCGGCGTAGTTATTGGCTTTCAGGAATGCGGCAGATTGGTTTAAAAGCTGATAATAAGCCGTGAACTTGCTCTCAATGAGCTGGGCGGACTCTGCACTTTGCCCCGCAATCCGTGGGACACTTTTGTAGCGGTCAAAGTGCTGCTTAGCTTCATCAAGCGATGCGCCCGCGGAAACCAGCAGCTTGTTAATGGCAGCGCGTGAAGCATCATCGGTCTGATTCTTCAGGATGCGAATCGCCACGCGGTTAATGATAACGCGCGTTTTCACCAGCGTTTGCCAGCTATCGGAGAACTCACGTTGTTGATGCGATAGCTGGTTACTGGCGGTGAAATTATGCTGGCCAGCGATCAGGGAAGATAAAAACAGCGAGCCGGAGATGGCCTGCATAGCGGTGAATACCAACAGCATCAATATGATGGCAGTCACAATTTTCATTTTCGTTAACATGATTTTCCCTGAGCAAAGTAGGCTAGTAGAGAAGTTATCGGTGTAAAAGCATATTGCTTAAGAGCCGCAAAAAAATAATTGCAATAAGTGATAATGTCGTGCAGGAGAAATGCAGTGAAACCCTTTGATTACGAACAAGACTTTAAGAATATCGATTTCCGACAGCGGCCAGACCTTTATCAGGTTGGGCGCGGTGAGCAGGGGGTATTAATGGTGGAGCCTTACAAGAGCGAAATTCTGCCGTTCTGGCGCTTCCGTACCGTGGAATTGGCTCAGGAATCTTCCGTTCAGATTATGCAATTGTTTGAGGAGTATCGTGCACAGGACGACTTTGTCGGCATGGATATGGCGCGAAAATTTATTCAGATGGGTTATACCCGCGCGCGTCGCTACAGTAATCACAAAGGCGGGCGAAAATATGATGCGGATGGCAATGAGCTGCCGCGCACCACAGAAAAAGAAAAGGCCGCTGCAGCGGCCATCTTTAAATCATGCTGGGATCGGCTGAGATCGGATACCGATTATCTGGCGCGCAAACGCGCGCACCAGCAAAAGCACGGTTAAACGCGCGTACCCCATAAATCGTACTCATCGGCGTGTTCAACTTTGACACGCACCACATCACCGACTTTCACCTGACGATCGCCATTCAGATACACCGCGCCGTCGATCTCAGGTGCATCGGCCATACTGCGACCCACCGCGCCTTCTTCATCCACTTCATCGATGATCACCAACACTTCACGGCCCATTTTCTCCTGCAAACGTTCGCTGGAGATTTTCTGCTGCAGTTGCATGAAGCGATCGAAACGTTCCTGCTTCACGTCGTCTGGCACCTGATCCGGCAGCTGGTTGGCCGTCGCGCCTTCAACCGGGCTGTACTGGAAGCAGCCAACGCGATCCAGACGCGCTTCTTTCAGGAAGTCGAGCAGCATCTGGAAATCTTCTTCGGTTTCGCCGGGGAAGCCGACGATAAAGGTCGAACGCAGCGTCAGTTCCGGGCAAATTTCGCGCCAGCGTTTGATGCGCTCCAGCGTGCGTTCAACCGCGCCTGGACGCTTCATCAACTTCAGGATGCGTGGGCTGGCGTGCTGCAGCGGAATATCAAGGTACGGCAGAATTTTCCCTTCGGCCATTAACGGAATCACGTCATCCACATGCGGGTAAGGGTAGACATAGTGCAGACGCACCCACACGCCGAGTTTCGCCAGCTGTTCGCACAGGCTCACCATGCTGGTTTTCACCGGGCATCCGTTCCAAAAACCGGTGCGGTGCTTCACATCCACGCCGTAAGCCGAGGTATCCTGTGAGATCACCAGCAGCTCTTTGACGCCGGCTTCCACCAGACGCTTGGCTTCGTCGAGCACCGAACCAATCGGGCGGCTGTCGAGATCGCCACGCATAGAAGGGATGATGCAGAAGGTGCAGCGGTGGTTACAGCCTTCGGAAATTTTCAGGTAAGCGTAGTGGCGCGGCGTCAGCTTGACGCCTTGCTCTGGCACTAAGCTCAGGAACGGGTTGTGTTCCGGCTTTGGCACGTAAGTGTGAACGTGCGACAGCACTTGCTCGTAGCTGTGCGGGCCGGTGATTTCCAGTACCTTAGGATGCACTTCGCGGATCTGATCCACTTTGGCACCCAGGCAACCGGTGACGATCACTTTGCCATTCTCGTTCAGCGCTTCACCGATGGCTTCCAGTGATTCCTGTACGGCGCTATCAATAAATCCACAGGTGTTAACGATGACGATCTCCGCATCATCGTAGCGTGGCACCACATCGTAGCCTTCAGTACGCAGTTCCGTCAGGATGCGTTCTGAGTCGACGAGGTTTTTTGGGCAGCCGAGTGAGACGAAGCCTACGCGCGGCGGATTTTTGACATGGCTCATAAGGATAATAATTCATCATAATTAGTGTGGATAGGCGGGGGATTGTACAGAGGTTGCGAGGGAAAATGTATAGGTGATGTAAGAATCTCCTTAACAGCGTAATGGGCGTTTCCCGCTATGCTTAACGGAGCCGTTATCCGTTCAAATCATCGCCGATAAGGCTGGTGGCTGCGAACCGTTAACGGTGATCCGAGTTGTGTAAACCCGCCTGTTTTGCTTAAATGTTCGGTTGGTGATTGTAAGTTATTCACCGCACTGAAGAATTTGAACGCGTGCTGACGGTGCCGATCGTATCGCCAGCGCAGATGCGGATAAAGTGAGAGCAGACAAATGCAAGAGATCGTTAAAGGTTTTCTGAATTTCCAACAGAATGTGTTCCCTGAAAGGAAGGATCTTTTCAAAAGTCTGGCGTCAAACCAGAATCCCAAAGCCCTGTTTATCTCCTGCTCAGACAGCCGTCTGGTGCCTGAATTAGTCACCCAATCCGAGCCAGGCCAACTGTTCGTGATCCGTAACGCCGGTAATATTGTGCCGCCGTTTGGTCCCGAACCGGGTGGTGTGTCCGCCACGATTGAGTACGCGGTAGTTGCGCTGGGCGTGACTGAAATCATCATTTGCGGTCACTCCAACTGTGGCGCCATGAACGCCATCGCATCCAATGCGGATTTGGAAAGCATGCCCGCAGTTGATCACTGGTTGCACTACGCCAATGCAGCGAAAGCTGTGGTGGAAGAGCGTAACTATGAAGCGGTGGAAACCCGTCTCAATGAAATGGTCAAAGAGAACGTGATTGCTCAGCTGAACAATATCAAAACACACCCTTCGGTAGCGGTGGCGCTGCGTAAAGGCAAAGTGCGTCTGCATGGGTGGGTTTATGATATTGAGAGCGGCGGCATTATTGCCCTGACCAAAGGCGGCGAAAGTTTCATTTCGTTGTCTGAGAATCCTGAGACCTGCTTCGAGTAATTCCTCTAACCACCTGCAATGCGGGTGGTTTCTTCTCTCAATCTGTGAAAATTTCCCGCTAAAGCGCAGCGTGCGCTCTACACTTGAGAAGCGATTTACCTCTTATAAGGGCTTTCTCATGCGATTTCGTCTTTATATTCCTGCTTTAACGCTGGCTATGCTGGCGGTGGGTTGTACCTCTCATGTTGCGGATAAACAGCAGTTTTCCGGCTTTCTCGGCGATTACAGCCAGTTAAAATCTGAACAGTCACCGAGCGGTAAACCGACATTGCGCTGGATCTCGCCGGATTATCACAGCGCGGATTACACCAACGTGGTGTTCGAACCCGTGGTTTACTATCCCGCCGCGCGACCGACTGAACGCATCAGCCAGCAAACATTGGATGAAATCCGTCAGTACACCGATAGCCAGTTAAAACGCGCGGTCGCAGAACGTAAACCGGTGGTGGGCAAGCCTGGTGCACATACGCTTAGGGTGAAAAGCGCCATCACCGCCGTAACGGCAGAAAACGAAGGAGTGCAGTTCTATGAAGTGGTGCCGATTGCGGCGGTGGTCGCCAGCACCATGGCGGCAACCGGGCATCGCACCCAGAACAGTGCGCTATTCCTGGAAGTAGAAGCGGTCGATGCACAGACGGGTAAGCCGCTGATTAAAGTGGTGCGCAAAGCCTTCGGTAAGTCACTGCCTAACAACAGCGCGCCGATTACGCTCAACGATGTGCGCCCAGGCATCGATGAGATGGTTCGAGATGTCGTGGCATTTTCTGCCCCTTGATCCAATCGCCCGACATTTTGTCGGGCTTAATGTTTTGTAAATCCTGCACATCCTTTCTTACTGGCTGACTACCCTTAACGGCAGACCGTGATAAAGGAGAATCCCATGCGTTTACTGCCTGTCGCGCTGCTGCTTGGCGCTTTAAGCTATGCTCATTCGACCCTGGCTGCCGATGTCCAGGTTCAGGTGTTGCAGGACAAACTCGACCATCCTTGGTCGGTGGCTTTCCTGCCCGACAATCAAACGCTGCTGATCACCGAACGCGCCGGGCATCTGCGCAGTTGGCAGCCGGGAAAAGGATTGTCGCAGCCCATCAGCGGTGTGCCAAACGTGTGGGCAAACCGCCAGGGCGGCCTGCTGGATGTGGTTTTGGCACCTGACTTTGCCCAGAGCCGCCGCGTGTGGCTCAGTTACACCACGGCTGATGCGCAGGGGCGAGCGGGCGGTGTCGTCGGCTATGGTCATCTCAGTGACGATAATCGTCAGTTGAGTGACTTTAAGGTGGTGCTGGAACAGACACCGAAACTCTCCAGCGGCGCGAATATAGGAACCCGGCTGGCGTTCGATGCGCAGGGCTTTCTCTTTATCGCGTTTGGCGACAACTTTTCCAGCCTGAGCGCGCAACAGCTCGACAAGCTTTCAGGAAAAATCGTGCGCCTGACGCAGAACGGTGATGTCCCAGCGGATAATCCCTTTGTGCAACGTAAAGACGCGCGTGCAGAAATCTGGTCCTACGGCATGCGTAATCCACAGGGATTAGCCTTCAATCCGTGGACGCAGCAGATGTGGGAGAGTGAACACGGCCCGCGCGGCGGCGATGAAGTGAATATCCCCCAGAAAGGCAAAAATTACGGCTGGCCATTGGCCACCTACGGTATTGATTATAGCGGGCAGAAAGTACCGGAAGCGCAGGGCACGCATGTCGCGGGAACAGAACAACCGCAGTTCTGGTGGAAAGTATCACCGGCCATCAGCGGGATGGCGTTTTACAACAGCGCACGTTTCCCGCAGTGGAAAAATTCGCTGTTCATCGGCGCACTGAAGGAAAAAAGTCTGATTCGCTTACGGGTGAACGGTGAGAAAGTGGTGGAAGAGCAGCGATTGCTGGGGGATCGCGGCGAACGTATTCGCGATGTGCGCCAGGGACCGGATGGTTATCTCTATGTGCTCACCGATGAAGCCAACGGCAAGCTGCTAAGAGTCGGGCTGGCGGAACCCGCCAGCGCCTCGCGCGGATAACTTAACGCACCCAGTTACAGACTTCCCAACCGCGCTGCTGTGCTTGCTCCAGCAGCAGCGCATTAGGGTTGACCACCCAGGCGTGATCGGCGTGATTGAGCAGGGGTAAATCGTTCATGGAGTCGCTGTAAGCCCAGGTTTTTTCAAAGCGCTGATCCTGCTGCAAAGCCTTCCAGTCACTCAGACGGGTCACTTTCCCTTCACGATAGGTGGCGGTGCCGTAAATCTGGCCGCTGTAGCGCTCGTCCACCACTTCCACGCCAATCGCCAGCGCACCGTGCACGCCCAGACGTTGTGCAATCGGTACCGCCAGATGATCGCCGCTGGCGGTGATGATCATCACGGTATCGCCGCGCTGCTGATGCCAGTTAATGCGTTCCCGCGCAGCGGGGAACACGCGTGGCAGGATATCGCGATGGATGAAACGTCGCACCCAACCCTCAACCGTCAGGGTCGCCATACCGGCGAGCGGGGAAAGCGTCGTGCTCATGTACTCTTCAATTGACAGGGTGCCGGCATGGTATTTCTCCATCAAGGCTTGTTCCTGAGAGATGAGTGCTTCGGGGGCAAATCCCTGTGAGACCAGCCAGCGCAGCCACAGGCTGGTACTGTCTTCACAAATCAGGGTTTCGTCCAGATCGAAAACGGCTAAGTCCATCGTGGTTCTCCTCGGGCTGATTGGCATCAGGTTAGCGGAATTTTGTGACTGGCTTAACCGTTCTGCGAAAAATCGGAATTTCTCTCACTTTTTCCACTACGGCCGAACCGTAAAAGTGGCAGCGCAGCAGGGTTGATGCCAGGGTTACTCTAATAAACTCTATAAAACTTTACGGTTGGACGGTTTTGTTCGCAGGTGGTAAGCGTGTAGCTTTTATTAAGACATGTCTTACCTGCTAGAAAACCATGATTTAACAAGGACAATCTGGTCACGCTCATGAGAAAAAACTCCGTCATTTCTGCTTTGCGGCCGCTGGCTGCCACTTCATTATTAGTGCTTTTCCTTCCCGTCACCACTCAGGCTGAACAGGCGCCTGCAGCCCCTCAAATTGAGGCTAAAGCCTGGATTCTGATGGACTACAACAGCGGCAAGGTACTGGCTGAGTCCAATGCCGACCAGCGGTTAGATCCCGCCAGCCTGACCAAAATGATGACCAGCTATGTGGTCGGCCAGGCGCTGAAAGCCGGTAAGATCCATAACGATGACCTGGTGACTATCGGTCAGGATGCATGGGCAACCGGCAATCCAAAACTGCGCGGCTCCTCGCTAATGTTCCTCAAACCCGGTGACCGCATTCCGGTTTCTGAGCTCAATAAAGGCGTGGTGATTCAGTCAGGCAATGATGCCTGTATCGCGCTGGCAGATTATGTCGCCGGTAGCCAGGACTCGTTTATCGGCCTGATGAACAACTACGTTAAAGCGTTTGGACTACAAAATACCCACTTTATGACGGTGCACGGGCTGGATGCCGATGGGCAATACAGCACCGCGCGCGATATGGCGATCATCGGGCAGCGTCTGATTAGCGATGTGCCAGAAGAGTACGCGTTAAACAGCGAGAAAGAGTTCACTTTTAATCACATCAAGCAGATGAACCGTAACCGCCTGTTGTGGAGCAGTAACCTGAAAGTGGATGGGATTAAAACCGGACATACCTCGGGCGCGGGGAATAACCTGGTCGCGTCTGCGGTCGACGGGGATATGCGTTTAATTTCGGTGGTGCTGGGTACCCAAAGTGATGCGATTCGCTTCCGTGAAAGTGAGAAGTTGCTCACCTGGGGTTTCCGTTTCTACGAAACCGTGACGCCGATAAAAAGCGACAAGCCTTTTGCCCAGCAGCGTGTGTGGTTTGGTGAACAGAGCCAGGTCAATCTCGGCGTGGCGAAAGATGCGGCGATCACCGTCCCGAAAGGTCAAATGAAAAACCTTAAGGCGAGTTTCACCCTGAATTCACCGCAGCTGGAGGCGCCGCTGGAGAAGAACCAGGTGGTGGGGACCATTGATTTCCAACTGGATGGCAAAACCGTGGATCAGCGCCCGCTGGTGGTGATGGAAGCGGTGCCGGAGGGCGGGTTTATGGGTCGTATCTGGGATTTCATCATGATGAAATTTAACGGCTTGTTTGGGAAGTGGTTTAGCTAGTCCCCTATCGGGCGGCCCGAGTGAGCCGCCCTTTACCTTATCCGCGTACCCACCCTTTTTTGATCGGCATAGCGAACAGAGCGCGATACAGCTGGTGGGTGAATGTCAGCATGCGTTCGCCGTACAACTGCCACGCCATATGCGAGGCCAGACACGCCAGTAAGCCCACCAAAAATCCGCCCAGCATATCCATAGGCCAATGTACGCCAAGATAAACGCGTGACCAGGCAATCGCACTGCCCACGGCCAGCAGAATGACGCCAGACCACAGGCGATGCCAGAAGATGAACGCCAGTGCAAAAGTGAAGATGGTGGTGCCATGATCGCTGGGGTAAGAGTCATCGGCGGCGTGAGCGAGGAATTGGTGCCCTAAGCCAATGGCAAATGGACGCGGATGCGGCAACAGTTGGCCCACGCACCATGAAATGCTCAATGCATAAATCAGCGCCATACCGGTTTTCAGTACCAGCGCGCGTTGAGATTGCACTTGATCGCGCGGCCCCCAAAACCATAAGGCCACAATCAGCAGCGGGACAATGGCAATCACATCTTTGGCGATAAAGGTCGCCAGGTTAATCAACCATGGCGGTGAATCCGTCGTGGCGTTGATCCATAGAAACAGGCTATGGTTGAGCGCTTCCATCACGTTTGCTTTTCCTCATCTTGTCTACCCAAAAAGAAACACCAGCAAAAATCAGCACCTGGCTCAGCCACACCCACCATCCCGACCACAGATTGTGAGAGAAGAAGTGGGCACCGCGCATCACCTGTCCGTATCCCATCAGTAAGCCCACGGTGATACCAAACAGCAGCGCCAGCACGGCGCGGCGCGGACGCTCTGGCCACCACAGGAAGAACAGCGCCATCAGAGCAAAGCCGCTGGAAGCGTGACCGCCTGGGAAGCATTGCCCGGGACCGCTGTTGGCCGGAGTAGGGTCCAGCAGCACAAAACTGGCCGCTTTACCGCCAAACATCGCCAAATCCCATGGACAGGAGTGCGCGCTATGCGCCTTCAGGATGCCCACCACTAGCGGCCCAATGCCAAACAGCAGGGCCACCAGCACGCGGCGACCATCACGCTTCTGCACACCTCTTAACAACATCAATACCGCACCGGCGATGATCACATCCTTGAACAAGCGATGATTGATCAGGTCCAGCCAGCGGTTGTGTTGCCACGGAAACGTCTGCGTCTGTGGGTCAAACCACAGCTGACTGATGGCGATATCCAGGCTTTCGTGGCGCGACCACCACATAAACACCAGTGCCGAAATTGCCAGTAAAATAAAGTTGATAGCGTAAAAGCGACCAGACAAACAATAAATAGTCGGGTTCTTAATCTTATCGCGGGTTGTTGGAGTGTTTAACTTTGATGAAAGTTGCATGAATATTTTAAAAATAGCGAAACCAGAGTGGCAGGGTCGCAATTTACGCTTAGGAGAACCTTAAGCGGCAGGATTTGCAGGCATAAAAAAACCCGCAAGTCAGTGACCGGCGGGCTCCACAATTTGGGGATTTCAAAGAAAAGCAGTGGCACTTATTCAGACTGCGCCCCAAATAGAAAGTTCTGAACGCGGTAAAAATATTTTTAAAAAGGCAAAAGCGGCCAAATTATCACAATAAGCGTGCCGGCCAGCGTCAGCAAAACGTTAGCAATCGCATAAGTTCCTGCATAGCCCAGTGCCGGAATGCTACTGCGCGCGGTATCGCTGATGATCTCCATCGCCGGGGCGCAGGTGCGCGCGCCCATGATGGCGCCAAACAGCAGCGCGCGGTTCATGCGTAACACGTAGGCACCAAACAGATAGCAAATCACCACTGGGATCAAACTCACCAGCAGGCCGCTGAGCAACATCAAAGCGCCTGCGCTGCCCAGGCCATGTTGCAGACCGCTACCGGCGCTCAAACCGACACCTGCCATAAACACCATCAAACCGAACTCCTTCACCATGGTCAGCGCACCCTGCGGAATGTAGCCGAAGGTCGGATGGTTCGCGCGCAGGAAACCGAGCATGATACCCGCGAACAGCAAACCGGCGGCGTTACCGATGCCGAAGCTAAAGTTGCTGAACTGGAAGGTGATCATGCCGATCATCAACCCAATGATAAAGAAGGCGCAGAAGGCCAGCAGATCGGTCATTTGACTGTGAATGGCAATAAAGCCGATGCGATCTGCCAGGCTTTTCACTCGGCGCGCTTCACCACTGACCTGCAACACATCGCCCTTGTTGAGCATGATGCTGTCATCAATTGGCATCTCAATCTGGCTGCGAATCACCCGATTGAGGAAGCATCCATGATCGGTGAGTTTCAGATGGCTCAAACGTTTGTTCACCGCATTGTGGTTTTTCACCACAATCTCTTCGGTGACGATACGCATGTCGAGTAAATCGCGGTCGAACACTTCTTTGCCGTTACGGAAGCTGGCATCAAGGCGTGCGTGTGCATCGGGGTAGCCCACCAGCGAAATTTCATCACCGAGTTGCAGCATCGCATCCCCATCCGGGCTGGCGAGAATACCGTTACGGCGCAGACGTTCAATGTAGCAGCCGGTCTGACGATGAATGCCTAACTCGCGCAGGTTTTTGCCGCCGCTCCATTCCACCAGTTCCGGGCCAACGCGATAGGCGCGGATGACCGGCAAGAACACTTTACGCTGGCTGTCGGCATCCAGTCCGCGCTCTCGCGCAATCTGCTGCGCGCAGGTCGGTAAGTCCTGATGTTGCAGACGGGGCAGATAGCGAGCACCAAAGATCAGGCTGACCAGACCGATTAAATAGGTGAGGGCGTAACCGAGGCTGAGGTTATCCTGCATCATGTTGAGCTGATGGCTGTCACTGATGCTTTGCCGCAGCGTGTCACCCGCGCCCACCAGCACCGGCGTGGAAGTCATGGAACCGGCCAGCATGCCCGCCGTCAGGCCGATATCCCAGCCGAACACTTTACCCAGCCCAAGCGCAATGAGCAGCGCACTGACCACCATCACAATGGCGAGGAAGAAGTAATTTTTACCGTCGCGGAAAAAGATCGAAAAAAAGTTAGGTCCGGCTTCAACACCGACACAAAAAATAAACAACATAAAGCCGAGGCTGAGTGCGTCGGTATTTATCGCAAAATGCTGCTGGCCTAAAATCAATGAAACAACGAGGACACCAATGGAATTTCCTAGCTGTACCGAGCCCAGGCGTAATTTACCTAAGCACAGCCCCAGGGCTAAGACGACAAATAATAACAGAACGTCATTTCCGCTTAACAATTCTGCGACGTTAATGTTCACGGTTTAACTTCTTCTTTACCTGTAACAAGTTGATGAGAAGGCCTTTTTTCGCTATCTTGTGGCAGCCGTTAGCGTCCTTGCCGCCAGCAAGGTGCAGACCATTATTTAAAACGGCGTCATTCTAATCATAAATAACTTCCTCAGCTATCAGCAGTTTTTAATCTTTCTGCCAGCGGCTGTTTCTTTTTATTTCCACTTGTGCGCATCAGGGCAGTAAACGTTTCAATATTGTTAACAACAAAGTTGAGGATGGTTATGTTGCAGCGCAATAATCGCTGGCCAGCATCAGTTCTGGGTATGATGCTTTATACGCTGGTGTTTATTTTTGCACACCATTTTTGGGCCCTTGCCGCGGAACAAACTATGCGCGGACAGCCTGAATTATTGCTGTTTTTATTGCCGGGCATGTTAATGGCGGTGTTGCAGCCAGACAGCCCCCTGGTCAGTACACTGTGGGTCGCCGTGGTGGGCACGCTATTGGGTATGGCCTGGATGTGGCTCACCGTCACGCAGATGCACAGTTGGCTGCTGATTGTTGCATGGAGTTTAAGTGCGCTGTTTTGGGCTGGATGCGGGGCGTTACTGATCCGCCTGATGCGAATTATGCTGGCGATGCGTGCCGAATAGCACGATCAAAAACGGGCCCGCAGGCCTAATGCCGATCAGTTAAG
>NZ_JZRH01000006.1:0-166580 GCF_000963985.1 Pantoea sp. BL1 | reverse complement strand
TTGGCGAGTTTGGCGAGTTTAGTGATGATCCAGACCAGTGTTCCATACCCTCAATGGGTTTTATCAAAGCGGGCACAATCTAAATGGCCGTAGCACCGCTGATGCTGCAAGGGCTATCCGCAGCGCTGAGGCTTTTACGTTGTGCCAGGAGCCAGGCGCAGGGATGCGCCGGGCAGTTCGGGTTGGCCAGGACGGCCTTACCCGAACGATCCGTCGGCACGACGTGGAAGCCGAGGGTACCGCGTTAGCGGCGCGAGGACGGCCCGGCAGCAGCAGCGGTGCTACGGCCCACACCGGCACATACAAAAAAGGCTGCCATTTTTTGATCAATGGCAGCCCTTACACCAGGCAAAAATTTTGGGATGCGCCTTAACAGACCCTTTGCTACGAGAAGCCCTACCAAAAAATCTAAGAGCACTCGCAGTTACACGCTTTCTCATGAACCCTTTTCTAGCCAGGCTCACCCAAACGTGACACCGTCACTCACCAAAAAAGCGATCACTATCGCGTCACGCTCGCCACGCACATCAGGTAAAGCGCCCTGCTCACTGATCGAATCCCCAGGCATCAACCGCTCATCGCCAACACGCACAATGCCATCCAGTAATGTAAGCCAGGTTGAGTAACCGGCAAGATGTGGCACCTCAACCTGTGCGCCCCGCTCCACTTTGAGATCATAAATAAAAACGTCCTGACCCAACGGCAACGGTGCATCGCTACTTTCTGGCCCCGCCAGCAAAGTCCAGGCGTTTAGCGGCAACCCATCCGCGCGAGTGAAATCCACGGTGCGTGGCGCACCGCCGCTTTTAGCCGGACGGATATAGGCCTGCAGCATCTCGGTTTCAATAAAAGGTGCAGACTCTTCATAACGCACTCCACTCCCCGCACTCACCACCATGGCGCGTTTGGCGTTCAGCGCAATTTTGTCGCCATTTTCAGCAAGGTGTTGTGCGGAACCGCGCCAGACGTAGCTAAAAATCTCTTCATCTTGCCGTGTATGCATCGGAATACGCGCATCCATTTTCAACGACATCTGATCAATAATCGCCAACGCGCCAAAAGCCTCACCGGGTCTTTGCCGGCGGATGGTAAAGGGACCGTATTCAAATAACTGGTCGCGCTGGGCTCGCATCACGTTCATGGTTTGCTCCTCAAAATGTGGCTATGAACATCATGATAGCGGCGAGAAAATTCCAGAACAGGTGTTCGATTTGCTCGCTTATGTCAAAATTTTTGAATATTAATAACCCGTAGCAATAATAAGAGACAGAAACATCACTCAGACCGCCAGCTTTCAGCATTCAGGGTTAGTCAGCCTGCACATTTTTGCGTAAAATACACTTTTCCGTGATGAGTAAATAACATGAATCGCAGCGAACAGATTCTTGATGCAGCCGAACAGTGTATGCGCCTAAAAGGTTTTCATCAAACCTCCATTCAGAATATTGCCAGCCAGGCAGACGTTAGCATTGGTTTAATCTACAAATATTACAAAAATAAAGAAGCCATTATTGAAGCGTTGGTGACAAATGTAGTTCAACGCATGATTGCATTATTAAATGCTGATTTTGAGCGAATTGCCCATGCAGGAGGCGTGACGCATTCGGTGCAGGACATTGTGCCGCCTGAAGTCGAGCACAGTATTGTCTTGCTAATGGAAGTCTCATCTGAAGCCACACGTAATGAGCGTATTCGTCAGATAATGAATGATGCGTGGCAGGTATTGAAAAATAATTTTATTACTCAGGAACAGACGCTTAATCCGTCACTGGATGCCTGCGTTATCAATACCCGATTGCACATCATTTCACTGGTGATTGATGGCATGATCATCCGCCGTTGCATGAAACAACGTGAGGTACCTGTCGGGTTTATGCCTTTCTTCGATGCCATCACACGTGACATCAATCAACATGACAAGGTTTGATATCAGCCAAACAGATGATGCGAAAGAATGCCATTGATCCTGCCTTTTTCCCGATGATCGAGGGTATTATCGCCAAAGGCGCGACAGGCAACGCCATCCACCAGCATCAATAAGAATTGAATACGATCATTGCACTGCTGATCACTCACGCCAGGGCTCTGTTGGCATAATGATGTATCCAACTCCGCAATTAATAATTGTTCTTCCTGCGCCAGAACTGCGCGCACAGCTTGATTACGCGATGCTTCCGAATACATCTCCAGCAATAAACAGCGATCCTGATAAGGCCAATCCTGCCAAAAGCCAGATTCCGTATTGATAATATCAGCGGTACTACTTTGACGCGGAAGATTATTTTGCAGAAACAGACGCCAATTAACAGCAATACTCTTAATGGTTTCACTGACGATTAAATCTTTGCTCTCAAAATAACGATATATCTGCCCTGCTCCCAAGCCAGATTCACGGCTAATATCCGCCATGCTGGCACCATGAAAACCCGACTGACTAAAGCAGACTTTAGCCGCTGAAATAATCAGCTGCTGTCGTTGCTGAAAGAATTCTTCATTCTCTGATTTGCTCAATCATGACTCCTAAAATGTCCACAGCGTAATTATTGTTTTTCATAGGATACGCGAAGGCGTTTCTCACTGAAATAGTGATAAAAAACCCGGTTACATTTTTCACCGGGCCGATACATTACCGGCCCGGGAAAGCGTTACAGTTTCAGTTCAGATTCTTTCAATGCCGTACCGCCACCCAATACTTTGTAGAAAGTATTCAGGTTTTGGTAGTAGGCCTGCTCAACACTGACCAAACTGGTCCGCGCCGTGTAGAGCGTACGCTGGGCAGTTAACGCATTCAGATAGGTATCAACACCGTTCTGATAACGCAGGTCGGCCAAATGATAGTAAGTCTGCGATGCAGCAACATTATTACGTTGGCTGGTCAACTGATCGTTGATGGTGCCACGCCGTGCCAGCGCATCCGCGACTTCAGAGAAAGCGGTTTGCACAGTCTTCTCATACACGGCAACGTAATACTCTTTCTGCGCTTTGGTGTAGTTCAGGTAGGAAACGTTATAGCCACCTTTGAAAATCGGCAGCGAAATGCTCGGTGCAAACGACCAAATGCCCGCGCCGTTCTTAAACAGTGAAGACAAATCGGCACTGCCAACACCTCCGCTTGCCGTCAGCGTAATGCTCGGGAAGAAGTTGGCTCGCGCAGCGCCGATATTGGCATTGGCCGCTTTTAGGTTGTGCTCGGCCTGCAACACGTCTGGGCGATTGTTCAGTGCCTCCGATGACACGCCAGCAGGTACGGTTTTCAAAGCATTGCCAATCGACTCAATATCCTGGGGTAACAGGCTATCCGGCACACGCTTCCCGACCACCAAATCCAGCGCATTCTTATCCTGCGCCACGCTGGTGGTATAGCTGGCCACATCTGCCTGTGCAGATTGATAAGTCGTTTCTGCTGAAGCCACATCCACCATCGAATCCACGCCGTTTTGCAGACGTTTGCGCGTCACCTCCAGCGACTGACGCGCACTCTCTGCCGTCTCTTTCGCGATCGCCAGATTACTGCGATCCGCCGCCAGTTGTAACCAGTAATCCACCGTGTTATACAGCACCGTCAGACGCGTGCTGCGAGCGCCCTCCAGCGTACCAAGATAGGTTTCATATTGCTGACGCGAAAGACTCTGATTCTTGCCAAACAGGTCCAGCTCGAAGGAGCTCACGCTGCCTTCCGCCGAATAGGTATTACTGAGCGCGGTTTGATTCCCCTCGCCCGTCAACGCACGCGAACGGGTGCCGCTCACGCCTGCGCTAATCGTCGGAAAGAGATCGGCGCGCTGCTCGCCGTACTGTGCGTGTGCCGATTTCACACTGGCGACCGCTTCACGCAGATCGCGGCTGCTGTCCAGCGCCATCGCCACCACCTGACGCAGCTTGCTATCCAGCACATAATCCTGCCAGCTGATATCACGATAATTCGCTGGCGTGCCCTGCAAGCCACGATAGGCATCGCCGGTTGGCGTGCTGGTGCTGACCGCATCATTGGGACGATCGTAGTGCGGATCGAGTGACACACAGCCCGCGAGAAAGCACGGTAACAACACCATTAATAATTTTGCAGACATATTACTCCTCCGCCTTCACAGCTGATTCGGTTGACTGTGCATCGTCATGCGGAATCGCCGGAAACACGCGACGGACCAGAACAAAGAACAGCGGTACAAAGAAGATGGCCAGTAACGTTGCTGTCAGGGTGCCGCCGATAATACCTGTCCCGATTGCGATACGGCTGTTGGCACCCGCGCCGGTAGAAATCGCCAGCGGCAGCACCCCAGCAGTGAACGCCAGTGACGTCATGATGATCGGACGCAAACGCATTGTGGCGGCATGAATCGCAGCTTTCACCAGATTCTCGCCTTTGCGGTAATTTTCCTCCGCAAACTCCACAATCAGAATCGCGTTCTTCGCGGACAGGCCGATGATGGTGAGCAACGCCACCTGGAAGTACACATCGTTTTCCAGACCGCGCAACGTAATCGCCAGAAGTGATCCAATCACCCCTAACGGCACCACCATCATCACCGAGAACGGCACCGACCAGCTTTCATACAGCGCGGCAAGGCACAGGAACACCACAATCAGGGAAATGCCATACAACGACATCGCCTGGTTGCCAGAAAGTTTTTCCTGATAAGAGAGTCCACTCCACGCAAAGGTTGTGCCAGCCGGTAGTTTGGCCGCCAGCTTTTCCATTGCGGTGATGGCATCGCCCGAACTCTTGCCCGATGCTGACGATCCTTCAATTTCATAAGAAGCCAGGCCGTTATAGCGTGACAACACATCTGGACCGTAAGCCCATTTTGAGGAGGCGAACGACGAGAACGGCACCATGGTAGTGTTACTGCTGCTATCCGTTCCGCGCACATACCATTGATCGATATCTTCAGGCTTACTGCGGAACTGTTGATCGCCCTGCATATACACTTTCTTCACGCGACCACGATCGGTGAAGTCGTTGATGTAACTCCCGCCAATCGCTGCACTCAGCGTGTCGTTAATGTCGCTAATGGTCAGCCCCAGCGATTGCGCTTTGGCATCATCAATACTGACATCCAACTGCGGCAGATCTGGCAGTGAGTTCGCGCGTACCGCACTCAACACCGGGTCCTGGTTGGCTTCGGCAATCAGCTGGTTACGCATTTTCAGCAGTTGGTCGCGATCGGTGGCCCCGCGCGCCTGTAATTCAAAGGTAAAGCCGTTCGATTGACCTAACCCCGATACTGAGGGCGGTGAAAGTACAAAGATCTGCGCGTCACGGATGCTGGAGAGCGCAGCCATCGCGCGGCCTGCAATGGCATCGGCGCTGTTCTCCGTGCCTTTACGCTCGCTCCAGTTTTTCAGCGAGATAAAACCAATACCGGCGTTTTGTCCGCTACCGGCAAAACTGAAACCGTTAACCAGCATGCTAACGTTAACGTTATCTTTTTCTTTGGTGGCAAAGTACTGCTGTACCTGCTGACGGACTTCACTGGTACGGTTTTCCGTGGCACCCGGTGCCAGCTGATACTGCACCATGATATAGCCCTGGTCTTCCGTCGGCAGGAAGCCGGTTGGCAAACGCATATACAGCACCGCACAACCGATCAGCAACACGCCGTACAGCAGCAGGTAGCGCACTGAACTGTTCACCACATGGCCCACACCGTTTTGATAGCGCCCCTGCACTTTTTCATAACTGCGGTTAAACCAGCCAAAGAAACCTTTGGTGCCGCTTTCGTGGTTATGAGGTTTCAGTAAGGTTGCACAAAGGGCTGGCGTCAGCGTCAGCGCCACAATCACCGACAGCACCATCGACGACACAATGGTGATCGAAAACTGGCGATAGATCACACCGGTTGAACCACTGAAGAAGGTCATCGGCAGGAACACCGCCGACAGCACCAGCGCGATACCAATCAAAGCACCGGTAATCTCCTTCATTGATTTTTCCGTGGCCTGTCGCGGCGGTAACCCCTCCTCGCGCA
This sequence comes from Pantoea sp. BL1, assembly GCF_000963985.1. NCBI lineage: Bacteria > Pseudomonadati > Pseudomonadota > Gammaproteobacteria > Enterobacterales > Erwiniaceae > Pantoea > Pantoea sp. BL1. The sequence goes on along the minus strand of NZ_JZRH01000006.1, from coordinate 160,611 downwards.
TCACGCGCTCAACGTTCTCCACCACCACAATCGCATCATCGACCAGCAAGCCGATGGCTAGCACCATGCCAAACATGGTTAAGGTGTTTATCGAGTAACCAAACAGCGACAGCACACCGAACGTACCCAGTAAAACCACCGGCACGGCAATCGCCGGGATCAACGTCGTACGAATGTTCTGCAGGAACACGAACATCACGATAACCACCAGGATCACCGCTTCGATCAGCGTTTTCACCACCTCTTCAATCGAGATTTTGACGAAGTCGGTGCTGTCGAGTGGATAAGCAATCTCGTAGCCCGCCGGCATGCTGCTACGGAACTCATTGATGGTGGCTTTCACCTGCTCAGCGGTGGAAAGCGCATTCGCACCTGATGCCAGCTGCACAGCGATACCGGATGCGGGATGGCCATTCGCCAACACGTTGGCACTGTAGTCTTCATCGCCCATTTCGACGCGCGCGACATCACTCAGTCGCACTACCGAACCGTCAGACTGACTCTTAAGCACGATGTTGCGGAACTGCTCTGGTGTTTGCAGACGCGAACGCGAACGAACTGTCGCCACCAGCTGCTGCTCTTTGCTGGCTGGTTGTGCGCCCAATTGCCCAGAAGAAACCTGGGTATTTTGGCTCTCCAGCGCGGTGGTGACATCCGACGGCATCAGTGAATAGGACGCCAGCTTACTCGGGTCCAGCCAGATGCGCATCGCGTACTCGGCACCAAACACTTGCACGCTACCCACGCCGGAAACACGCGCCAGCGTATCTTCCATATTACTGACCATATAGTCAGCGACATCGGAAGAGCTGCTTTTATTGGTTTTGTCGTACACCGCCAGGATCAGCAGGAAGTCGCTCTGCGCTTTCTCCACGGTGACACCTTGCGTGGTGACCGCGGTAGGCAAACGGCTCTCTGCCTGCTGAACCTTGTTCTGCACCTGAACCTGAGCGATATCGGGATCGGTGCCCTGCTGGAAGGTCACATTGATCTTCACCTGCCCGGTCGATGCCGTGCTGGTGGAGTCAAAATAGAGCAACCCATCCAGCCCGGTGAGCTGCTGCTCAATCACCTGCGTGACGCTGCTCTCCAGCGTTTCCGCCGACGCACCGGTGTACGTTGCCTGAATACTGATCTGCGGTGGCGCGACGTCAGGATATTGCGCTACGGGCAGGCTGTTAATGCTGAGTAGACCGAACATCATAATGCAGATGGCGATAACCCAGGCAAATACCGGCCGACGAATAAAGAACTGAGCCAACATATCAGTTACCCTCGCTGGTCGCGGCTTTATCGTTTGGCGTCACTTCCACGGCTTTAACACTCATGCCCGCCTGCACTTTTCCCGTGCCTTCAACAATCAACTTGTCACCACTGTTAAGGCCAGAGGTGATCAGCCACTTATTCCCGATCACGCGATCGGCAACCACTTCACGGCTTTCGACTTTATTCTCTTTATCGACCACTAACGCCGTGGCGTTGCCTTTGGCATCACGGGTGATCCCCTGCTGCGGTGCCAGGATCGCGTCGGATTTGACGCCGTTCGTCACATTGGCGCGGACATACATGCCTGGCAGTAGCTCATGTTGCGGGTTAGGGAAGATAGCGCGCAGCGTCACGGTGCCGGTGGCTTCATCTACCGACACCTCCGTCAGTTCCAGTTTGCCCGGATGGTCATAAGCACTGCCATCTTCGAGTTTCACCGTCACAGGCACGGCATCAGTGCTCTGCTGTAAGGAAGCCTGCTGACGCTTCAGTTTGAGCAGTTGGACGCTGGATTGCGTCAGATCGACATAAATTGGGTCGAGAGCACGAATCGTCGCCAGCGCAGTGGTTTGACTGGCGGTCACCAGCGCACCTGGTGTCACCGATGAAATGCCAATACGACCGCTGATCGGCGCTTTGATTTGGGTGTAATTCAGATTGATGCGCGCACTTTCTACAGCGGCACGATATTGGTCCACCGATGCCACGTTTTGCTGATAGGTTGCCAAAGCATCATCAGCATCCTGACGCGACACGCCGTTCTCTTTTACCAAAGCAGCATAACGCTCCGCTTTTAATTTGCTGCTTTTTACCAACGCCTGCGCGTTCTTTAATTGCGCGAGCGCTTGATCGTAACTGGCCTGATAGCTGGCCGGGTCGATCTGATATAACACCTGCCCGGCTTTCACTTCATCGCCTTCGGTAAACAGGCGTTTCAGGATAATGCCTTCAACCTGCGGGCGAACTTCGGATGTCATACTGCCGGTCACACGTCCGGCAAGTTGGCTGTCCAGCGTAACCGATTCGTTTTGCAACGTTTTCACACCCACTTCCGTTGTGGTGGCGTGGGTTTGCTGATTGCTGCTTTGATCGCAAGCGGCGACTAACATCACCAGTCCGGCGATCACACTGCGCTGAAAATTCTTCATGAATAACCCTGTAGTGAACGTTCATTCTCACCTCGCAGTCTACCAAAACATCCATAGATCAACTGTCAGGAAAATGAAAAGAAAGAGAACGGCGCTAAGCTAAACGTGCGGAGCCAAACAGGGAGCTTAAAAAGTTCCGTGAGTGCTTATAAGCAACTGGCGATTAGGCAATTGATATGGGAATCAGTAAAGAAGTTGCTCTTGCGGCGGCGGAACCCGACATGCCAATACACAGGCCGATAGCGATACTAATGGCTTTACAACGCGCATAATAGACGTGGCGTGTGGTAACAGACTGACAATATTTATGTTATTAGGCTTTGCCGCCAAATATACGCTTTCCGTTTCTGTGGCTTTGCACTCAGAATTAATCGCTTCCCTGTCATTTAATCTGATTCACGGTGCAATCAGCGGCATCAGTGCGGGGATATTCTGGGGGAGCATGCTGATTTATTTCATTCCCTGGTATCGACAGCGTAAGAGATTATCCATTTAGCGGGTAAAAAAGGGAGGGCGCCACGTGCAGGCGTCCCTTCCGCGACATTAACGCTTTGCGATCACCGCGGCTAATGCCAGCTGCGGTATCGTCAATGGACGCTCGCTCTCCGGCATGCTGTTTGCGGCGGCTGCCATTGAGACCTGCGCCAGTGCTACGTGTTGTGCGCCCTGCTCGCGCCCCTGTTTTACCGCGTCGGCGATGAGCGCGTGATAGCGTTGATGATCGCCCGCTTTAAATGCGGCCCAGGCGTCAGGAATCAGTGCGACCTGCAGCTGTTTATCCGCTGGCAGCGTCGGTGGACAGAACAACAGACGGGTAGCCGCTAAAGTTGATTCAGCCGCGCAGAGCACCAGTGCAGGTCCTGCCATTTGATGCAGATGATCTGCCAGCATCCGATCTGCGCGATATACCGGGCACCCCGTGTTCTGAGGATTAAAGGTGTCGGCCACGGGCCCCAGCGTTGAACAGGTGATCACTATCGCATCAAACCATGGAGTGAAACTGTGCAGCAACTGTGCCAAACGATGCTGCTGCTCCTGCGTCATACCGCCACTCTCCTCTGCTTCAGCCAGCAGGTGCGGCATCACGATATGACTCAATGAATGAGCAGGTAATTCAAGTGATCGGGCCGCGTGGTCAAACAGCGCGATATTGCTGGCGGCAGTGTGCAGGCAAGCGATGGTCATGGGCTTCCTTATTGTTGTGCGATTGAAATGTCCGCTTAGTCCCGGCGGCGTGATTGCAGTGGTAGATTATTGCTTCACCGTCTAATAATATTCAAAATTATTTAACATATTTAGCCGTTACCCTCATGAACCTGCACGTGCTCGCCTTTATCATTGCGATCTTACCGGTGGCCTTGTCGCCAGGAGCGAGTTTCACCCTCGCAATCAACAACACGCTGGTGGCAGGCTCGCGCGGGCTGGCGGCGATCATTCTCGGCACTGCACTGGGTATTTATACCCATGCGCTGCTGATTGGCTTGGGGATCAGCGCCCTGTTAGTGCGATCTCCTATTATCTTTAATCTGTTAAGCGTGGCGGGTGCCGCTTATCTGCTGTGGCTTGGCATACAGCTGTTGCGTCGTGGTCGTCATATTTCCCAACCTGTCGCCTCTTACCGCAGCGCCCGCATGGGGATTAAAGATGCCTGGCTAGCCAATGTGCTCAACCCCAAAGCGGTGATGCTCTATCTCACTGTGGTATCGCAATTCGCCGGGCGCGACCATGCCTTGCTGCATTATCTGTTGCTTGCCTCCATACACGTTGCCATCATGGCGCTGTGGCTGGTCATCATCTGTTTTACGTTGCTGACCTCGGCGCGAGTAATCAATATTCGAAAGCTGTCTATTGCCATCAATATCGGGGGGGGATTGATTTTGGTGTTCTTTGCTATCAGCAATTTGGTTCAGCTTTTTATGACATTAAAAGGATTTCCGTGATGATTACAAAGAACAATTTCCGAGGTATAAATAAAAGATAAACGCGTAGTCATTAACCCCTCAAAATCAACCCCACAATTAAGAGCTGACTCACAAAACAACCAATAGTCACCCTTTCAAGGGGTGTCACTCTACTTGAATAAAATATCATTTACTTTTCAAGCTTACAGATTAAAAATAATTTCCTCGCAAAAATGATGTGTAATCTTTTTTTAGTCTACCCTCATTTATATCAAGACTGATTCGACGTCATAAAACATTATTTCTTTGAGGAGAATGATGATGCCTGAAACATGGAATAACGATCCTGCGATCGTAACCGAAACGGTTACTGGATTGCCATTAAAACGAATTTCCTGGAGCGCCGTTCTTGCAGGCGTTATCGCTGCGCTTATTGTCCATATATTCCTTGGGTTACTCGGAACCGCAATTGGCGCTACGGTTATCGATCCTCAACAAGATCAAAACCCTCTGGCACACGTAGGTACAGGCGTATTAATTTGGACCGGTTTAAGTATGCTGATTGCCATTGCTGCGGGGAGTTATGTGGCAGGCCGTCTTGCGCAGCGTGAAGGTGCATTGCATGGACTGCTTATGTTTGGTGTGAGCACGCTTATCACGCTTTGGCTGGCTTTCTCGCTTGCCAGCGGAGTGGTAGGAGGTGCCTTCAATATTCTTGGTGCAGGAGCGAATGTTGTTGGAAATGGCCTCTCAGCTGTTGCACCTTCTGTTGCGAATATGGCTAAAGAGAAGTTGCAAGAAAACAACATCAATCTTGATTCGCTACAAAACGAATTACAAACCACCTTGCGCCAAACGGGAAAACAAGAATTACAGCCAGAAAATCTACAACAGGATGTCAATAGTGAGGCTAACGGGGCCAGGCAACAGGCTGCCAATACCGCGCAAAATCCGCAAAATGCCGATACCGATATTATCAACTGGGTACGTGGCGTGATGAGTCGTCACTCTGATACCCTGCAAGCCGCAGATCGGGACGCACTGAAGAACATCATCAAAGCGCGCACCGGAAAAAGCGATCAGGAAGCCGACCAGATTGTGAACCAAACGGTCGAAAGCTATCAAAAAGCCGTTGCACAGTTTCAGCAGTTAAAACAGCAGGCCGAACAGAAGGCTCGTGAGGCCGCAGAGAAAGCCGCCGCAGCCACTGCCAAGGCAAGCTGGTTCACATTCTTTGTATTACTTATCGAAGCGGTTCTGGCAGCTGTTATTGGCCGTATAGCTCGACGTACACAACCACGTCAGGTTTTAACCCAAAATGTTCACCATTAAGGGAAATGGGTAAAAGCTTTTATCCACTGCCATGGTCTTGTGATGGGCCATGGCAGTCTAATTATTCACTTTGATACTAAAAACAAGCAACACCTGCGCCGCCTGGCTTATTTTTAAATCTCATCGCAAGCGAAACGGTAATTAACCAAAAAAAATACACTTCTTAAGAAAAATCCTCATAAAAACGATCGGTTAAATAAAACCCAGCCCATTTCTCTAGTTGTCCTATATTTAACGAGGTCTTTAAAAATATACTGGAGTTGAACAATGTCGAATGAAACAAATAAAAAAGAACTCAGCCATCGAGCCCCCACTAAAGGGCCAGAATCATCCCTACCCGGTTTAGGATCTTTAGCGCCTGAAGACGGTTCGCACCAACCCCCCGCAGAACCAACACCGCCTGGAAAACAGCCTACCGCACCCGGCAGCCTCAAAACGCCTGAAACCCAAAGCGCCAAACTCCATCAATTGGAGACAAACCGTAAAAACGGTTCTCATCAGGCGCTCACGACGAACCAGGGCACGCGCATTGCCAACGATCAGAACTCATTGCGCGCGGGCACACGTGGCCCCACTTTGCTTGAAGATTTCATCATGCGTGAAAAAATCACGCACTTTGACCATGAACGCATCCCTGAGCGCATCGTTCACGCCCGAGGATCTGCTGCTCATGGCTACTTTCAGCCTTATCACGCGTTAACAGCACTGACAAAAGCGCACTTCCTTTCTGATCCGGAACAAATCACCCCGGTGTTTGTCCGTTTCTCCACCGTCCAGGGCGGCGCCGGATCGGCTGACACCGTGCGCGATATTCGCGGGTTCGCCACTAAGTTTTATACCGATGAAGGGGTTTTTGATTTAGTAGGTAACAATACCCCCGTATTTTTCATTCAGGATGCCCATAAATTCCCGGATTTTGTGCACGCCGTTAAGCCTGAGCCGCACAACGAAATTCCTCAGGGTCAAAGTGCACATGACACCTTCTGGGATTACGTTTCCCTGCAGCCCGAGACCTTGCATAATGTCATCTGGGCGATGTCCGATCGCGGGATTCCACGCAGCTATCGCACCATGGAAGGTTTCGGTATTCACACTTTCCGATTGATCAACGCGGAAGGCAAAGCCACTTTTGTCCGCTTCCACTGGAAGCCTGTCGCAGGTAAGGCCTCTTTACTTTGGGACGAGTCGCAGAAATTAACCGGGCGTGACCCAGATTTCCACCGCCGTGACCTTTGGGAGGCGATCGAAGCGGGTGATTTCCCCGAATATGAATTAGGCCTGCAGCTTATCCCCGAAGAGGACGAGTTTAAGTTCGATTTCGATATCCTTGATGCCACTAAACTGATTCCGGAAGAGCTGGTGCCGGTAGAGATTGTTGGCAAGATGGTGCTGAACCGTAATCCCGATAATTTCTTTGCAGAAACGGAACAGGTCGCCTTCCATCCTGGACACATTGTTCCGGGGTTGGATTTTTCCAACGATCCGCTGCTGCAAGGCAGGTTATTCTCGTACACCGACACGCAGATTAGCCGCCTGGGCGGGCCTAATTTCCATGAAATTCCTATCAATCGTCCGGTTTGCCCTTACCATAATTTCCAACGGCAAGGCATGCACCGTCAGGACATTGATACCAATCCAGCAAATTATGAGCCCAACTCGATTAATGATAATTGGCCACGTGAAACACCGCCGGCAGCAGAAGGTGGCGGCTTTGACAGCTATCAGGAGCGAATGGAAGGACATAAAGTGCGGGAGCGCAGCCCCTCCTTTGGCGAATATTACTCTCAACCGAGATTGTTCTGGTTAAGCCAAACGCCTGTCGAGCAGCAGCACATCATCGATGCCTATTCGTTCGAGTTGAGCAAAGTTGCCCGCCCTTACATTCGAGAGCGTGTGGTCGATCATCTGTTGAATATTGATATCGCTTTAGCACAAGGGGTTGCCGATAACCTCGGGATTGCCCTCACGGCTGATCAATTGAAGACGCCGCCCGCACCAGACGTTAATGGCCTGAAGAAAGACAGTAGCCTGAGTTTGTATGCTGTGCCCGACGGTGATATCAAAGGCCGTCAGGTTGCTCTGCTGTTGAGCGATGGCGTGAAATCGGCAGATGTACTGGCCACATTGCAGACACTGAAAACCGCTGGCGTACACACAAAATTACTGGCACCTCATATGGGTCAGATTCGTGCTGATGATGGGTCAGTGTTACCGGTTGACGCGACTTTTGCTGGACTACCTTCACTGACATTTGATGCGGTATTTGTCCCAGATGGCAACATTGATGCACTGCTGTTGAGTGGAGACAGTCGCTACTTCCTGTTGGAAGCGTATAAACATCTCAAGGTGATTGGCCTCAGTGGAGAGGCTCGTCGTTTTAAGGCGCAATTCGCGCTCAAAGATGATGAAGAAGAAGAAGGGATCGTGGAGGGTGATACTTCCGACGACAAGGTACTGAATGCCTTTGTCGATGCAATGAAGGCTCATCGCGTATGGTCGCGTAGTCAAAAAGCGCTTTCCGTCCCTGCTTGATGGAGTCCTTAAGACAACGGAGAAGCAGCCTTCTCTAAACAAAAAAGCGCACCTTTACAGGTGCGCTCCTTTAAACGACTTCATTACTTCAAACGGAACGCGACCACGCTGTCACCCGCCTGGGTACCCAGCGAACCGTGACCACCCGCCGCGATGACCACGTACTGCTTACCGTCTTTACCCATAAAGGTTGACGGTGTGGCCTGCGCACCCGCGCTCAGCTCGGTCTGCCACAGCAGCTCACCGGTGGTGCTGTCGTAAGCACGGAAGAAGTTATCCGCGGTTGCGCCATGGAACACCAGATCACCCGCTGTCAGCAATGGACCACCGTGTGCCACCATGCCCATCGGGAAGCCGATTGGGAAACGACCCGGCAGGAAGCTGGTCTTCAGGTTTTTAGTCACACCCACGCGGCGCAACCACTCGGTTTTCCCGGTTTTCAGGTCTACGCCCACCATACGACCCCACGGCGGCGCGATACATGGAATGCCCAGGCCAGACGCCAGCTGCTGAATGTGAATCGCGTAGTCACCCTGGAAGTTTTCATTCCAGTATGGCTGACCATCTTTGGTGAACAGACGCTGCGTTTCGGTCTGCGGTGTACGCTTGATCAGATTGTATTTGTAGGCGAGGCGCACCGGTGCGGCAATCAGCATCTGACGCTGCGGATCAACCGCCACAGAACCCCAGTTGAACACGCCAATGTTACCCGGGAAGATCAGCGAACCGGCTTCAGTGGCTGGCGTCCATGGGTTGCCATCATAACGCAGCGAACGGAAGTCCATGCGGCATGACATCTGGTCAAACGGCGTGATGCCCCACATTGATTTCTCAGTCAGCGGGTCTGGAATGAAGTTCAGGCTCGAAACCGGCTGCGTCGCGGCAAACTTCTCACCCGGCACACCGCCTTCAGTGGACACCTTCACCTGATTAACCGGATACACTGGCTGACCGGTCAGACGATTCAGCACAAACAGGTTGCCGGTTTTAGTTGGCAGGATCACCACAGGCTGTTTCTGGCCCTGATAATCGATATCCAACAGCGACGGCTGTGATGGGTTATCGCGGTCCCACAGATCGTGGTTCGAACTCTGATAACGCCATTTAAATTTACCGGTTTGCAGATCCAGCGCCACTAATGCGTCGCGGAACTTCTCGGTGTTGCTGTTGGCATCTCGTTCGATACCCACTTCATCCGGTGACGCGTTACCAAACGGCACGTAAACCAGACCATTTTTCAGATCAGCGCTCAGCGTGCCCCAGGCGACTGGCGTATCCTGCGGATAGTTTTGTCCTGCTGCCACTGGCGATGTATTGTCAGGGTTAGCCGGATCGAAGTTCCATACCAGACGACCGGTTTCGGCGTCATAAGCACGAATCACGCCAGACGGGTTACCGCTGTTGAAGCCGTTGTCCATGACTGAACCACCGACAATCACCAGTTTGCCCGCCACCAAAGGCGCTGCGGTTTGCATCAACGCATGCGGGCGCACTTCGCCCATATTCGCATGCAGATCCACCACGCCGTTGGTACCGAAATCAGCACAAGGTTTGCCGGTATCGGCATCCAGTGCAATCAGCTGTGCATCAGTAGTGGCGTTGAAGATGCGCTTACGGCAGATGGCTGGAGCCGCAGCTGAATCTTGCGCAGCAACCGGGCTTTGCTCGTAATAGCTCACACCACGACAGGTCTGGTGCTGCTGCAGGTAAGAACGATCTTTATTTGGTGTGTACTTCCACTTCACCGCACCGGTTTCCGGATCGAGTGCGTGCACTTCGTTATGAGGCGTACAGAAATACAGCATACCGTTGGCTGTCACCGGCGTAGCTTCGAAGGTGTATTCGCTGGCATCCGCATCCTGACGCAAATCGCCAGTGTGATAAGTCCAGGCCACTTCGAGGTTTTGCACGTTCTCTTTGGTGATTTGATTCAGTGAAGAGAAGCGTTGACCGTCAGTGGTCCCGCCGTATGCGGTCCAGTCGTTAGCGGCACCCTGCTCGCTGGCTTGTTCACGCGCATTGCTGATCGTACCCGCTTGCGGCAACGGATCGTAAAAGCACAGACCGATCACCACCACAATCATCACGATGACGGTGCCACCCAGGAAGGAGTGGAAGCGGCGTTCGCCCTGATACAGCGGTTTGACCACCCACGGCATCGCCAGCCACAGGCCGATCACGCCAAACAGATCGCCACGAGGGATCCATTGCCATTTATCAAAGCCCACTTCCCAGATAATCCAGGCCAGGGTAATCCACATCAGAACCGCATACAGCATCAACGCACTACGCTGGTTTCTGAACAGTAAAATAGCGGTAATCAGCAAGCCCACCGCCATCAGTGCATAGAACGCGCTGCCGCCCAGCATCAGCAATTTTCCGCCCATGTAGAGCAGCGCTAATGCCAGAATCGCCAGCACGATACTGGTTAATTTGTTAACCATGCCAATCCCTCAACGTTTTTCATCAAATACCACCCAAAATAAACCTACATAAACTCAACAGAATTTTAACGTACGTTATCGAACAGTAAAAACCCGTTGCTGAGTGTGTCGTTAGCTCCGCTTATGAATGTAGCCGGGCTAATGACTGATGAATCCCGTCGAGTTCAATGTGTGACTGAAATCACGTTTTATTTTTCGTCGTGAGAATTAATCATTAGTGAGGATAAATCGCATTTTTTGATAACGGGAACCGTATGAATTATCGTTTTAAGTGAGTTTGGAGGGTAGTAGTGTCATCTTGCCGTAGAGGATGCTGTGCCTGTCAGAGCTAAATATCGCTAATGAAGGGCTTAAATGAGATCGCAAGCAATCGCAAAAGTTATGCTTTTTGCGATTGCTTGCGATATCTCAACGTTTTTTCAGCCACTCTTTGAGTTTCCATAAGGAGACCGGCGCTTGATACACCGTGCCCTTACCCTCTTTAATCGGTCTCAATAAGCCTTGATCGGCCAGATTTTTTAACCGACTGCGCGCGGTATTATCTGCGATACCGAGTCTTGCCTTCACCCCTGCGGCGCTCAACAGCGAACCCGGCGCATGCAGCGCAATCGCCATGATATCCAGCTCACCTTTCGCCAACGACATATTCTCTTCGACCCAATGCACCAGGCGCGCCCGTTCCTGATGCAGCGTGGTAATTTGCTCTGTGAAAGCGTGCACGGCGCGCATGACGACTTCACATTGGAATTGGACAAAATAGGTAAGATCAAGCTCGTCCGTTTCGCTGTAGAGGTAAGACATTCCGTATTTAACGGCGGCAGCCTTGAGGAGTTTACTGATCGAAATATAGCGAAAGGCGTGATAGCCACGACGGATCAAATGATGATAGAACAAGCCACGAGCCGTACGTCCATTACCATCATTGAAGGGATGAATGTAACCAATGGCAAAATGCAGAATACACGCGACCAGCAACGGGTGTGTATCCTGCTGTTCAAGAAACTCAACTTCAGCGCATAACGCATCCAGCATGCCATTCAATGCGGCATAATCGGGCGGCTGATGAATGATTTCGCCATCTCGCCCGGCGACAAATACGTCATTGTTGCTGCGCACTTCCCCGGGCCGATATTTTTCGTCATTGATGCCGGAACAGGCGATGTGATGCATATGCAGGATATCGGCGCGGGTCAGCGGCCCCTCGCCCATTGCGGCAATATTCTGCATCAGCCGCCAATTCCCCATGATCATGCTCTCATCTTCGTTGCGGGGCTCCCTTCCTACCGCCAGTAATTCCATGGCCACCCGCGAGGTGGTTGCGGCCCCTTCAAGCTGGCTGGAAGAAATCGCCTCTTCCATGATCAATTGGGACATCAGGTAGGAAGCCGCGTCTTCATCAGTCGGCTCACCGTTGCGCGCAAAGGTCATGCGATCCACCAGAGAAATGGCCGCGTTAATTTTGGCGGTAAAGTTGCAACTCACTTCCTGTGACGCAATCACGAAGTGCTGAGCACTACTCTGCCGTTTAAATTTTAACGCGCTCCACACGGCCAACCGTTCATCAGCATCCCGGATACGACGGCTAAGCTCGTCGAAATGCAGATAACGCATATCCCACTCAGCATAGCGACTTAGCAGCTCCACTGTCTCAGCGTGGGTCTGGGTATCAAGCAGTTGTTTGGGTGGGCGGCGTAATCTCATCTCAAGCAATCTCAAAAATAGTCACTTTTGAGTTTACTTGAGAGGGTGCGCGGTTACCAATATTGCATTCATGTAAAAATGAAAAATTGATGACTCCCCGCACTATAAAAGAACGCTTATGTGATCATGCTGGTGCAAAGAGTCTAACCATGAGCAACCTGTTGATCACCCTTATTACATTTGGGGCTTTCCTTGCAGACTCTCACTAGTTGTTAGCAGCCTTACCATTTTGGCATCAGCTTTGCTTAATGATTTCTGTGTTCTTTTTCAGGAGTCGCGCTATGCAAGCATCCTCTACTCGCTACACAATTTTTTCACTGCTGTTTTTGATCGCGCTGATTAACTACGTTGATCGCGGCGCGCTCTCTTTTGCTGCTAACGCCATCTCCCAAGAGTTTCATTTCAGCAAAGTCCAACTGGGCGCGGTGCTGAGTTATTTCGGTTTCGGTTATCTGTTTGGCTCGCTGTGTGGTGGTTTTCTTGCCGACCGACTTGGTACTAAAAAGGTGTGGCTGATGGCGGGCATCCTGTGGTCGTTGCTGGAAATGGCTACTGCATGGGCCGGAGAAGTCGGCATGGCCATATTTGGTGGTTCAGCCATTATGGGGTTTGCCGCGTTACGAATCCTGTTTGGTTTTTCCGAAGGTCCAGCCTATGCGCTGATGAACAAAACCATTGCTCACTGGGCGCCAGATAATGAACGCGGTTTTGCCTTGAGCATCGGTTTGCTGAGCACCCAGGTCGGTTCGCTGTTAACGGCCCCGATTGCCGTAGGACTGCTGCTGTTAACCAACGACTGGCGGATGATGTTTATTCTGCTGGGTGCTTTCTCTCTGCTGGCCATGCTGTTGTTTGCGCGTAACTTTACTGACACGCCGCTGTTGCACCCGCGCGCCAACGTGGCTGAACGGCAGCTAATTATCAATGGACAAAAGCGTGAAAACCAACATGACGGCGCGCTGCCATGGTGGCGCTTCTTCACCAGCCGTACCCTGGTGTGCAACGCGCTCGGTTATTTCAGCTTCCTCTATATCACCTTCACCCTGGTGACCTGGTTGCCTAAATATCTGCAGGATAACTTCCACTACGATCTGCATTCGTTATGGTACGTGGCAATGATTCCATGGAGCGGTGCCTGCTTCACTGTCCTGCTCGGCGGGCGTATTGCCGATCGACTGCTGGCACGCTTTAACAATCTTCGCCTCGCAAGGAATGTCTTTGCGGCCATCACGCTCTGCGCGACCGCCTGTTGTTTTATGGCGATTCCATGGATGAGTTCAGCGACAGGTATCATCGCACTGATGACGCTGGGTAACGCGCTCAATGCGCTGGTGAATAACGTGTATTGGTCTGTAGTGATTGATGTGACGCCGAAGGCCTCAGTAGGTGCTTATAGCGGCATGACGCTGGCGATTGCCAATCTCGCCTCGATCATCTCTCCAATGTTGTGCGGTTGGTTAGCGGAATATTACGGTTACAACGCGATGTTCACCGTCACCGCCTGCATAGCTTTTGGCAGTATGCTGGCGATGACGCTGTTGCAACCCGAGAAACGCCTGCAGTCCGATGCACCGGCAGTAGCAGCACAGCAGGCGCTGTAATTTTACACCGCGTGCCGCTGGCAGAACGCAGCAATGTCTGGCGACTGGAAGTCCGCCAGATGTGCCATCAGCTTCTCTAGCGGCCAATTCCACCACGCAATCGCCTGCAACTGAGCCGCGATGTCCGGGGTGAAACGGCCACGAATGGGTTTCGCAGGCACGCCGCCAACAATGGTGTAAGGTGCCACATCTTTAGTAACCACCGCGCCAGCAGCCAGTACCGCACCATCGCCGACGGTCACGCCCGGTAACACAATCACGCCATGACCGATCCACACATCGTTGCCGATGATGACGCGGTCCTCTCGACGGTTGGCAAAAAAACCCGCATCACGCTGTGCCTGAGGGTCATAATATTCCGGGCAGTAGGTAAAACGATGCTGGGAGGCGCGATCCATCGGATGATTCGGTGCCCCAATACGCACCTGATTGGCAATCGCGGTGAAACGTCCAATCTGCGCATCAGCGACACAACAGTGCTCGCCCAGGTAAGAAAAATCACCCAATTCGCTATATTCAAGATAACTCTCGGCGAGAATCTCACATTGCTGACCAATGTGGGTTTCGCGCATACGCACGCTAGGATCGATGACAGTGTGTTGCAGTTTAGCCGGTTGGACAGCGGCAAGGGCCATAGCAAGCTCCAATGTGGTCAGAGGTCTGGATAACGGGATGTATCAGGTCAACGGCGAAGCACAACACTAAAGCGGCAAGATGACAGAAATGCTATCGTAGCGGCTTCGTTATCGGCCATTTAAGGAAAGGGAATGAGAACACCGTGGTCACTGTTAGCACTATTGTGGTCTTCTGGTCAGGCGTCAGCGGCACTGCCTGCTGATATCAAAGCGGGTGATATCGTGCAGGTGCAGTTATCACAATTGCATCCCACGCAAGCCGCGATTGGGTACCGCCAGTTGGATTACAAACTGCACCGTTACCAGGCCGATCCCAAAAAGCTGTTCGATGATTTTTGTGAAAGCATGGGACAGAAAGGCGTAGACAAGTTCAACAGCAAATCACGCATCTCAGATCCAGACAGCTTCACCTGTAAAGCCCCGGTGGGTGCGCAGCCAGGGCCGATGAAAACCGCCGTCATCGCCCCGGATAATGCACTCTACCTCACGGATGGTCACCACACTTTCAGTAACTTTGCTGACATTGGTGGCTTGAAAACACGCGTGCAGGTGCGCATCACCAATGATTTCCGCAATCTGAAAACCATGAGTGCTTTCTGGCAGCAAATGGAGGCCGCGCATCTGGTCTGGCTGGATACGCCCAAAGGCAAAATCACCCCGCATGACCTGCCGAAAGAACTCGGCCGTAAATATATGCAGGATGACGAATATCGTTCGCTGGTCTATTTCGTGCGCGATATCGGCTTCGAGAAAGAGGACAATCCCCCGCCGTTCCTTGAATTCTATTGGGGTAAATGGCTGGAGACTGAGCTGCCGCTGAAATCATTCGATCTGCACGATCGCAAAGGTTATGGCAAAGCAGTGAGTGCTATTGCCGAAAAAATCACGGATATTCCCAAAGACACGGTAATTGCGCAAAGCGATAGCGGTGCGCTGACCGCTGAAAAGCTCGGCGCAATGAAAAAGGTGAACGAGAAGAAATTGGACAAGCTGATTTCTGAAGATGGCAAATTGGGTTGGGCGTTCAAACAGTAATGGCAAGCACGGGGTGTGCATTACACCCGTGCTTATCACCCTCTTTTAGCGCGGTTAAATAATTACACCAACTCGCAATCCTTCACATCTGCTGAAGGAGCTAATAGATTTTTATCGAACTCACGCAATGGCGCTGTATCACGGATACGCATCGGCCAGTCAGGATTGGCCAGCGCGCTTTTACCCAGCGCCACAAAATCAGCCCCCTGTTCCAGTGCCTGTGAGGCACGATGGCAGTCTGACAGCGAGCCATTTGCCACAATGGTCAGACTGGGTGCCACCTCGCGAGCAAGCTGCACCAGCGAGCGTGCATTGTCAGTAAACGCGGGTTGCAGCGCGTCATATTCGGTGAGGTGCAGGTAATCAATGCCCGACTCCGCTAACAGACGGAACACCTGCTTTGCGCCCGCTTCCCCTTCCCACCACTTATGGTGGAAATCATTCACTTTACCCTGTGAAATACGCACACCTAAGGTGACATCCTGACCAATGCGCTGGCGTACCGCTCGGATCACCGCCAGGGTCAGCGACAAGCGTGCTGTGATATCGCCGCCCCAGCGATCGTGGCGCTGATTGGTGTAATCTGTGAAGAATTGATCAAGCAGATAGCCATTCGCACCATGAATTTCAATGCCATCAAATCCGGCTACACCAATCGCGCGCGCGGCAGTCTCGGCAAAACTGTCAATTGCCTGCTGAATCTGCTCCTCACTCATTTCTGTCGGCAACGCATAGTCGCCATGACCATGGTAAAAGCCCAGCTGTTCTCCGCGCGGTTGCACGGCTGAGGGGGCAAGGGTATCGCGGCGGTAGATATTGCCCTGGGAAATCGCGCCTGCATGCATCAGTTGCGCGATGATTTTGCCGCCATGCTGATGCACTGCATCCGTAATGGCACGCCAGCCCGCGACCTGTCGGCTATTCACTAAACCGGCCTGGAACGCGTAAGTCTGCGACCAGGCTTCATCGATATACAATCCTTCCGTAATGATGGTGCCAAAACCGCCGCGAGCGAAACGGGTGTAATAGTGCTTCATACGCTCGCCTGGCACGCCATCCACCGTGGCAGAGATGCGTGTCATGGGCGCAACCATGATGCGATTCTTCAAGGCGAGGCGATTTAACGTGCCGCTCTGAAATAAGTGTTTATCGGCCATTTTGCCTTGTGCTTCCTGATTATCGTCAGTGCGCAGTATAGTGTGTCGCATTAAGCGCAAAAATGGCCAAAGATGATACGTCTGTATAACGGAAATCGTTAAGATGAACTCCAAAGATATTGAGGTTTTCCTGATGGTGTCGCAAACACGTAGCCTGACGCAGGCAGCACGTCGGCTAAATACCACGCCGATGACAGTGTCGCGGCGGCTGGCCTCGCTGGAGGAAGATCTCGGCGTGCGGCTGCTGCACCGCACCACCCGCGCTATCGCGCTAACGGTAGAGGGGGAAGAGTTTCTGCCCTACGCTAAATCACTGGCGGAAACCGAGCGGAGCGCACGCAATCTGTTTTCCCCACACCAGCAAGGTGCGACCGGGCAACTGCGTATTACGGCACCTTCAGGATTTGGCCGTCGCACCATCATCCCTTTGTTACCTGCTTTAATGGAGGCGAACCCCGAACTGCGCATTGAATTTCAGCTCAGTGATGATGTGACCGATCTGGTGGGATTGGGCTACGATGTCGCCATTCGCATTGCACCGCTGCGTGACTCCCGTCTGGTTGCTCATCGTCTTGCTGACAACCCGCGTATGCTGTGCGCCTCCCCCGATTATCTGCAACGCTTTGGTACGCCTCAGACATTGAATGATCTTCACAGGCATAACTGCCTGCGACTTTCCGGTGTGGTGCAGTGGAGCTTTATCATTGATGGACATATTTCAAGCTTAAGCGTGGAGGGGCGTTTTAGTGGCAGTAACGTGGAGGGTGTGCGCACACTTTGTGTGGCCGGCAGCGGCATTGCGCAGTTATCCGAGTGGGATATAAGGGAAGAACTGGCGACAGGCACACTGGTCGCCATCGATTTAATCGATGCCCAACCACAGATGCTCGGCGTTTGGGCGCTGTTCCCTACCACGCGACAATTACCCGCACGCGTGACGGTATTTCTTAATGCGCTGAAACAAGTAATGGACAAAAACAGATAAATACTCTGTTCTCGCGCCGCCGTTATAAGCTTAAATCATTGATTCAATGATTCACTTCATGGAGGCCCATCTTGAAACCTGAAATTCACACCCTCGCATCGACAGAAATCTATCGCAATCGCTGGATGACGCTTAAAGAAGATAAAATTCAACGGGCGGATGGCAGTGAAGGCATCTACTCAGTGATTGAAAAGAACGATTTTGTGGTGATTCTTCCGGTAGAGCAGGACAGTATTTTCGTGGTGGAGCAGTACCGTTATCCCATCAGTGAACGCACCATTGAACTTCCTCAGGGCAGTTGGGAACTTGATCCTGGCGCCACACCAGAAGCACTGGCCGCTGGCGAGTTGCAAGAAGAGACCGGGTTAATTGCCGATCGCTGGCAGTATGTTGGCTATCAAAAACTGGCACAGGGATATTCAGCGCAGGGATACCACATCTACCTTGCCAGCGAGTTGCGCTATCAGGGACAAAGCCTGGATGCGGAAGAAGTTGGGCTGACCGCGCGAAAAATGAAGATCAGCGAGTTTCTGCAACTGGTGTTGGCAGGGAAAGTCACCGATGCCACCTCCGTGACCGCGTTTTTGCTGGCGCGGGCGAAAGGGTTGATAGATTAATTAAAAGTTAAGTTTGAGGCGCCGTTTATGAATAGCGAACTGATGAAGCTATTGCGTGTTACTCCCAGGACGCGCTGCTAAGGCCGGACGCCGTGAGTTTGAGGAGTGCGCATTGCTGCACACTCCTCCTTAAGGCTGGCAATTAGTGACTCGCGATGTCCGCCAGCACCTTTTGCGCATCCGCTTTTTCAACCGCTACGCCATCAATATAAAGCTGGCGTCGTTCTCCGGCTGGCAAGGCGATCTGCAGCGTTTTCCAGGCTGGCTGGTAATCGCCTTTACGCTGGAAGCTCAGGTGAATCGCTTCGGCATCGCTGCGCATTTCCCAGCTTAACCACAAGGCGTTGCCCTGCTGATAACCCCAGGACTCACCGTCATCTTCAAATACCAGACCTTTGCTCTCGCCTTTACTCTGTAATGGATAAAGTTGCAGCGTGCGGCGGTCATCCGCTTGCGCATCCACATGACGCAAACGCTGACTGAGCGGCAATGCAGCGCCAGCTCGCACCAACATCGGCTGGGTTTCCAGTGGTGCTGGCAAGGTGATCCACTGACCGCCGCTATACCACTGCTGCGTTGCGAAGTCATACCAGCCAGTTTGGTTATCTGGCAGCCACAAACGGCGTTCACGCTGTCCTGCTTCCACTACGCTGGCCACCAGCAAATCGCGACCCAGCATAAACTCATCGCACTCAGCGAAGGTCTGTTTATCCTGCTCATGGTCGAGGAAGGTTGGACGCAGCATCGGCTCATCATCAGCATGCGCTTGCCACAGCAAGGTATAGAGGTATGGCAGCAGGCGATAACGCAGTTCAATTGCAGCACGAATCGCTGGCGTGACTGTCGGATACATCCAGGGTTCATTCACCGTGTGATCGTCATTCCACGAGTGAATGGTGAAACGCGGATGCATCACGCCGTTTTGCACCCAACGCACGAACAATTCTGCATCCGGCTTATCACCCGAGAATCCCCCCACATCATGACCCACGTTGTACAGCCCCGATAAACTCATCCCCAGGCCCATGCGGATGTTGTAACGCAGTGACGTCCAGTTTGTACGGTTATCACCGCTCCAGGTTTGCACATAGCGTTGCATGCCGGCGCAGCCAGAACGCGAGATCAGGAAAGGACGCTTCTCTGGGGCAAAACGCTGTTGCGCTTCCATTGACGCACGCATCATCAGTAGTGGCATCACCGGGCGAATATGCTTGATGGCGATGGGCGTACCAAAGCCGTGGCAGCGCGCTTCGCCGTCCCACACTTCATATTCGTTGTTGTCGTTCCAGGTCGAATCAATACCCTTCGCCAGCAGCTGTTGGGTGACATTTTCCTGCCACCAGGCCACCGCCTGCGGATGGGTGAAATCAAGATGTGAACCCTCATCGTCCCAGAACACCGAGCGCTCTGGCGCATCCTGTTCCGAATCGCGGATAAACAAACCTTGCGCCGCAACTTCCTCATAGCGCGGATGGTCCTGCAATAAGCAAGGCTTGATGTTGGCTGCCAGGCGCAAACCGGCATCGTGAAACGCCTGGCTCATCACTTCCGGCTGCGGCACCTTGTCGTAGTTCCAGTTAAATACATAGCGCTTGTTATTGATCGAGGTATAACCCGATGACAATTGGAAAGAGTCACACGGGATGTCGTGCTCTTCACACAGGCGAATGAAGTTCATCAGCTGATTTTGCGCATCCGGTGCATCGGTGTAGTGCATGGTGGAACCGCTGTAGCCGAGGCTCCATTTCGGACCAAACAGCGTTTTACCGGTCAGACGCACAAAGGCTTTGGTGACATCCAGCACTTTGCTGCCAACAAACAGGTAGTAATCGATATCGCCGCTTTCAGCCTGCCAGCGGCGATAAGGCTGATGGTAGTTATCCAACTCGTTGCCAAGATCAAACCAGCTGCTGCTGAGGTTATCGTAGTAAAGACCGAAACTCACATCGCTGCGGCGCGTAATGGTAAAAGGTACATGTTTGTACAGCGGATCGGTTGAAGAGGCGTTATAACCCATCGCATCAAGGTTACGCATCTCATAACGCTTGCCATTGCGCTGCAGGTCACCGGCTTTCTCGCCCAGGCCGTAATAGGCATCGTCATTCATACGACGCTGGTAGTGCGCCACACCATCGCCGTGCGCGTTAATCAGGTAAGCACTGGTTGGGCGGTCGCAGGTCAGTAGTTGCCAGGCGCCAGCGCTATCACGATGTTGCCACTCCAGCGCCAGCGGCTGATGGACAATCACGCGCAGCACATCGGTGGAGACCACCAGCGTATCGCCCTCTTCTTCCAGGGTAAATCCTGGCAGGGTAAAGCCTGCCAGACTGTCACGCGAACGCCCTTCCCACGGCACATCGCTGTCTGGCGCAATGCTCCAGGTGCGGTCCAGCGCATAGCCGCTTTGGCGTTTAATCGAGACACGGAACATGCCAGATTCCAGCACATACAGGTTCAGCGTGTATTTTCCATCGACGGTTAATGCAACATGGTGTTGATCAGAATGTGTGAGTGACCAATTCTTTAAGGTTTTCATTGTTACCTACTTTATTCAGGCGCGCTGCGCGCGACGTTCAGCAATAAATGCAATCAGGAAGACCGCGCCAATCAGGTCGAAGAAGCCCATGGCGACAAACAGCGGGTTAAAGCCAATCTTGTCGGCGGTGACGCCGATCACCAGTGAGAACAGGAAGCTGGAGATCCACGCGAAGGAACCGCGCATACCGTTGACGGTGGCCATCTGGCCCTTATCGAATTTCTCCACCACCAGCGCGCTGAGCATGCAGGAGATGATCTGGTGACCGAAACCGCCAATCGAGATCAGCGCAATCGCGACGTAGGGATCTTTGGTCATCGCCACCAGCGCGAGGGAGAGCATCAGGAAAGCGCCGGTGACCGAGCTGGCGACCACCGAGTTGACCAGTCTAAAACCAAACAGACGGGTGTAGAGACGCGTCAGATAGCCACTGGCCACACTGCCGAGGTCCGCAGCGAGGAACGGCATCCAGGCAAACATGGCGATCTGCTTGAGATCCATCCCGAGATCTTTCGCCAGATAGAGCGGCACCCAAAAACTCAGTACGCCCCACGCCGGTTCAGCCATAAAAGCGGGAATGGCGATACCGTAAAAACGTTTATTCTTTGAAACGCTTTTCAGTGCCTTGAAGAAAGGGAGTTTAACGGCGGGAGGTTCATTATCCTGACGAATGAATTCGAGTTCCGATGTAGACAGATTGGGATGAATTTCCGGATCGCGATACAGCAACCACCAGAGCACCACCCACGCCAGCGCCAGGCAACCGGTGAACAGGAAAGCGCCCTGCCAGCCGAAAGAGGCGTGCGCGAAGTAGATGATGGGCGGTGCCAGCATCGCACCAATTGAGAAGCCCACGCCGGCCCAACCCGCTGCAACCGGACGCTCTTTTTTCGGGAACCATTCGCCTAACACTTTGGCGTTGGCAGGTGTTGCCGCAGCTTCCGCGCCACCCATGACAAAGCGCAGAATAGCAAGATGCACCCAGCTCGCTGCCCCGGCATGGAACAGACAGGCAACCGCCCAGACCGAAGCACAAATCAGGAAGCCGACTTTGAGACCGATCACATCAATCAGCCAGCCGCAAATCGGTTGAAAGAAGGTATACGCCAGCTGAAACGCACCGACGATCCATGAATATTGTTCAGTGGTGATGCCCAGGCTGGTTTTCAGCTCAGGTGCCAGAATGCCCAATGAGTTACGCGTGATGTAGTTGACGGTAACGCCCGCTAAGAACAACACCAATACCCACCAGCGCAAATTGCGGAAGGTGCGTTTGCTGCCAGCGGCAGCGATCCCTGGATTCAAACTGCGGTTCATCTGGTTCTCCAATCTTTATTAACATCATGAGCTTACAAATCCTGTGATCTTTGCGCGGGCATCGATAAACCGGAAATATCGCTGGCTGCCGCACAGGAATTGCTGCTTGTTGTTGAGGAGCGACTTCAGTGAGTCATCTCTAACCATCCGCCAGGAGTGAACCACAGATGCTGAATCTGGTCGCCAGTAAGATGCCGCATTTGTGATCTGGTTAACCAAAATGGCTAACCAGGTTGACATCCGCTGTCAAAGAGTCGAATTTTAGGGCCTGAAAGCGCAATTCATGTCATAAACAGTGCGCTAACTGATAAATAGGTCAACCAATATAAGAATCGTCTTGAGTTTCATCTCAGGGCCGAGAAGAGGTAACAACATGAAGCAGACCTGGCGCTGGTATGGCCCAAATGATCCCGTTTCTCTTGCCGATGCACGACAGGCTGGCGCGACCGGCATCGTCACCGCCCTGCACCACATCCCTAACGGCGAAGTGTGGTCGGTGGACGAAATTATGCAGCGTAAAGCCATCGTGGAAGCGGCGGGTCTGGTGTGGTCAGTGGTGGAAAGCGTGCCGATTCACGAAGAGATCAAAACCGGCAGCGGTGAGTGTCAGAAGTGGATCAGTCATTATCAGCAGTCTCTGCGAAATCTGGCGCAATGCGGTATCAAAACAGTTTGCTACAACTTCATGCCGATTCTCGACTGGACGCGCACGGACCTTGAATATCTGTTACCCGATGGCGCGAAAGCGCTGCGTTTCGATCAGATTGAATTTGCCGTATTTGAGCTGCACATTTTGCAACGTCCCGGTGCGGAGAAGGATTACAGCGCCACTGAAATAGCGCAGGCAGCTGAGCGTTTCGCCACCATGAGCGAAGCGCATAAAACCCGCCTGACGCGCAATATCATCGCGGGTTTACCGGGTGCAGAAGAAGGTTACACGCTGGACCAGTTCCGTGCGCAATTAGCCCGTTATGACGGTATCGGCAAAGCTGAGTTACGTGAAAACTTCGCTACCTTCCTGCGCGCCATTATTCCGGTAGCAGAAGAAGCCGGCATTCGTATGGCTGTTCACCCGGATGATCCACCCCGTCCGATTCTTGGTTTACCGCGTATTGTCTCCCATGCAGAAGACTTGCAGTGGATGATCGATACCGTACCCAGTCCGGCGAATGGGTTCACCATGTGCACCGGTTCTTATGGCGTCTTAGCTGAAAACGATCTCGCCGGCATGGTGAAACGTTTTGGTCCGCGTATCTACTTCGCGCACTTGCGGTCAACCAAACGCGAAGAGAATCCAAACACCTTCCACGAGGCGGCGCATTTGGGCGGCGATGTCGACATGTTCGCCGTGATCAAAGCGATTGCTGAAGAAGAACATCGCCGTAAAGCGGCCGGTCAGGAGGATTTGATTCCGATGCGCCCTGATCATGGTCACCAGATGCTCGACGATTTAAGAAAGAAAACCAACCCCGGCTATTCCGCCATTGGTCGTCTGAAAGGGTTGGCGGAAATTCGCGGTGTGGAGCTGGCGATCCATCGTGCTTATTTCTGAAAGCTTAGCGCCGTTGTGGTCGCCATAAATGGCGACCCTATAATCCATCGGTAGGCTGTAGGGGACATCCCCCCAAATTCCACCGGTAGGCCATATGGGGCCTCTCCCTAACATGCATCGGTCCGATGTAGGGTGCGCATTTATGCGCATCGGGTCGAATGGAGTTTACATGGAACACAACCTTGCCAATGGCGAGTTCAACGTCACCCGCCCCGCCTGGAATCATCAGCGGCTGGTGCCGCGTATTGTGCATATCGGCTGTGGCGCCTTTCATCGCGCGCATCAGGCGTTGTATCTGCATCATCTGCTTGAAATCAGCGACACTGACTGGGGCATTTGTGAGGTCAACCTGATGTCGGCGAGCGGCAAACTGTTGGTCGAACAACTGCGCCAGCAAGATCTGCTCTACAGCGTGACGGAAAAAGGTGCCGAGCAGAACGATGTTCACCTCGTTGCGGCCATCAAAGAAGCCATGCACCCTGCACTGGATGGACACGACGGCATTATCGACGCGCTGGCTCGTCCGGAAACCGCTATCGTTTCATTGACGGTGACGGAAAAAGGCTATTGCACCCAAGGTGCTAACGGTGAGTTGGATGCTGACAATACGTTGATACAACATGATATTGCGCACCCCACGACGCCTAAATCTGCCATTGGTTTCATCGTCGAAGCATTACGTGTTCGTCGTGAACGCGGTGTTGGGCCGTTTACGGTGCTCTCCTGCGACAACCTGCGTGATAACGGCCATGTAGCGCGCGCCGCTGTGGTGGGCCTGGCGCAGTTGCGCGATACCGCACTGGCGCATTGGATTGATGAGAACGTGACTTTCCCCAGCAGCATGGTTGACCGCATTGTTCCCGCAGTGACCGACGAAACTCAACAGGAAATTCGTGCGCTACTGGGCGTAGACGATCCCTGTGGCGTGGCCTGTGAGCCGTTTCGCCAATGGGTGATCGAAGATAAGTTTGTCAACGGTCGCCCAGAATGGGATCGCGCTGGCGCGCAGTTTGTGGCCGACGTTGCGCCTTTTGAAATGATGAAACTGCGGATGCTCAACGGCAGTCACTCATTTCTTGCCTATCTCGGGTATTTGGGTGGCTGTGAAACCATCGCTGACACCATGCAACTCCCGACCTATCGCCAGGCGGCATTGGCACTGATGATGCAAGAGCAGGCACCTACGCTGTCGATGCCTGAGGGGATCGATCTGCACGCCTATGCCAGCCAGTTGATTGAGCGTTTTAGCAACCCTTCGCTGCGCCACCGGACGCAACAGATAGCGATGGATGGCAGTCAGAAGCTGCCACAGCGCTGGCTCGATTCCGTGCGCTATCACTTGCTGCAGGGCAGTGACTATCGCCACTTGATGCTGGGCATTGCTGGCTGGATGCGTTACGTACTCGGACAAAATGAACGAGGTGAAGCATTTGATGTGGTTGACCCATTAATTGCTACGCTAAAAGACATCAACCAGCACACGCCAGAAGGCGATGCCCGTGTTAGCGCCCTGCTTGCCGTGAGAACCATTTTTGGAGACGATTTGCCCGCCAATCCGGGCTTCGTCAGCCATCTTCAACAGGTGTACGCGCAACTTTGCCAGCATGGTGCCCGTGCCGCCGTTGCATCCCTGAATCAGGAGCCGAAATGAAGCACTTTATGGATGACGATTTCCTGCTGCAAAGCGACGTTGCGCGTCGTTTGTACCATGACTTTGCCGCCGATATGCCGATCTACGATTATCACTGTCATCTCAACCCGCAGGAGATCGCCGAGGATCGTCAGTTCGCAAACCTCGGTCAGATTTGGCTGGAAGGTGACCATTACAAATGGCGTGCCTTGCGTGCTGCGGGCGTGGATGAATCACTGATCACCGGTAAATCTACGAGCGATTACGATAAATATCTCGCGTGGGCCCACACCGTGCCCAAAACGCTGGGCAATCCGCTCTACCATTGGACGCATCTGGAGCTGCGTCGCCCATTCGGCATCACCAATACGTTATTTGGGCCGGACACCGCACAACGCGTATGGGACGAATGCGCCGAGAAACTGGCAACCCCGGCATTTTCTGCACGCGGCATTATGCGTCAAATGAATGTACGTATGGTTGGCACCACCGATGATCCGGTTGATTCGCTGCAATATCATCGTCAGATTGCTGAAGACAGCAGCTTTGATATTGATGTCGCCCCAAGCTGGCGCCCGGATAAGGTGTTCAAGATTGAGCTTGAAGGCTTTGTTGAATACCTGGGACGGCTGGAGGCAGCAGCGGATGTGGCGATCACCGACTTTGATGCGTTGCGCACCGCGCTGTTACGCCGTTTAGATCACTTCTCTGCCCATGGCTGTCGTGCAGCGGATCACGGGATTGAAGTGCTGCGCTTTGCGCCGGTTCCCGACGATAGCGTGTTGGACGCCATTCTGGCGAAACGTTGCAACGGCGACACGCTAAGCGAACTGGAAATCGCGCAGTTTAGCAGCGCGGTGCTGGTCTGGTTGGGTTCCGAGTATGCACGACGTGATTGGGTGATGCAGTTACACATCGGTGCCATTCGCAATAACAGCACTCGCCTGTTCCGTTTGCTCGGTGCCGACAGCGGTTTTGACTCCATTGGCGATAACAATATTGCTTTGCCGCTCTCGCGCCTGCTGGATGCGATGGATGTTAATGATCAATTGCCAAAGACCATTCTGTATTGCCTCAATCCGCGTGACAACGAAGTGCTGGCGACGATGGCAGGTAACTTCCAGGCTGCGGGCATCGCCGGAAAAGTGCAGTTTGGTTCCGGTTGGTGGTTCAACGATCAGCGCGATGGCATGCTGCGCCAGTTGGAGCAACTGTCTCAAATCGGTTTGCTCAGCCAGTTTGTCGGGATGCTGACCGATTCACGCAGCTTCCTCTCTTACACACGTCACGAATACTTCCGCCGTATTCTGTGCAACCTGCTCGGTCAATGGGTGCAGGATGGCATTGTGCCGCACGATGAAGCCGTACTTGGCAGCATGCTGCAAGATATTTGCTTTAACAACGCACAGCGCTACTTTGCCCTCAATCCACGTTGAAAATTGCGCCCTGTGCTATAGTGCAGGGCGCAATTGATGGCAGCGTCAGTGGTCGTAAACTTCTTAATCAGCAGAAAAGAGCTCATGAAAACACAAGCATCAGCACAGCGCCCTTATCAGGAAGTGGGGGAAATGTTGCGTAACATGATTACGCAAAAGCAGTATGCCGTGGGCGAGCGGTTGCCGCCTGAGCGTGAACTGGCTGCGCTGCTGGATGTCACGCGTACGCTGGTGCGTGAGGCTCTGATTATGCTGGAACTGGAAGGCTTGATTGAGGTGCGCCGGGGTGCAGGCATTTATGTTGTGAATGACAGTCCTACACCGCGAGCATCAGCGCAGGCGGCCTGCAATGATGCCGGGCCGTTTGAAATGCTGCAGGCGCGTCAGCTTCTGGAGAGCAATATTGCTGAGTTTGCCGCGCTGCAGGCAACCCGTGAAGACATCATTAAGATGCGACAGGCGCTGGAACTGGAAGAGAAAGAACTCGCTTCTGGCGCGGTCAACGAGAGCGAGAACGGCGATCGTAATTTCCACTTAGCGATTGCCGAAGCCACCCACAACAGCATGTTGGTCGAACTGTTTAAGCAGTCCTGGCAGTGGCGTGAAGACAATGTGATGTGGAGCCAGCTGCATCGTCATCTGGTCAACACCCATTACCGCAAACAGTGGCTGGACGACCACAAGAAGATTCTCGCCACGCTGATTAAGAAAGATGCACGCGCCGCCAAGCAGGCCATGTGGCAGCATCTGGAGAATGTAAAACAGCGCTTGCTGGAATTTTCAGACGTCGATGACATCTATTTTGATGGTTACCTGTTTGAATCCTGGCCGCTGGACAGCGCCAACGGCTAGCATGAGCCCTTGTCACCAAGGGCTTTCAGGTGATTACTGCGGTAACGAAGCTTTTAAACGCTGTGCTGCGAGAGCTAAATTGGTTTCCGATACTGAAGCATACGAAATACGCAGCGTAGAAGTATCCGGATTATCACAGTAGAAAAACTCACCGGGAACATACACCACACCATTGCTCAGCGTGGTTTTCAGCCATTCGGTGGTGTTGAAGGCTTCTTTGAAGGTTGCCCACAGGAACATGCCACCCAGCGGGCGATAGAAGTGCAGCTTATCCCCCAACTCCGTCTCCAGTGCTGCACACAGTGCATCGCACTTCTGCTTATAGGCCGCGCGGATCAAGCGAATCTGCTCCGGCAAGCGACCGGTTTCCAGATAATGACGCGTCAGGGATTGTGACAAGGCACTGGTGTGCAGATCCGTCGCCTGCTTCAGGTTCACCACCGATGATTTCAACCAACCCGGCATGGTAATCCAGCCAACACGTGCACCCGGCGCCAGAATTTTGGAAAAGGTCGAGGTATAAATGACATTCTCACTGGCACCCATGGCTTGCGCATGGGATTTCAATGGGCGGAATGTCTGGTCGGTGAAGTTGATCTCGCTGTAGGGATCGTCTTCAAAAATCAGGAAATCATACTGCTTCGCCAGTGCAACCAGCTGCTGACGGCGCGCTTCTGATAAGGTCACACCGCTTGGGTTGCCAAAGGTCGGAACGATATACACGGCTTTGATTGGCGTCTGTTTGACCAGTTCTGCCAACTCGTCGACGATCATGCCTTCGCCATCGGTACCCACAGACTTAAATTGCGCATCAGCCAACTGGAAGACCTGTAACGCGGCGAGATAAGTCGGACGCTCCACCACCACCACGTCGCCTGGGTTAATCAGCGCGCGCGCAAGGATATCCAGTGATTGCTGTGACCCGGAAGTGACCACAACGTCGTCCGGTGTGCAATCGATACCACGATCGGCTGAAATGCGGCAGATCGCTTCACGTAACAGCGGATCCCCTTCACTCAAGCCATACTGAAACGCATTGTGCCCATCCTGGGTTAGCGCACGGTCCATGGCAATGCGCAGACCTTCGGTATCAAACAGATCGGGATTCGGGATACCACCACCGAGTGAAATCACCCCTTCCATTTTGCTGTGTTTCAATAAATCGCGAATGGCTGATGAATGAATGCGTTTAACGTTATGGGATAACTTTTGCGACGACATAAAACCTTTACCTGATTATATTTTTCTAAGGCTAAATTCATAACATAAGTTAGCTATGCTGATAATCACATTTTCACGGTTTGGCAAAGAGAATTTAGTACCGGAAGGAAACGACGGATATGGCGAAATTATCACTGCTGGCAAAGAACGAAAAAAGGCGGAGGGGTGAGCTCCGCCTTGCTTCAAGTTCCGGTCAATGTGCCTGACCGGTCAGTTGCAAAAGGGCAACGATGATTTGCAGGATCACCCGGACCAGGTCCAGGAGTAACCGAACAAGTTCCATCACTTTCCTTCTCCTCTGACAGGAGCGCGCCTTTCAGCCGTCGGGGCTTTGACTCCACCCGCCGATGGCCTGAGCACAGCTGTGAGGAGTGCTGAGCGCCACTCATTGTGGAAGCCACAGGCCAGCACCACCTGAAACCTGCCGGGATTTGACAATCCGCGCCCCTGGGAGTCATCAGAAAACAATGAGACTGCGCTCGCCACTCAACACCTGTATAACCATACAGTATTTTTGCGAAACTTGAAATATTCCCCCGCACATTTTATGATTTGCTTTGTGAGGAGTGCTGAGCACCCCGTTCGCAGCGCGGTTACCAGCCAGTTAGCGAACATAAAAAAAGGATTTGGCGTGATAGCCAAATCCTTTTTTATTGCCTGCGATAATCAGTTTGCCGAACTGACACGCCAGATGGCATTACCGGCATCATCCGCGATCAACACACCGCCCTGCTGGTCTGAAGCCAGGCCGACCGGCAAACCTCGTACCTGTTTTTGGTCATCGGTCAGGAATCCCGTGACGACTGGCTGCGGCTGTCCAACCGGTTTTCCGTTTTCGAATTTCACCCACACCACCTGGTACCCATTCAACGGCGTACGATTCCAACTGCCGTGCTCACTGATAAATGCCCCTCCGCGATACTGCGGCATGTTATCTGCGCCATAGAACAGCAAGCCAAGCGGTGCCACATGCGAGCTGAGCGCGTAATCCGGCTTGATGGCCTTCTCGACTAAATCGGGACGCTGTGGCTGCGCCCGCACATCGATATGTTGGCCATAATAGCTGTAAGGCCAGCCGTAAAAGCCTTTCTCCTGCACTGATGTCATGTAATCTGGCACCAGGTCTGAGCCGATTTCGTCTCGCTCGTTGACAATCGCCCATAGCTTGCCGCTTTGCGGTTCCCATTGCAGACCGGTTGGATTGCGCAGACCGCTGGCATAAATGCGACTGGCTCCGCTGGCTGCATCCACTTCCAGTACCGCCGCACGACGATACTCTTCGCCAATGCCATTCTCACTGACATTACTGTTAGACCCCACGCCGACATACAGCTTGCTGCCATCGGGGCTGGCGACCAGCGATTTGGTCCAGTGGTGATTGATCGGCCCGCCAGGCAATTCAGTAACTTCCACCGGCGGTGTGTGAATTTCGGTTTGCCCGGTTTGATACGGGAACTTCACCAGACTATCGGCATTCGCGACATACAGCGTGTTTCCGACCAGCTGCATGCCAAAGGGGGCGGTAAGATTGTCGATGAAACGATGTTGCTCCCATTTGCCGTTCACGTTACGTAGAAGCGTAATTCGGTTTCCGCCAGCCCCGCCTTTACCCGATGCATTTTTCACCATACCGGTGATGAGATCTTTAGGTGCCGTGGTCGGCTTCGGCGTACCGTTGGATTCGGCGACCAGCACATCATTATTAGGAAGGACCAGCACCTGGCGAGGATGCTGCAAATTGTCGGCGATCTTTTCAATTTTCAGCCCCTGCGCGACCTTCGGCATTTCACCCGCTTTCCACGGTATGGCTTCTGGCACCTGCATCGGCGGCATAAAGAAGTTTTGTGCTTGCGGCAGCTCAGGATTGGGGCCAATTTGCTTTTGCGGATCAATCAACGCACCGTCATCGCAGGCACTGAGTAGCATCGCGAGCGTTACTGCACCAAGAATCTGTTTCATACGCGACCTCCCTGTACGGTACGTCCACGCAGTGCGAGTTGAACATTGGCAAGTAACAGCAGAACGACGACCGCCGTCGATAATGTTACGCCCAGTGGCACAACCGCATAGGCATCACGGCTATGAATAAAGGCATTCGCGATAGCCAGCACGATTGCCAATAGCGACAGCCAGAAGTGCGTTTTTTCACTGGGATAAGGGCCGCGAAATAAGTAAACAAGACTGATTAATCTTGGCAGGATGGCCAGCACCAGACCCATCGCAATCAACCAACTGGCTGATTTGGTCCACATGATGACGAAGGTTTGCAGATAGATGATATCGAACAGCCAGGCGGCGACAAAAAAGCCCAGCGGCAGCGGCTCCAGCAGAGCGTAAAGCCCTACAGCAAACGCTGAACGTCCCGAGGTATACAACATTTCACTCTCCCTATTACGTTTATTATTCAGACGATGGCGGCGATTTCGCTTCCCCGAAATCGCCGCCAGGCGCCTGTAAAATATTAGTAAAGATGAAGAGTAATGCGCGTTATTTCCGCAAATAGCCTAAATTATGACTTCTCAGCCGGCAGTGTCACCCAGTAACCTGGCTGATAAGGCAGTGGCAGAAACTTCTCATGGAACTCGCGGAAGGTGGCGTCAGGATCGAGATCTTTGAACAGGTCCGGATGCAGCCACTTGGCCAGTGCCTGTATCGCGACAAACTGATACGGACTGTCGTAGAACTGATGCCAGATAGCGTGCGCATTACCGTTATGCGCTACTGGCAAAGTTTTAAACGCATCGCGCATCATCAGCAACTTCAGACGTGCCGTGGCTTCTTGTGTATCAGCACCAGGCCCCACGCCCACCCATTTACCCACGGTGTTGTAGTTCTTCCAGTTTGCGCCCGTCACCACCACCACATCCGGGCGGCTGGCAATGATTTGCTCTGGGTTGAGAGTACCGAACGTACCTGGAATCAGATCTTTAGCGATATTGCTGCCGCCAGAGAGTTCCACCATCTGACCAAAATTCTCGTTTCCAAACGACATGCAGCATTCGTCGGTATACCCGCCCGCACGGTCAATCATCACTTTCGGACGCGGACCCGCGAAGTTTTTCAGGCGGTCGGTCACCTTTTCGATCTGCGCACGGCGGAAAGCCACGATTTCTTCAGCACGCTGCGGGTTATTGACCAGTTCGCCCATGATGCGGATGCTCTTCTCGGCGTGCTCCATTGGTTTCTCACGGAAGTCGATAAACACCACCGGTACGCCAACCGCCTGCAACTTCTCAATCAACTTGCCTTCATCCGTCGCCGCTTTGGATTCCAGATTCATCAGCACCAGATCCGGTTTTAACGTCAGGGCTTGCTCAACGTTGAAGGTGCCGTCTTTTGCACCACCGAAGGTCGGCAGCTTTTTAATTTCCGGATACTTTTTCTCATAGGCCATATAACCGTCATAGTCGGCCTTATGGAAGTCATCACGCCAGCCCACCACGCGATGGAACGGTGCAGCAGTATCGAAAGCCGCCAACAGATACATCTGGCGCCCTTCGCCCAAAATAATGCGTTTCGATTCCTCTTTAACTTCAACCTGACGTCCTGCAATGTCAGTGATGATTTTTGCCGAAGCGGAATCCGCCACAGCCAGTAACCCCAGCGCTAACAGCCATTTTTTCATTGTGTCTACCCATACAAATGATAATGATTATTATT
The DNA here is from genome assembly GCF_000963985.1 of Pantoea sp. BL1. Taxonomy (NCBI): domain Bacteria; kingdom Pseudomonadati; phylum Pseudomonadota; class Gammaproteobacteria; order Enterobacterales; family Erwiniaceae; genus Pantoea; species Pantoea sp. BL1. The sequence continues at coordinate 128,053 of NZ_JZRH01000006.1, read as the reverse complement.
AAAATTTCGCGGCGTCACTATTACCTGGCAGACGCGAAATGAAAAGCCCCTGGGACACATTTTTTTACATCCGTTAACGCATCACATCACTGTGCCATCGCTCACAAAACGTCCCGCATCCGTGAATATGCTCACAGCAAGCCATGCAACTGCCCAATTAATCGGCTGCTCTTCCCGCATTTTGGCTAATGCGTAAACAAAATGTGAAGGATAAATTACGAAATGAAACACCGTTTTAATTTTTAGATAACGCTCAGCCTGAGCATGGAAATCGTTCTGGAGGCCATACCGTGAAGATCAGTGCCATTGATGTCACTCTTTTTACCTACCCAACGCGCCGTGTTTCCGACAGCGCCGGGCACTCCCATCCCGGTGCAGAAACCGATGCACAAATGGCGCTGCTCACCCTGACCAGCGAAGACGGCGATTGTGGTTACGCCTTTGCGCCAGCAGAAGTCATACGGCCGCATGTGGTCAACGCCTTCTTCCGTAAGGTGCTGATTGGGCAAAACGCCTTTGATCGTGAACGTCTTTGGCAGGATCTGGTGCACTGGCAGCGCGGCAGCGCACATCAGCTCACCGAACGAGCGCTCTCCGCCGTGGAACAAGCCCTGTGGGATTTGATTGGCCGCAAACTTAAACAGCCGGTGCATAAGCTGCTGGGCGGCTATCGCGAGAAAATTCCCGCTTACGGCAGCACCATGTGTGGCGATGAGCTTGAAGGTGGCCTCTCAACGCCGGACGAGTACGCCCAGTTTGCCGAGAAGTTGGTAGCTCGCGGTTATCAAGCCATCAAACTGCATACCTGGATGCCGCCGGTTTCATTTGCCCCCAGCACCGCGATGGATATCAAAGCCTGTGCCGCGGTACGCGAAGCGGTAGGTCCGGATATCGCCCTAATGCTGGACGGCTACCACTGGTACAGTCGCAGCGAGGCCCTCACCATCGGTAAAGCACTGGAGAAGCTTAACTTCGCCTGGTTTGAAGAGCCGATGGAAGAGGAAAGCATGGCCTCCTATGCCTGGCTGGCGGAAAACCTCAGCATTGACGTTCTTGGGCCGGAGAGTCTCGGCGGCAAACACCACAGCCGTGCCGATTGGGTGCGTGCAGGAGCCTGTGACATCCTACGGGCCGGGGCCAACGGTGTCGGTGGCATCTCGGCCACCCTGAAAGTGGCCAGCCTGGCCGAAGCCTTCGGTATGGATTGTGAAGTCCATGGCAACGGTGCAGCCAGCATCGCGGTGGTGGGTGCGATTCGTAACTGCCGCTGGTATGAGCGCGGACTGCTGCACCCTTTCCTCGATTACGAACAACCGCCTGCCTATCTCAACAGCCTGGTCGATCCAATGGATGACCAGGGCTTTGTGCATCTACCCACGCGGCCTGGACTCGGGGAGGACATCAATTTCAGCTGGATTGAAACGCATACGGTGAATCGCTGGTAAGCGTCGAACACAAGCAGTACGGCAAACAACTATAAACCTCTGACCTGCTGGACTTTGCTTATGAACATTTCTCGTTATTGCAGAGCGTGGTGTGCCGCGCTGCTGCTGCTCACGGGTAGCCCGTCGCTGCTGGCCGCCACGCCAGACGACCAGCTGATCGTGGGCATGAACATGAACAACCTATTGACGCTCGATCCCGCTGCCATGACCGGCAATGAAGTAGTGGGCATTGTGGTCAATCTTTATGATGGGCTCGTCGAGTTAGACCCGCGCCAGCTCACCCACGTGCGCCCTGCTCTGGCGGAACGTTGGGAGATCAGCGCCGATCATCGCCAACTCACTTTCCATCTGCGCGACGGCGTGCATTTCCATTCCGGTCACCCGCTGACGAGCGAAGACGTGATTTGGTCGATGCGTCGGGTGCTGCATCTAAATCTGGCACAAGCTTCAGTGTGGAAATCGTACGGCTTTAGCAAGGACAATGTGGATCAGATGATCACTGCCCCCGATGCCCACACGGTGGTGATCCAGTTGCCTAAGCCTAACGATCCGCAGCTGGTGCTCTATTCCCTGGCCGCACTCGGCAGCATGGTGGTGCTGGACAGCAAAACGGTGCAGGCACATGCGGTCAATAATGACTGGGGCAACCGCTGGTTAACCACGCACGAAGCCGGTTCAGGCCCGTTTCGTCTTGATGTGTGGCAGGCCAAAGATGTCTTGCGCATGAGCAGGGATGAAAATTACTGGCGTGGCGCTGCCAGATTAACCCGCGTGGTGTTCCGCTATTTGCAGGAGTCACAAACCCTGCGTTTGATGATGCAAAAAGGGGATATCGATATCGCCAGTAACATGGCCATTCCTGATGTGCAGGCGCTGCGCCACGATCCCGATCTCAGCATTGATGCGGTGCAGAAAGGCACGCTCTATTACCTGGCAATGAGCATGAAGGATGACCACTTCGCCAACCCGCAAGTGCGCGAAGCCGTGCGCTACTTAGTCGATTATCAGGGCATCAATAAAACCCTGATGGCCGGTTATGGCACCTTGCATCAGCGTCCGATCCAGTCTGGTATGCCTGAAACACTGCCCGATCCCGGCTATCGACTCGATGTGCCACGCGCCAAAGCGTTGCTGGCGGCTGCGGGCTACCCTAATGGCTTCGACACCACCTTGCGCGTGTTAGCCGACCAACCCTTCCTGAACATCGCCATCGCCATTCAATCGACACTGATGCAGGCAGGGATTCGCGCCAAAATCATCACCGGCACCGGTAACCAGATTTATGGCGCAATGCGCGAACGCCAGTTCAATTTACTGGTCGGTCGAGGTGGCAGCGGTGTAGAACCGCACCCGCACTCTAGTCTGCGTTCGCTGTTGTACAACCCGAATAATGCTGACAGTGCCCGGCTGACGAATTTTCAAGGCTGGCGCACCGGTTTCTACGATGCCCAGCTCAACAAGATGATCGATCAGGCGCTGCTGGAACGAGATACACAAAAGCAGCAGCAGGATTATTTTGCCATTCAACGACGTTATGACCAGTTGATTCCGGCTCTGATGCCGATTTCTCAAATGACCGATTCAGTGGTGGTGAACAATCGCGTACAGGATTATGTGCCGCACCCTTCCGCCACCACCTTCCTGCGCGATGTGTGGAAAACGCCGGATAGCCTGGCTGGAGGTGCCCAATGACCTTAACCAAACGTCACTGGCGGCGAGCGCGTAGCCGTGTATTGCAGGTCGCAATCACGCTGTTCGGCCTGTTGCTACTCACTTTCTTTATTGGCCGCGTGATGCCGCTGGATCCGGTGCTGGCCATTGTCGGACCGGATGCCGATCACGCCACCTATCAGCAGGTTTACCACCAGCTGGGTTTTGATAAACCGCTGTGGGTGCAGTTCTGGATTTATCTGCAAGGCTTGCTGCACGGCAATCTTGGGCTGGCGCTGCTCACCGGACAGCCGGTGATCAACGATATTCTGCGAGTGTTCCCAGCCACCGTTGAACTGGCCACACTCGCCATTCTGCTCGGCACCGGTCTGGGCGTGCCGCTGGGCGTGTGGGCTGCTGCACGGCGCAACAGCGTGGTGGATTATCTGGTGCGCATCATCAGTCTGGCCGGCTACTCCACGCCAATTTTCTGGGTCGGTATGGTCGGTTTACTGCTGTTCTACGCGCATCTGGGTTGGGTCGGCGGTGCCGGTCGGGTTGATTTCAGTCTCGATGGCATTGTGCCGCGTCGCACTGGATTGTTGCTGATCGATGCGCTGCTGGCAGGCAATCTCACGGTGTTTAACAACGCACTCAATCATCTGATCCTTCCCGCTTCTTTGTTGGGCTTCCATTCACTGGCCTACATCAGCCGTATGACGCGCAGCTTTATGCTGGCGCAACTGTCGCAGGAATTCATTTTGACCGCGCGGGTGAAAGGCCTGACGGAGTGGCAGGTCATTTGGCAACACGCCTTCCGCAATATTCTGGTGCAGCTGCTGACGGTGGTGGCGCTGGCGTATGGATCCCTGCTTGAAGGCGCGGTATTGATTGAAACCGTGTTTTCCTGGCCCGGTTTTGGCTCTTATCTCACGGGCAGCCTGATGCTCGGCGATATGAATGCGGTGATGGGCTGCGTATTGGTGGTCGGCCTGATTTTCGTGCTGCTTAACCTGCTCTCTGACCTGCTTTATCAGGTATTCGATCCGAGGACCAAAGTATGACTGCCTCTCTCGATCTGCTTCATGCCAGCACCACGCGTGAACGCGTGGCACGCTGTCGCCGTACTCTCTCGCGTATCGGCCATTTCCTGTGGCAAATGGCCTGCAATCCCCTCACGGCCATCGGTGGGGGCATCATTTTACTGCTGCTGATCGTGGCGCTGTTTGCACCGTGGATCGCCCCCTACCACCCACTGATTCAGGATTTGAATAACGCACTCACGCCACCAAACGCACAGCACTGGTTTGGCACCGATGAGTTTGGACGCGACATCTTCAGTCGTCTGGTGTGGGGGGCGCGCATTACTTTGTACATCGTCATGCTGGTGTCGATCACCGTCGGGCCACTAGGCCTGCTGTTGGGTGTGACTGCCGGCTACTTCGGCGGCAAAGTGGACAGCGTATTAATGCGCGTCACCGATATCTTCATCTCGTTCCCGAGTCTGGTGCTGGCGTTGGCGTTCGTCGCGGCGCTGGGTCCCGGCCTGGAACATGTGGTGATGGCCATCACCCTCACCGCCTGGCCGCCGATTGCTCGCCTGGCGCGCGCGGAGGCGCTGTCGCTGCGTCAGGCGGACTTTGTCTCTGCCGTGCGCCTGCAAGGTGCCTCTTCTCTGCGCATTTTGTGGAAACACATCGTGCCGCTGTGTCTGCCCTCGGTGATCATCCGCATCACCATGAACATGGCCGGCATTATTCTCACCGCCGCCGGACTCGGTTTTCTTGGCTTGGGTGCGCAGCCTCCCGATCCTGAATGGGGCGCAATGATCGCCAGTGGCCGCACTTACATGCTGGAGTGCTGGTGGGTAGTGACCGTGCCGGGATTAGCGATTTTGATCAACAGTCTGGCGTTTAATTTCTTAGGAGATGGCTTACGTGACATCCTCGATCCCCGTAGCGAATAGCGCTGTTCCCCTGCTCGATGTGCAGGACCTTCAGGTTAATTTCGTCAATGGCCGCCAGATGACGCCAGCGGTGCGTGGCATCTCCTTCCAGTTAGGCAAAGAGAAGCTGGCAATTGTCGGTGAGTCAGGCTCAGGCAAATCCACGGTCGGCCGGGCGCTGTTGCAACTGCACCCGCGCAGCGCGCAAGTGACCGCACAGCGCATGCAGTTTGCGGATGTCGATCTGCTATGCGCTTCGCCTGCACAAATGCGTGCCGTGCGCGGTAAACGTATTTCGATGATCATGCAAGACCCTAAATACTCACTGAATCCTGTGGTACGTGTGGGTGAGCAAATTGCCGAAGCCTGGCGCAGTCACCATCCGGGGCAGCGCGAGGTGGCACGCCAGCGGGCGCTGGAGATGCTGGAGGTGGTACAGATTCGCGATCCACAGCGTGTGTACCAATGTTATCCGCACGAGATCTCAGGCGGTCAAGGCCAGCGCGTGATGATCGCCATGATGCTGATCACCGACCCCGAGTTGCTGATCGCCGATGAGCCGACCTCAGCGCTGGATGTGTCGGTCCGGTTGCAGGTGTTGACGCTGCTGGATGAGTTGGTGCAGCAGCGCGGGCTGGGCCTGATCTTTATCAGTCACGACCTCAATCTGGTGCGACGTTTTTGCGATCGCGTGTTGGTGATGTATGCCGGCCGCGTGGTCGAATCGCTGGCCGCCGATCAGCTCGATCATGCGCGGCATCCTTATACCCAGGGATTACTGGCCTCGCTGCCGGATATGGACGCACGCCGCTCGCGATTACCGGTGCTACAGCGCCAGGCCAGCTGGTTACAACCTTGAGGAGAGAGCATGAACGAGATGATCCGTGTGAGTCACCTTAACCTTAGCTTTGGCGAGGACGAGCAGCGCAACCAGGTGCTGTATGACGTCAATTTGTCGGTGCGTGAAGGAGAAATTTTTGGCCTGGTCGGCGAGTCTGGATCGGGGAAAACCACGGTGCTGAAATGTCTTGCCGGGCTGTTTACCCATTGGGACGGCGAGCTCGCGATTGCAGGACGAAAACGGGAGCATCGCATTGACCGTGCCCTCTGCCGCCAGGTGCAGATGGTGTTCCAGGATCCTTATGGCTCGTTGCATCCGCGCCACACCATTGGCGACATCCTGGAAGAGCCGTTGCACATTCACGGTATCGGACAACGTTCGCAACGCGTGATTGCTATGTTGGAAAAGGTTGGACTCAATCGTGCCTGGCAAACCCGCTATCCGCATCAGCTCTCTGGCGGTCAGCGCCAGCGTGTGGCCATAGCCCGTGCGTTGATTCTCGAACCACGAGTGCTGTTGCTGGATGAGCCCACCTCCGCGCTCGATGTCTCCGTACAGGCGGAGATTCTGAACTTGTTAAGTGACTTGCAGCAGCAGGAGAACCTGACCTACATGATGGTGACGCACGATCTGGGCGTCGTGGCGCATCTGTGTCATCGAGTGGCGGTGATGCAGCATGGCAAGCTGTTAGAAACATTAGATGTGGAAACCCTGGTGCGGAATGGTGCTCAGATGCCCTATACGCGCATGCTGGTGGAATCGAGCCGGGCTTAAATAATGGGACCTGTTAAAGCATCAATTAAGCATGGGGTGATAACGCAGTCTGGTGCCGCAGCAGAGGCGCTGCGGCCCGTCCCCTTGCAGATGAAAGAAAACGGCCTTTTTGAAAAAGTCAGTCTGGCCAGATCATAGGCTTAACTCATCGATCTTAAGAACCAAACCATCCATAAGATGGCTTGGTTCGATTCTGCAAGGCGCGCATTCAGGCGCACCTGCATACCCAGACAAAATTATCTCGGCTGAACGCAACCCATCGTTACAGCAGATCACGAACAAAGCGCACGATGTCCTGATTCTGTCCGTGTTCGAACAGACACGCCTGGAAACGAGCACCGCCAACGGCGGCTTTCACCAGTTCAGGATCCAGTGCGCGCAGTGAATCAAGGTAATCTTCTTTCAGCAACGTGGCTTTCACCTGATTGAGAATGCCCGCATTACGCACCTGCGGTTCTTTACGCTCTGGCGGATAGCCTAAGCCTTTTTCGCCGGTGAAGGCTTTCTCGAAGATAAAGCGTAGATTCAACTCGGCTCCCCAACCAAAACCCTTGGCGAAAGGCAGCGACAGCGCATTACCGTTGTTAATTTGCGCGAACAGATAAGCATCAGCGGGATCGATACAGTAGCCGCACACGACACCGGGATGCAGGTTGAGCGACACCAACGCTCCTTGCCCGGTACCACAACCTGCGACCACAAAGTCAGCCGCTTTACTGTTCAGCAACAGTCCAGCCATGATGCCGAGGTGAATATAAGTCAGATGATGATCCTGCTCGTCGCTCATGCCGACGTTAAACACCTGATGGCCGAGCGGTTGCGCGACAGTTTGCAGTTCTTTCCATACGGTTGCGTTCTTAGCGGCCTGGCTATTTTCCATCATCAAAGCGATTTTCATGATCCATCCTCAGATTAATTTGAAACACCGTTTCATTTTAATCAAGGTGCGCTAAAATGCAGCCCTGAAATGTCCCTTTCGATGTGAGATCTGTCACACATTGATGAAGTCACTGGTGAGGAAAACCGATGTTTATTTATAAAAGCGCGACGACTAAAGAAGACCTCGGCAACGGCGTGACGCGGCGCGTCATGGCCCACGGGGGGCGGATGATGGCGGTCGAAGTGACCTTTGAAAAGGATGCAGTGGGGCCATTGCATCATCACCCCCATGAGCAACTGACCTATGTGTTGGCCGGCCGTTTTGCTTTTACGATTGATGGGGTTACGCAGGAAGTCGGCGCGGGAGACACATTATATAAAGCGCCTAATGTGGTGCACGGTTGCGTCTGTCTGGAGGCGGGGACGCTGCTGGATACCTTCACGCCACAGCGCGAGGATTTTCTCGGGTCGCGGTAGATAGCGGATACACATGCAGGTGCATCCCTGGGGAGTGCATGCGTGCCTGCTGGATTGCCGCTTGCCCGTTAAACGATCGGCGTTAGCGCCGTCTGGGGCCGCTCATTAACATCTGTACGTGATGTCAAAAGGCTACAAATATGGCGGGTAGCTCAGGATGGACAGGATGGCAGCCGCCCCAGTGCGCAAAAAAAAGCTGCCACTTGGAAAAGTGACAGCTTTACTAAGCAAAAGCCTTATTTGTGCGTCAATACGCTGCTTAGCGCGATATGACACTCACTTACGCGTTAGTGAAATTTTTCAGCCCACCCTAGACGCAATTTCAGTCCCCAGGCGCTGCTCCAACCGGTGGTGGTGCTAACCACTTTGCCGCGCTGTAACACGATAAAGGTTGGCGTCACGTTGATATCCCAGCGTTGACTCACTGCACCGTTTTCATCGTTCACCGCCGGGCCCTGCAGACCTTTTTTCTCCAGCCAGGTGGCGACACGCTGGTCATCACCCGACCGTAGTGCCACGGTCACCACCTGCTTACCGTTCTGGCTGAGCGCAGCCACCGTGGGCGTGGTGAGTTTGCACACCCCACACCAGGTGGCCCACACATACACCAGCACCGGCTTATCCTGACTTAACGTGGCCAGGTTAACTTCGCTATTGATCGTCGTCAGCGGCTGTTGTGCCAGATCGGCTGGCAGCTGCGGGGCGCGCAGCCAATCCATACCCCAAATTATCGCCGCGGCGATCAGCACCAGCACTGCGGCTTCACGCAGCCAGCGCTTGAGACGCATCATGGTTTCGCCTGCAACGCGCCCTTCACTGCGGCTTCCAGTTGCGCATAAGGCACCGCGCCGCTGATCAGCTCATTGCCCACCAGCGTAGCAGGCGTGCCCTGTACACCTAACTGCTGCACCAGCGTCAGATTCTCATTGATGGTGTCGAGGCTGGCTTTACTGGGTTCTTTCAGCTTGATACCGGTTTTATCCAGCGCTGCGGCAATGCTCGCTTCGTCGTGGTTGCCCTTTTTCGCCATTAAGCGCTCGTGGAGTTTCAGGAAGTTTTTAGGTTGCTGTTCCCAAACCGTCAATGCCAAACGCGCGGATGTCAAAGAGGTTTCGGCACGATACGGCAGCGGTTTTAATACTACCGCCACCTGTGGATAGCTTTTCAGCAGCTTCTCAATATCCGCATCGAATTTCTTGCAGAACACGCAGTTGTAGTCAGTGAAATACACCAGCGTCAGCGCCGGTTTTTCTGCCCCGATGCGCGGCGAACCGGCATCATTGAACAGGGCATCGTGGTTTTTCTTCACCATCTGCGCGACAACGCTCTGCTGCTGTTTCGCCGCTTCTTTATCAAAGGCATCAGCTGCTTCGGCCAGAATCGCCGGATTCTGCACCAGCGTTTCACGAATCAGCTGTTTGATGCGTGCCTCTTGTTCAGGTGTAAACGGTGCCGCCGCCAGTGCAGGCAGGGTCAGAAACATCAGGGACAGTAACAGGGATTTTTTCATCATTTTTTAGCCTCAGAGAGAGTCGAAATCACCGCTTCACGACTCAGCAGCGGTGACAAAATGTGGCCATGCGGCAGTGCCGGGCCATAAATTTGGTTAAAAGGGATGGCAACGCGGTCGCGCTTGCGCAGGAATTCACCGATAGCGGGGTCAGGCTGAGTCCAGTCACCGCGCAGCAGCACCACATCATCGGCTTTCAACGCGGCGCGCACGTCAGGTTGATTCAGCACCCGGGATTTATTCACCTTGCAGGTAATGCACCAGTCGGCGGTGACATCGACAAACACGCGCTTATCTTGCTCCAGTGCCTGATTGATCGCCGCTTCGGTCAGCGGCTGCCAGTAGAGCGTTTCCTCCTCTGGCTCAATGCGCGTCATCAGGAATACCGCCCCCACCAACGTCAGGGTGATAAACACCACTCCGGCTTGCTGCAGCGCCCGACGCTGAATTAACCAGCCACACAGCACCAGCAGCAATACACCACCCAGCATCATGGCAAAAGATCCACCCCAGTGTGGGATCAGCAGTGTGACCAGCCAGAAAGTGGCGAGCAGCATTAACAGACCAAGCAGGGTACGCAGATGAACCATCCAGCGCCCCGGACGAGGCAGGCAGCGCGCCAAACCTGGCAACGCCGCGACCAACAGCCATGGCAGGCTCATGCCGATACCTAATGCGGCAAACAGCAACCACAACTGTGGCAAGGGTGCGGTAAGCGCATAGGCCACTGCGGTTCCGAGAAACGGTGCGCTGCACGGCGTCGCCAGTAACGTGGCAAAAGCCCCCTGACCAAAATGCCCCAGCAACCCGCTACCGCCCTGCGTTGCCAGTCGGGTGTTAAGACCTGAAGGTAAACGGAAATGCAGCAAATCAAACAGACTGGCAGTGAAGAAGAACATCACCAGCACCATCGCCAGCAGGAAGCCACTGCTCTGGAACTGGATGCCCCAGCCCAACGCCTGTCCACTCAGCCGCAGGCCGGTCATCAACGCCGCGAGCAGCAGGAACGAGAACAGGATTCCGGCGCTGGAGGCAAGAAACTGCTGCCGGGTCTGACGCCGCGATTGGCCTTGTTGCTGCACCAGACCGCTGAGTTTTATTGCCAGCACCGGCAGCACACATGGCATCAGGTTGAGGATCAATCCCCCCAACAGCGCCAGCAATATCACTGACCATAGGGTTTGTGATGTGCTATCGGAGACAAGGGGCTGAGCGCCGATGATTACCGAACTTTGCTGGGCGATACCCGCGTCAACCACCACCAGCGACAACGTTTTACCGCGCAAGTCGGGTGCCGCTTCGCCCCACTCATCGGTGACCGCAACCCGCGCGCTGAGGATGTCGCCTTTCACCGTGATCTGCGGTGCAGCCAGCATGCTGCCTTGCGGATAGTCGAAGAACAGCTCAGGTTTAGTCCATCCACCCTGACGCTGAGCGCGGATTTGGAGTTCGCCATTGACGTTGCTGACGTCGAGTTGATCGGTCAAACCGCTTTCAGCGGGGATCTGCCCCATCGCCTGGGCGTAATCGCGGGCAAAATCGGGGGCAGCCTGCTGGTCGAGATCCAGAGTGAAGGGGAAATCGGTCAGAATGCAGACATCGCTACAGGTCGAGAGTGTGAGTGTGCCGGCAAGTTTTTTATCTGACACCTCTTCAAGCTCAATCGGCAGCGTGATATTGCCTTTGTAGCCTTGGGTGGTGAGCCCGCTCACGTCAAAGCGAGCAGGCGCAGGCCAATACCATGTGGCGTTGCTGGCGGGCGTTTGCCAGCGAATTTCCGGGGCCACGCCACCTTCGCCCGGCGAACGCCAGTACGTTTTCCAACCGTTTTCCAGTCGGATATCCAGTAATATTTGCGCATCAGCACCATGACTCGCGCTGCGTAAGCGCACTTCTGCATGGCTGTTTTGTGCATTACGCAGCCAGCCTGTGTCGGCAGCGTGCACCATGCTCGTGCAGCTGACCAGCAGGAGCAACAAGCTCCTGATAAAGAGATTCATCAATTTTTCTCCGGTGAATAACAAGGTTTACGCGATGGGATGCGTAGCGTTATTCCCGAAAGACGCAGAAGGTCAGATGCCGCCGCTGTACGGGCGGAAAGAGAGGCTCACGACGATAACCTGATGTGGGTTTAGACGAGAAGAGCGTGGTCAGTAAGGCGATGACCATCAACAGAAACGGCATGACGCTGTCGATAATCGGGGCCGCAGCGTGGAGTGATTTTGCACTGATGGAACAGATTTTTTCGCCACCGATTTGGTCGTGATCGCTGAACGACGAGGCGCTGATCTGCGCCTGAGAAGCATTGGGCAGATTAAAGCTACGCTGGGCGAGACAAAATGCCAGCACCAGACAAAGCAGTGCCAGAATCCATTTTGCGCGTTGTGCTGATTTGGTCATGCCATCGCCCCAGAGTAAAGTGCGGGCATTTTAAGCACATGCAGCAGAAACACCAAGCGTTGCTGTGTAAACTTTTGTCTGGCTGAGGTTAATCGTGGCGTTGTCGCAGCGAAGTCTATGCGCACCACTCAGCCCTCATGGGGCTTAAGAAGCACGTAATACGTTACGCTGCGACACGGACTGGCAATTTACTGTGGATTAAACAATATCATCCACCACTCCGCCATCGACGCGCAGTGCCGCGCCAGAGGTGGCCGAAGCTTGTTGCGAGCACACGTATACCACCATATTTGCCACCTCTTCCACCGTGGCTGCACGCTGAATCACCGAACTCGGACGCTGCGCCATCACAAACTCTTTCGCCAGTACTTCTAGCGTTTTTCCGGTTCGTTTGACTTCGTCTTCCATCATTGCTGCAAAACCATCTGAGATGGTGGGGCCAGGCAGCACGCTGTTTACCGTCACGCCGCTCCCTGCTGCGACTTTCGCCAGCCCACGCGCCAGCGAGAGTTGTGCGGTTTTGGTCACACCGTAATGCACCATATCCGCGGGGATGTTGCGCGCCGATTCAGAAGAGATAAACACCACGCGCCCCCAACCGCGTTTCACCATCTCCGGCAGCAAAGCGCGGGACAGTCGCACACCCGACATTACGTTGGTCTGCCAGTAAGCTTCCCAGGTATCGTCATCGGTGGCATAGAAGTCTTGCGGGCCGTAAATTCCGGCGTTGTTGACCAGAATATCAATGGGCGGCAATCCGTTCAGCAATTGCTTTACGCCCTGTGCGCTGCCGAGATCGGCAATAAAAGTATGAATTTTGGCGCCAACCACCAATCCATTCAGCTTCTCACGTGCCCGGCTCACCGAGTCTTCACTGCGCCCATTAAGCACCACTTCGGCACCGCTCTCAGCCAATCCCTGAGCGATCGCAAAACCAATGCCGCCCGTTGATGCCGTCACTAACGCGGTTTTACCGTGCAAATCAATGTTCATAGAGTCTCCTTGATGGATGGGCTATATCATGCAAAACATTCAACAAGCCTGGTTGAGCGTGTGAAATATGCCTTGTCAAATCATGCGGTTATTATCACGGCTGTGAATTAGCACAAGCGTGTCTGGCCTGCTTTCTGCCCCGCCAAATCACCCGCTGCGCCACCACCAGCAGCAATAACCGTGCCGGACAAAACCGCTGCGGGTGGACGGTTGTATTTGCTTGCACTTCCCTGACCACGAACTTTTTAGCGCGTTCCATACTGAGAAGTTAATGCCTAAAGGAGTGACCGTAATGAAGACGATTGCTATTGCCGCACCGGGCGCTATGGGCGCGGCCATCGGTGCTGTACTTGCCCGGCATGGGGCGCGGGTGATTGCTCCGCTGAGCGAACGCTCAGCCCAGTCACAACAGTGTGCCCAACAGGCCAATATCGCCAACTGCAGCGCACAGGCGCTTTGTGAGGCCGATATGATTCTGTCGATTCTGCCGCCCGAATCGGCACTCAGCTGGGCACAACAGATGGCTCCGCTTTTACAAGCCGCCGCGCACAAACCGTTGTATGTGGATTGCAACGCCATCAGTCCGGAGACGCTCAAACGAGTGGCTCAGGTGATTGAAAGCACCGGTACCCCTTTTGCCGATGCGGCGATAATTGGCTTGCCGCCTGGCGAGCAGAATCCTTCCGGACCGCGATTCTGGTTTGCAGGGCCACATGCCGAAAAACTGGCGCAGTTAAGTGATTATGGGTTGCGGGTGCGGGTGATGGGCGCTGAGAACGGCGCCGCCTCAGCATTGAAGATGGCTTATGCCGGGATTAATAAAGGCATCACTCTGCTGACCTCGGCGATGCTGATCAATGCCAGCCGAGTGGGTGCCGCCGATGCACTGCGTGAAGAGATGCAGGAGAGCCAGCAGGCGTTACTGAAGCGAATGGAAAAAGCCGCCCCGGATATGCTGCCAAAAGCCTGGCGCTGGGCGGCGGAGATGGATGAGATTGCCACGCTTAATCAGGGCGAACTGGCCACCGATCAACTCTATCGGGCCTTAGGGGAAATCTGCCGCCAGCTGGCTGACGATCGCCAACACGATCAACAGTTCAGCGCCTTACTGGCGGACTTCTTTTAACCTGATGCAGACAAAGCGGGCTGAGCACTCACCGGCAGCCGCAGCTGACGCTGCAACCAGGCACTCGCCGCCGCTTCATCCGGATCGGCGGCATTGAGTTGCAACACCGGCCCGAGCGCCATCGGCTGCGCCGTTTCCGCCAGCTTACGTAGCTCAGGCAGATACTCGGCACCTGGATGACCCGGCATGCGATCGGTCAGTCGTGACTGATAACGCGCTACCGCTTCGTCAGGGGTGATCGCCAGCCACAGCTCCAGCACCCGAGTGATACCCGCCTGCTCTAATCCTTGCTGCAAGACTTCTTTTGGCTGGAAGCCGAACCAGGCGTCAATCAGGTATACGCAGCAGGTGGGAGCCTGTCCGACCACCTTCCAGATCGCCTGATAAGCCGCACAACCCAACTGACGGTTACGCAGGCGATCCACCGGCGCGAAACTGGCCATAAAAGGTTCTTTGAGGCTGTCCAGCGTCAGTACCGGAAAACCAAACCGGTCCGCCATAGCCCGTGTCAGGGTGCTTTTCCCCGACGCGGGAATGCCGTTGACCAGCACCACCATCTTTTCTTCAGTGTGAGAAGTCATAGGATTTCTATCACCTCCGCCACACTGCTGGCCTGACGTAACCGCACCAGCGTCTCTTCATCTTCCAATAGTGAGACAATCGCGCGAATGCCCTCTTCGATGTGCGCATTGCTGTCGCGCGCGCCGAACATAATGACGATATCGGCTTTGTCACTCCCCTCAAAAGAGATCGGCTCATCCAGCACAATCATGCTGAAGCAATCTTTCAGCACGCCCGTTTCCGGACGCGCATGCGGAATGGCTATCCCTTCCTCAAACACATAATAAGCGCCGTGCGTCAGGGTATTGGCTATCACCGCCTCCGGATAGGAATCCTTCACATATCCACCGCTCACCAACGGTTGTGCGGCGAGCGCGATCACTTCGCGCCAGTCCGTGGCGCTGATCCCCACCTGAATCGCATTCGCTTCTTGCAGCAGTCGCTTAATACTCATACTGCCTCCTTAAATTGATTTGCGGATGGTATTACGCAGTTCATCAATTTTAACGAACAGCGGATCAATTTCCTGACGAAAACGGCGGCTTTTCGCAAAGATATTTAATGCACGATTATATTCCAGCATTAATTGTTTCTGCGCATCGACCGCTTGCGGATTAATAGCGAGCTGTTGTTCCAGCTCGCTAATTTTTCCACTGATGGTTTCTGCCTGAAGATCTATTTCTTGTGAATCCTGACTCTTATTATCCGAGCCCTTTTTCAAGAATCCAAACATAGCGTCTCCTGCCCCGAATGGCGCCAGGGCACCTCAGGTTTATTACGTCATGAGTGAGTCGTACTTAACGGAACAGTGAAATCTTTTCTACCAGCACATTGGTGACGGCATCATTAGCGGGCACCAGGAAGTTGCGTACGCTGTCATTCACTTTACCTTTTTCAAACGTCTGCTTGCAGTTTGCCACCCACTGCACATTCATTTCCGTGCCGACGTTCACTTTTTCGATACCGCTGCGCACGGCCAGACGCATATCGTCATCGCTTACGCCGGTGCCGCCATGCAGTACCAGAGGCGTTTTGGTGGCATCCGTGATATCCGCCAGACGCTGATGCTGAATGTGTGCCTTACCGGTATACAATCCGTGTACGGTGCCGATGGAGATGGCCAGCATATCCACGCCGGTTTCTTCGACGAAGCGTTTGGCATCATCTACGGTGGTGAAGGAAGCATCGTTCATTTCGACTTCTTTACCGTCTTCTGAGCCGCCAATCGCACCCAGTTCCGCTTCTACTGAGACGTGCAACGGGCGCGCCATATCAATCACGCGACGCGTATTGGCAATATTCTCTTCAATCGATAAATGCGAGCCGTCATACATAATGGAACTGAATCCTGCATCCAGTGCCGTTTGAATCGCATCGAGATCTGAACAGTGATCGAGATGCAGGCACGTTGGCACATTACGGCTTTCAGATAACGAGCGAATCGCATCCACTAATAATTTATGTCCCAGATATTTCGCCGTGCCGGTTGAGATCTGAATCATTAATGGACTGTTGGTTTTCTCTGCTGCTTTAAAAAAGGCCGGTAACATTTCCAGGCAGTGCAAATTAAAGGAACCAAGCGCTTTAAATTCACGTTGTTTAGCCACCTGTAACAGATCGGTAAAGTTATAAAGTTTCATGAAGCTTTTCCTCGTGGGATTTAGGGGATTTTCCGTTAACAAACCAGGCGATCAGAGTGATAAAGACAATAAAGAGTGCGACGAACAACCAGTTGCCCTGGAAAGCATGGCCCAATACCAATCCGGTACTGATGACGTCAGAGTCACTGAAAGTCACACCGGTGAAGCCGTAGCTTTCGAGCATTGGCACCAATATGGCCGGCAGGAAAGTGATGAACAGGCCATGAACAAAACCGCCAATCATCGCTCCACGACGTCCACCCAGCGCATTACCGAATACACCTGCGGTGCCACCGGCAAAGAAGTTGGTGAGCAGGCCAGGCAGAATCATCGCCAGACCGAACATGGGGAACACCAGCATGCCGACCACGGAACCCAGAGTTGTCGCCAGGAAGCCGACGATCACGGCATTGGGTGCGTAAGGGAACATCACCGGACAGTCGAGCGCGGGTTTTGCATCTGGCACCAGGCGCATCGCAATGCCACGGAACGCTGGCACCAACTCGTTGAGCAGTAAACGCACGCCGCTATACAGCACGAACACGCCGGCGACGAACTGTATCGACTGCATAAAGGCATACATCAGGTAGTTCATGCCGTTGCTGTACTGGCCGATAAATTCTGGGCCTGCTGCCACTGCCGGGATCAGGTACATCGGTACCATCACCACTGCCATCGACAGATAGGTGTCCTGCAGGAACTTGAAGTTGTCTGGCAGCTTGAGATCTTCCGTTGAGCGCGAGCCTTTACCGACCACCTTCGCCACTGCCGCCGTCAGCAGATAGCCGATGGTGCAGAAGTGTCCCAGTGCCACGTCATCAGAGTCTGTGATTCGGCGCACCACCGGCTGAGCCAGCGCTGGCATCACGACCGCCATAATGCCGCCGAAGATGCCGCCTGTTAGGATCAGCGGTAAACCCGTCAGCCCGGCTTTATAGCCGATCACCGCTCCGATGGTTGCCATCCACAGCAGCGCCTGGCCGGTGAGGAAGATGTATTTGAACGGCGTCAGACGCGCGATGATGATGTTGACGATAAAGATCACCAACAATGTCAGCGCTACTTCTGATCCCAACTCGCGGCTTGCTAATCCGGCAATGGCGGCCACATCGGTGATATAGCCCTTCATGCCAAAACCGTGGGTGAAGATGGTATTCAGGAAGGTCAGCGTACCGACTATGATATTGATACCCGCCATCATGATTAAAAAGCCCAGCAGGGTTTTAAAGGTGCCTTCCACCACCTTACCTGCTGATTTTTTCTGCAGTAGCAGACCAATCAGAGCAATAAAGGCGATCAGAATTGATGCCTGCCCTAATAAGTCTTTTACCAGGAAGTTGATCACACTATTCATGGTTAGCAACCTTCAGATTACGTTCTTTCATAAACGCCACGATTTTTTCCTCAATTTCAGCTTTATCGGTCAGCTTGTTGAGAATAATCACCCGTTTAATTTGTTCCGGGCTGGCATCCGCGTTAAGGACATCCGCAAATGCTTTTTGAGTGAGAATCATGTCGGATTTAAAAGCATTGGCTTCTGAAATAGTGGTGTGATCAATATCCGCTTCAATTTCGAGTTTCTTTAATACGGATTTGGCACTCATTTCGATGGCGAAACTAGAACCCAGACCACATCCACAGACACATAATATTTTCAGCATGGCGTTTTCCTCACAGAATATGCAGTTGTTTAGCGAGTTTGTAATGATGCCCTTCGGTATCAACCAGGCGTTTTTTCATGCTTATAAGATCAATCGGTATCGGTCGATTACTGCCATTAATAATCACCGCTTTGTTGCGCATCCCCGACTGAATACAGCGCGCAACTTCACTGGCCATAATGGTGCCTTGATAAATCTCTTCACAGGTCGGGTCACCACTACGCAAGCCGTAACCGATAATAGTTTTACGAATTCGTACCCCTATCAGCGGCTCAATCTGTTTAATTAAGGTATCAATCGCGCCCTGAAAGCCCGGCGAGTATTCGCGGGTGTAGCCTTCAGAGCAGAGAATCACCACGCTGTTCTGCGCGGCAAGTCGCTGCGTGATGCGTTCTGCCAGTTCTTGCGCCGGGATCTGGCACTCCGGAATCAGCGCGAAATCAGCATTGGATTTGATCGCCGATTGCAGCGTCAGTTCGCCACAATAGCCGCCGAGCAACTCAACCATAAATACACGACCGGTTAACGCGCGGCCGGTATTTCTTAATTTCGATACTTCTTTTAAGACTTGCTCACAAGCGGTAGAGAAACCAATGGTGTAGTCACTGCCAAAAACATCATTATCAATGGTCATGCCTACACCAAAGCAATTTACACCGAATTCGCTTAATGTATGTAAAAACTGTAATGAACCATCACCCCCGGCCATAATTAATACATCGATGCGTAGCGATTTGAGTTGTTTGGCGATCACCTCATACTCAGGGCGAATTAATTTTCGCGTGGTTCGTCCCGATTGCATCACGGGAATTGAAGTGATGGCATAATCCACCAGATCGCGCTGCGACATTTCCTGATGGCGATTTTCTAATAAACCGGGAATGCCGCCATTAAATAACACCATATCCGCCTGCGTCATACGTGATATCTGAAACACAAAGTTATTTATTCCGGTAACATCGCCACCGCTTATCACTATGCCAATTCTCATTGTCATCACTCCGTATGCTGCACGTCTGACATTCATTCTTCCGGTGAACGGATTTTCTATTTGCAACGAAGATCACATTTTTGCCATGTATTTCATTCCTCGTAACGTTGACAAGCATAAATAAACGCTGTTTTTTGTGATATTAATCACATTGCGAATTTTGCCCGTTATTTAATAAAACCAATAAAATCATTTGGTTATATTTTTTTAATCGTAGAATACGCACCGAACCTGTCATCGCCTTTTCATCTGAATTTCTTTCGATCTGAATTGTGATTGCCCACGCATTTTTATCAGTTCGCCGACTTTTCTCCATGAAGGATAAAGGGATAATGATTCAGTGCGTTATTTGTTGATCAGTACCGATGAATGATTGACGTCACGTTTATCTGGCTGTCCAATATCGCAGCAAATAAATGACGAAGAAGAGAAAACATGACCAACTCGCAGGAGATGTTGCGTCAGCTCGCTGGCATAGTGGGCGGCAAACAGGTATTGACCCATGCCGATGATAAAGCCTGGTACACCAAGGGATTTCGTGTCGGTCGCGGTGAGGCACTGGCAGTGATATTGCCGCAAAACTTGCTGCAACTGTGGCAAAGCCTAAAGGTATGCGTGGCACAGGACGTCATTATTTTGATGCAAGCCTCGAATACCGGCGTGACCGGCGGGTCAACCCCGGATGGCAATGATTATGATCGCGACGTGGTGATCATCAGCACCCGCCAGCTCAAGGGCGTACAGGTCATCGATCAAGCGCGACAGGTCATCGCCTTCCCCGGTACCACCCTGACCGAACTGGAGCACACGCTGCAACCGTTGGGACGCGAACCGCACTCGGTGATTGGTTCCAGCTGCATTGGTGCTTCTGTCGTGGGAGGCATCTGTAACAACTCGGGCGGTTCACTGATTCGCCGGGGCCCCGCCTTTACTGAAAAATCACTGTTTGCCCGTATCCATGATGATGGACGCTTAGAGATGGTCAATCACCTTGGTATCGATTTGGGTGATACGCCGGAGGCGATGCTGAAGAGTCTGACTGAGCAGCAGTATCAGACCGGCGACCAGGCCGATTGGGACGGCAAAATCTGGGCTGATGATTACGCAGACCGTCTGCGGGATGTCCGCGCTGATTCCCCTGCTCGCTTCAACGGCGACCTACGTTATCTGCACGACAGTTCCGGCAGTGCAGGAAAAGTGGTGGTGTTTGCTGTGCGGCTGCCCACCTTTGAAGCGAGCGCGGGGAGCGACACCTTTTATGTCGGCACCCATGATGAGAGTGTTTTGGTGGCGTTACGCCGTTTTCTTCTCACCGAAATGAGCGAACTGCCGCTGCAGGCAGAGTACATTCATCGCAACGCGTTCGATTTAACCGTGCGATACGCCAAACATATGTATCTGGCGATCCGTAAATTCGGTCCACAGGCCATTCCTAAAATGATGGGCAATAAAGCGAAATGGGATGTCCGTGTCAGTCATTTGCCTTTCCTGCCACGCAATTTTGTTGATCGGGCGCTGCAATGCTTTAACCAGCTCACACCCAGCTTTATTGCCCCGCGCATCATGGCTTATCGCGACGAATATCAACATCATCTGATGATCAAAGTCGATGCGCAGCAGACCAACGAATTGCAGACGTTGTTGCAGCAATTTTTTGCCGGGCATTCCGGCGGCTTTTTCCATTGTGATGCCCGCGAAGGCGCAGATGCCTTCCTGGTGCGTTTTGGCGTAGGCGGGTGCACCATCTCTTATTGTGATGCGCTGGGTTATAACCCGAACGAAAGGCTGGTGGCCTTCGACGTGGCGTTGCGCCGCAATGACGATGCCTGGCGCTTAACCTTGCCGGATCACTTAGCGGCACAGGTGCAGGTCGATTCCTGCTGCGGGCACTTTTTCTGTTATGTGAATCATCAGGATTATGTGCTGAAGGAAGGGGTGGATGCGAAGGCGTTTAAAGAAGCGGTCAAAGTCTATCTTGAACAGCGTGGTGCGAAGTACCCGGCTGAGCATAATGTGGGACATCTCTATCAGGCATCGTGCGAGCATGTGGCGCACTGGAAGCAACTGGATCCGACCAACAGCTGCAATCCGGGTGTAGGCAAGACCAGTAAGAAGAAGTATTGGGCGTAAAGGCAGATCCAAAGAGCGCCTCATTTTTAGCTGAAACGCACCCTGACGCTGGTGCAGGGTATCGCTTTTCAACTTTGATTAATCAGTATTCGCCAGCGGCGGCGTTCGCGTAATAAGCGGTGATAAAGCTGCTGGATAAGGGGCAGCGTCAGGGATGCAATCGCATCAGGCGTAAGATTCGGCAATGCCTGCTGTTGTCGTAACCCCTGCAGTGCGGCTTCCGCGTTATCGCGGATATCGCACTGCTCGCGCAGTGTGGCTTGCCAGGCCGCGAAAGTTGGCGGCGCGATAGCGTTCAGATCAGCCACGGTCTCACGTAAAAAGCGTTTGCAGTGTCCAAGCAGCGTTTGCCAGGGAATCTGTGGCGACTGGAGTGCCAGCATTAGCCCATCGACATCCGCCACGCGCTGGTAGCGCGCCGACACCACATAGCCTATTTGCTGATCGACCCGCAGTCGCTGGAAAAAGCGCGGTTCCAGAAACAATGAGAGCGCGCGCAGTGCCGCTAAATTCCGTTCATCAGCAATCGGCAGCGGAATAAACAGCAGCAGCGCCTGATCGCCTCCGGTACAAGAGATCGGCTTAATACCTCTTTGCAAGCGCGGCGGCTGTGCACTGCTTACCAAACCAGGCGCGAAGTTGCTCAGCAGATGGGACACACGCTGATGTAATAGCCCGTGTTTGCCACACCACGCCGCCAGCCATGGGGTATCACTGGTGGGAGCAATCAATTGAACAGGCAAGGCTGAGAGCAGCTGTCGAATCACGATCTTTTGCGCAGGCGCCAGCGGTTTTGCATCGGGAGCCAGATTCAATGCCTCAAGTGCATGATGCACGGCCAGCAAAGCGGGTGACTCAGAGACTGGCAAATTCAGCACTAACTGCCAACCTCCCTGCTTCTGCTGCCAACTGCCACTTCCTCCTGCATGACGCAACGCCGCCAACACCGGACGCAGTCGGGTTTGCCGCGCCTGCGCATCCTCATCACTCAGCGTATGATAAAAAGCCGGCCGCAACAGCAAGGTCTCAACCTGTTGTCGTGGCGCGATACGCGGCAGGGGCATCGCTATCGGCGACAATGTGGGCAATACGGCCTGGTGCGCAGCGGGATAGAAAGAAAATGCGGGCGTTGAGAATGGACTCAGGCTGCGCGGCAGCCCTTTTTTGCGCAGCAGCGTGAAACCTTGCGTCTGGATGCTTTCTGGCGAGTCCAGTTGCTGCTGAGTGAGCAAGCGTGAGCAAGGCTTCTGCGCCAGCGCAGCGATAAAAGCGCTGAACCCCTGCGGCACGTAATCGGCAGGCGCAAAACCTAACGCCCGACCACGCAACTGTTCCAGTGGCGATAGACAGGCAAAATCGTGCTGCGCCAGCTGAGAATAATGCTGGAGATGCTCAGGGGTGCAAAGTTTGATGGCGGCTAAATGCTGCCAGAAGCAGTGCTCAATGCGTTGCGCCTGCTCCGCGCTGATTTTAGGCCCAGTGAAGCGCAGCGCTAACCATCCGTGCTGCTTATCCTGCCACAGCCATTGTCCCTGCAGCGTATCGCACAATTCAGCCTCCCTGAGTGCGGCCAACAGGCTGCCCGGCGCTTCATCTTGCCAGAACACACTGAGTAAGGTGACATTGTCACGTAAAACCGGTTCCTCACCCGATAACATCAGCGTCAGCCAGAAACTCTCATTATCTGAGAGCTGCAACATCACGTCGCCCGAAGGCAATGTGGCTGCGACATATGAAGGGGTGTTTTTTGCTGAATTGATCGCCGAAAAGTGTTGCGCAAGATGCGCCAATTCTTCCAGCGATTGCGGGCCCTGTAGCCACAGTTCCAGCGTATTTGCGTGATAATAACGCTGATGGAAGTCGCGCAACGCGGCCTGCAATAAAGTGACGCTGTCACCAAACGACTGTTGATTCCCGATGCGAAAACGCTGAAAAGCCCCACCCAGCGTATCCACCAGCGCGGCTTCGCTGAGCGTTTCAGCATGATGTTGCAGAAGTTGACACTCTGCATCGATCACCGCGACTTCCTGCCGAATCGCCTGCTGGCCGAGCAACGGTGCGGCGATCATGTCGCTTAACCGCTGGACACCTTCAGCTAAATCCGCTGCTGGCAGCTGGAAGAAAAAGGCGCTGTGGCTGAGTTGCGTGGTGGCGTTGACCTGCCCACCCCGCTGTTGCACCCACGGCATCAAGCGCTCGCTATCTTTAAAACGCTCGCTGCCGCAGAACAACAGGTGCTCCAGCAAGTGCGCCAGACCCGGCCAGCGATCGGGTTCATCCAAACTGCCCGCCTGCACGCGGATCAGTGCGGCGGCATCACGCGCACCAGCCTGATGATGCAGGTGGCAACGCAGGCCATTGGCTAACACCAGCTGGCGCGAGGTCATCAGGTCACTCGCTGCTTGAAGATCAGCTCAGAGTTGGAGCGATTGCGGAACTGAAGCTGGGCGATTTTGATATCGCTGCAGGTGGCTTCGCGGCGCGCTTCCAGGATCTTACCGTGATGCGGTGACTTACTGCACACCGGATCGGTATTATCCGCATTGCCGGTCAGCATGTAAGCCTGGCAACGGCAACCACCGAAGTCTTTTTCTTTCTCATCACACGAACGGCACGGTTCCGGCATCCAGTCGTAACCACGATAGCGGTTAAAACCAAAGGAGTTATACCAGATGTCTTCCAGGCTATGCTCCAGTACCGACGGGAACTCCACCGGCAACTGACGTGCGCTGTGGCATGGCAGTGCCGTGCCTTCAGGCGTGACACTCAGAAAGATTGAACCCCAGCCGCCCATGCAGGGTTTGGGCCGTTCTTCGTAATAATCCGGCGTGACGAACAGCAAATTAGTGAGGTTGCCACTTTCGCTCATACGTCCACGGTACTCCGCCACCACCGCTTCGGCATGAGCAATCTGCTCGCGTGTCGGCAATAAGCCCTGACGGTTAAGATGCGCCCAGCCGTAAAACTGACAGGTTGCCAGCTCAACGTCGTCCGCTTCCAGTTCGATGCACAGGTCGATGATTTTATCGATCTGGTCGATATTGTGTCGATGCAGCACGAAGTTCAGCACCATCGGATAGCCGTGCGCTTTCACCGCTTTCGCCATCTCCAGCTTCTGCTGGAACGCTTTTTTCGAACCGGCCAGCGCGGCGTTGAGGGTTTCATCACTCGCCTGGAAGCTGATCTGAATATGATCCAGACCCGCATCGGCGAAGGCGTCGAGTTTTTTCGCCGTCAGACCGATACCGGAAGTAATCAGGTTGGTATAGAAACCGAGATCGCGTGCCGCCTTGATCAACTCGGGCAGATCTTTCCGCGTCAGCGGTTCGCCGCCCGAAAAGCCCATCTGCACACTGCCCATGGCGCGCGCCTGACGGAACACGTCGATCCACTGCTCAGTCGTCAGCTCTTTCTCCTGCTGCGAGAAGTCGAGCGGATTCGAGCAGTATGGGCACTGCAGCGGGCAGCGATAAGTCAGCTCAGCCAGTAGCCACAGCGGCGGCGTGGCAGTTTTATTCAGGTTCACGACACTGGATCCATTTCTGTTCTACGGCGGATTGCAGGAATTCCTTCACGTCATCATCCACGCCGCCCGCTTCCGGGAAACGGCTGTTGAGAATGGCGATGATGGCGGCCACATCCTGTTTGCCGGTGACCAGTTCAAGGATCGCCGTTGCGGTTTCATTCAGCTTGGCCATACCTTCGGGATACAGCACCACATGGCTCTCCTGCGCCGGTTCCCACTGCATGCGATAGCCACGACGGAAAGCCGGAATCAGATTATCTTTCATCATGTTATACCAGTCTTGTGCTGTGCCAGGACACCTGATCGGTGACCGTGTGATAAGGCGGGCGTTGCAAAGAATACGCCATGGTCATGGCATCCAGCAGCGTCCAGAGAATATCGAGTTTAAACTGCAGAATCTCCAGCATGCGGTTCTGCTGCTCAGCAGTGGTGAACACTTCCAGCGCCAGCGCCAGCCCGTGCTCCACATCGCGGTTTGCCTGGCTCAGGCGGCTGCGGAAATAGAAGTAACCCTCTTCTTTAATCCACGGATAGTGCTGCGGCCAACTGTCGAGGCGCGACTGGTGGATTTGCGGTGCAAACAGCTCGGTTAATGAGCTACAGGCCGCTTCCTGCCAGTTGGCGCGACGGGCGAAGTTAACGTAGGCATCCACAGCAAAACGCACGCCCGGCAGCACCAGTTTTTCTGACAGCAGGACTTCACGATCCAATCCTACGGCTTCACCGAGTTGCAGCCAGGCTTCAATACCGCCTTCCTGACCGTTGCTGCCGTCATGGTCGAGGATGCGCTGTACCCACTTACGACGGGTTGCAGGGTCCGGGCAGTTCGCCATAATCGCCGCGTCTTTCAGGGGAATATTGGTCTGGTAATAGAAGCGGTTCGCGACCCAGCCCTGAATCTGTTCACGGGTCGCTTCACCATTATGCATCGCGATATGGTAGGGATGATGAATGTGGTAAAACGCGCCTTTGGCACGCAGCGCCTGCTCAAACTCTTGCGGCGATAAGGCTTCGGTAATGATCACGATGCGCTCTCCTGCAGATGAATCGCCATCCCGTCCCAGCTCACTTCAATGCCCTGCTGCGTCAGATACTGACGCTGCGGCGACTGCTCGTTGAGGATCGGATTGGTGTTATTAATGTGAATCAGAATTTTGCGTTGTGCGGGCAATGACGCCAGCAGCGCCATCAGGCCGTGCTCCTCTGCCAGCGCGAGATGACCCATCGCTTTGCCGGTGTTTTTACCGACGCCGGTGGCAAGCAGCTCATCGTCCTGCCAGACGGTGCCGTCAATTAACAGGCAATCGGCTTTTTCCAGCCACGGCATGATCACCGCATCGGGCTCGCCCAGACCTGGCGCATACAGCAGTGTCTGGCCATTGGCGGTATTTTCGATAAACAGCGCGACGTTATGCCCCGGCAGTGGACGATCGCGATACGGCGAATACGGTGGCGCATTGCTGAGAATCGGGATAGCAATGAACTGCAGGTCGCGACACACATCAACGCGAAACGGTTCAAAGGGCGTAAGACCATGGTGCTGCAAACCGCCGTTCCAGTGCTGCAACATGGTGAAAATCGGGAAACCGCTGGTGAGATCGGCATGTACCTCGGGCGTACACCACACCTGATGCGGGCAGCCTTCGCGCAGACTGAGTAAACCGGTGGTGTGATCGATCTGACTGTCGGTAAGAATGATGCTGCCAATCGCGGTGCCGCGCAGAACCCCTTTTTTATTCAGTTCGGGTGTGTGGGCGATCTGTTGGCTGATATCTGGCGATGCGTTACACAGCACCCAATCTTCGCCGTTGTCACTGACAATGATCGAGGATTGCGTCCGCGCCTGAGCCTGAATCGTACCGTTGCGCAGGCCGCTGCAATTGGCGCAGTTACAGTTCCACTGCGGAAAGCCGCCGCCTGCCGCTGAACCGAGCACTTTAATAAACATGAGAGATAACCAGAATGAAAAATAAAATGCCCGCACGAGTGGCGGGCAGAAAGTCTTAGCGGTTGGAGATGTACAGAGTCACTTCCAGGCCCAGACGCAGGTCAACAAATTCAGGTTTTTTCCACATAACTTTCTTCCTCAAAACAAATAACGCAGAGCAGGCTCTGCTGGAAATGCTTGCACCAGGAAACGAATTTTCTGGCAACAAGGCACGACGCGGGCTGATGTTGCGCCAATGTAACGGTCAGATCAACCCCGATTCGGTAAGGGAATTGTGCTAATCCTGCCAAATCTGTTGCAGGACTCGCTGCCAGTTACCCCAGGCAAACTGCTCAATCATGGTTTGATCATAGCTGAGCGAAGTGAGCAACGCATACAGACGCGGCAGCCCAGACACATCTTTCAATTCATCTGGCACACTGATGCCGTCAAAATCCGAACCAAATGCTACGTTTTCTGGCCCCATTATTTCAACTAAATGATCCAGATGTTTAACAATTTCGATCAATGGCGTATCACTATCGCGTTTGCCATCCGGCCGTAAGAAAGCGTTACCAAAATTAATCCCTACCACTCCGCCGCTGTCGCGAATGGCACGCAGTTGCTCGTCGGTAAGATTGCGCGGCTGCGCGCAACGCGCGTGTGCATTAGAATGGCTGGCCACCAGCGGCGCGTTTGAGAGCCGCGCGGTATCCCAAAATGCTTTCTCATTCATATGCGACACGTCAATCATCATGCGATGGCGATTAGCGGCAGCGATCAACTGCTCACCAGCCGTGGTGAGGCCCGCTCCGGTATCTGGCGAATGCGGGAAAGCGCCGTTTACCCCTTCACCGAAACGGTTAGGTAAATTCCAGAAAGGCCCGATACTGCGCACCCCAGCCTGATAGAAAGCATGCAAATCTTCGCCATCAGCATCGAATCCATCTGCCCCTTCAATATGCGCGACCATCGCCAGCACACCCTCGTGGCGACAGGCTGCAATATCCGCCGTCGTCAGGCATAAACGGGCGCGCCCGGCGGACTGTGCCGCCAGCGTTTTGAGGATATCGAGTTGTTGCCAGAGAATATCGAGCGGCTGCCACTGCTCGTTTGCACGTTGCGGCGCGACCTCATTGATGTAGCGCTGCGGCGGAACAAAGAGCGCAAAGAGTCCGCCGGCAAAACCGCCTTGCTGCATACGCGGAAAATCCAGATGCCCTTTCTCAATACCGGCAAAAAAAGCATTAGCGGGATCATCACGATGATGCAACCACAGGTTAAGCAGCAGGTCGTTATGACCATCGAAGGTTTTAAATAACATAGGGGGTCACACAGCGAGACAACATGGACGCTATGCTACTCGCCCCCAGCTTATTCGCCAAACCCAGGGGCACAAAGCGTTAGTTCTGTGCAACCTTTAAGCCATGATAAAAGGTAGGTTTGACGTCGAGGCGCTGCTTGATCAGCCCATATTTTTGATAAAAGTCGGCGGTGTCCTGCTGCTGCGCAATCGTGGCATCATCGATAGCTTGCCAATGCGACTTGCGCCGCGCAAAGGACTTCGCCGCGGCTTCTTTTGGGAAACCGATAATTTTCGCCAGCGTGGTGGAGTACGCATCAACATGGCTGTTCGCCCAGCGATCCGCCGCCGCAAGGCGATTAACGTAATCCTGCAGCGCCGCGCGTTTGGCCTCATCATTAAGGGCTGCATCGGTTGCCGCCAGGAAACTGTTACCGCTGGAAAGGCCCACGCCGTTGATCAACACGCGGCCCGTGTGTGTCACTTCCGCCAGTGCGGTGTAAGGATCCCAGGTTGACCAGGCATCGACCGATCCGTTGGCCAATGCAATGCGCGCATCGGCGGGTGTCAGGAAACGAAAGTTGACGTCCTTATCCGTCAAACCGGCCTTTTCCAGTGCTTTCAGCGCTTCAAAATGGCCGATAGAGCCACGCCCGGTGGCAATATTTTTTCCTTTGAGATCGGCCACGGTTTTGATCGTTGAATCCGGGCTCACCAATACCGCTAAGCCTTCAGGTACAGATTTACTTACCGCCACCGCTTTCACCTGCGAACCCGCCGCCAGCGAGAACAGCAGCGGCGCGTCACCGATAATACCCGCATCGACGGCGCCCGCATTCAGTGCCTCCGCCAGCGGTGCCGCTGCCGGGAACTCCGCCCATTCGATTTTATAATGGAGATTATTGAGCTGCTGCGCCGCTTCCATCTCGGCGTGCATATTGCCCTTCTGGTCGGCAATGCGCAGTGTGACGGTTTCCGCCGCAGCGGTTCCACTGGCAAGCATCACAAACAGGGCTAAAGCTGTTCTTTTCATTCTATTTTCTCTTCTGGCGCAAAACCCCAGACTACCCTGTTGTGCTAAAAGCCCAGATGCCGATTTCATCTGAGGAATATCATCCTGCGCATAAGCAGCACAACGCTTTTGTGCCGTCGATTCTCATCACCCTCCACATATGTTGTGAACGGTTGGGACAGAGAGGGTTCACAGAATGTGGGGCCTGGCTGTTGCGGCAACTTCACAACGATATGTCAGTTATGCAACGCGAGTTGTCAGTTATGCGTGAGCAGCGTGCGGCGATGTGGTCCAGACTGAGTATAGACCCATAAGGAGGACTTCATGCTCAACCACCCTGCAGAAAAATACCGCCCCTTCCCGGTGATCAATTTGCCCGACCGCCAGTGGCCATCGCGCCAGCTCACACAAGCACCGCGCTGGCTTTCCACCGATCTGCGCGACGGCAACCAGGCGCTGGCGACGCCATTGGACAGCGCGCGCAAGCTGGAATTCTGGCAGCTGCTACTGCGTTGTGGCTTCAAAGAGATTGAGGTGGCGTTTCCTGCCGCCTCGCAAACCGATTTCGACTTTGTACGGCTGCTGATTGAACAGCATCATATTCCGCAAGGCGTTGCGATTCAGGTGCTGACACAAGCTCGCAGCGATTTAATCGATCGTACCTTTGAAGCGTTGCGCGGCGCGCCGCAGGCGATTATTCACCTGTACAACGCCACGGCGCCGTTGTTCCGCGAGCGCGTATTCCGCCAGAGCAAGGCGGAGATCATTGAGCTGGCCTGCGCCGGTGCCCGGCAAATCCGCGCCCAATGTGAAGTACAAAGTGATACGGCCTGGACCTTCCAGTATTCGCCAGAAACGTTCTGCTTTACTGAACCGGAATTTGCACTGGAGATCTGTGAAGCGGTAGCGGCGATCTGGCAACCGGGTCCGGATCGCCCGATGATTATCAACCTGCCCGCTACGGTGGAAGTGAATACCCCGAACG
This sequence comes from Pantoea sp. BL1, assembly GCF_000963985.1. Taxonomy (NCBI): domain Bacteria; kingdom Pseudomonadati; phylum Pseudomonadota; class Gammaproteobacteria; order Enterobacterales; family Erwiniaceae; genus Pantoea; species Pantoea sp. BL1. The sequence goes on along the minus strand of NZ_JZRH01000006.1, from coordinate 98,277 downwards.
TCTATGCGGATCAGATCGAGTATTTCTGCCGTCACTTTAGCCAGCGTTCACAGGTAGCGATTTGCGTGCATCCGCATAACGATCGCGGCACGGGCGTGGCCTGTGCCGAGCTGGCGATGCTGGCCGGTGCCGATCGCGTAGAAGGTTGCTTGTTTGGTAATGGTGAGCGTACCGGCAATGTCGATATTGTGACGCTGGCGCTGAATTTATATACCCAGGGCGTGGCCCCGGAACTCGATTTCAGCGATATCCAGCAGGTGCTGGAAGTGGTGACCCGTTGTAACCAATTGCCGGTTCATCCACGCCATCCGTATGCCGGTGAGTTGGTGTTTACCGCATTTTCGGGTTCGCATCAGGACGCGATTCGTAAAGGCTTTGCCGAGCGTAATGCGCGTCAGGAAGCCATCTGGCAAATGCCGTATTTGCCGCTCGATCCGGTCGATATCGGTTGCAGTTATGAAGCGGTGATTCGCGTCAACAGTCAGTCGGGTAAAGGCGGAGCTGCCTGGCTGCTGGAGCAAAACCATGGGCTGCAGTTACCGCGTGGGCTGCAGCAAGACTTCAGCCGTATTGTGCAGCAGCAGACGGATGATCACGGCCAGGAAATGACGCATCACGCACTGTGGCAACTGTTCTGCCAGCATTACGGCTTAACGCAGCCTTCGCGTCGGTTACTGGACGCGGAAAGCCACAGCGATGAGAAAGGTGAAACGCGATTTAAAGCGCGGCTGCAGGATGGCGGACAAACGCTGACGCTGGAGGGCAAAGGCAACGGGCTGCTGTCGGCGGCGGTAGCGGCACTGCGCCAGCGCTATGATCTGGCCATCAGCATTGAGGATTACCACGAGCATACGCTGGGTAAACGCAGTGACAGCCGCTCTGTCACCTACATTAGCTGTACCAATGCACGCGGCGAACGTGCCTGGGGTGTGGGCATCGATAATGATGTGACACGCGCCTCATTGCAGGCGTTACTCAACGCAGCCCACGCTTTTCTGCCGCAGGAAAGTAGTTCGCCGGCGTAACGCCAAGCACGCGTCGGAACATCGCACTAAAGGCGCTCGGGCTGTCATAGCCCAGTTCGAGCGCCACCGTTAACACCGTTTCACCCTGCGCCAGCCGCGCCAACGCCACGCTGAGGCGTGCGCGACGCACCCAGTCGCTGAACTGCAAGCCGGTTTCGCGGTTGAAATGGCGCGCCAGCGTGCGTTCAGCGACACAGAGTTCGCTGGCTGCTCTCGCGAGTGTCCAGCTTTCGCCCGGGCGCTGGTGAATTTGCTGGCACAGTGCGCGCAGCCTTTCACTCTCCGGCCACGGCAGGCCAAACGGCAGCACATCCATTACGCGAATTTCATCGAGAATCAATTCATAAATGCGTTCAGCGCGGCTGCCAGAGGCGTAAGCGTCCGGCAATGCCAGTGCACTGACGATCAGCTCACGCAGCAGCGGGGAAATCTGCACCACCTGACAGCTGGCAGGCAGATCCGCTCGTGCGAGCGGATCGACAAACAGCGTGCGTGCCGCCACGGCTCCGACTATGTGCAGTGCATGCCCGGTGCCCGCCGGTAACCACACGCCACGACTCGGCGGCACAATCCAACTACCCTGCCGGGTTTCGACTTTCACTACGCCGCTTAAGGTATGGATTAACTGTGCACAATCGTGGTGATGCCACGACTCAGCATCACCGTGCGCATAATCATGCGCATAAGGCACCAGCGGACGCTGGCTAAAATCGAAGTTGAGGCGCTGGCTCATTTAGCGCTTCAGGTATTGGTAAACCGCCGCCAGGTCTTGCTCGCCGTAACCGGCATCGACCGCCTGCTGCCAGACATCGACGATGTTCTCCAGCGCAGGCAGTTTGCTCTCACCCGCCGCATCCAGTGCCAGTTTGGCATCTTTCAATGCCCATACCAGGTGCATCTGCGGGGTGAAATCACCACTGGCGATCATACCCAGTTTCATTTTGGCGTAAGGTGCCGCCAGCGGGCCGCCATCCAGCACTTTCCACAGATCGTCGGTGCTGAATCCAAACTGCTCCGCCAGGCGTGTACTCTCCGCCAGACTTTGCATCAGGCCAATCAGCCAGCTGTTGACCACCAGTTTCATACGCGAGCTGGCACCCGCCTCACCCAGCCACTGTGTGCCTTTACCAATTGCCGCAAACACCTGCTCAGCGGCCTGCGCTTTGCTTTGATCGCCGCTGGCCATCACCAGAATCTGCGCATTTTCGGCAGGCGCTTTGGTACCGGAAACCGGGGCATCGATAAAGAGCACATCCGGACGTGCGTGTTGCAGATCGGCGATCAGCGCATCAGTAGCTTCCACGCCAATGGTGCCCATCTGGCAGACGGTCGCGCCCTGCTTCAATGCGCTGCTTGCTTCGGTCAGGGTCTGACGCGTGGTGTCGCCGTCAGACAGCATCGCGATCACCACATCGGCACCCTCTACGGCCTGCGCTGCGCTGTCGCTGAGTTGCAAACCGGCATCCAGCAAGTCTTCACCTTTCGCACGCGTGCGGTTCCAGCCGCGCACCACAAAATCTTTTTTCAGTAAGTTTGCGGCAAACGCATGCCCCATTGCACCCAAACCTAATACCGCCACGACGGGTTGCTGACTCATCTTGATTCCCTTTTATGCATTCAGACAAAACAGTGAGACTGACAGAAATTTCTGCGCGCAGCCAGGCGAGAGGTGCGCCGAAAGGCATTTTTAATCTCCCCCCCGACAAGATACAGGGTTAATCAGCATGCTTTTTAAACAGCGCTGGGCGCTACCTGGCAAAGAGGATCGGATAACAATTTACCGGGTTAATTTTATCATTGCGGCAAAGGCACCAGCATTCGTATTCATCGCTATTCGATTATTGGAAAAAGTTCGCATATGATAAATGGGAAACTAACACTCTATAAATAATTACCGATGACATCAGAAAACCAAAGCTTAAAAGTCACTCGAGAACGTGGAAGACCCCGCGTCTTCGATATGGACGACGTTTTAGATAAAGCAATGATAGTATTCAGAAAGAAAGGTTATCACGCTTCATCAATAGCCGACCTGGGCGAAGCCATGAGTTTAACGGCTGGCAGTATATATAAGGCGTTTACTGATAAGCGCACCCTCTTTTTGCGGGTATTTGAACGCTACATTGCCCTGCGTAATGCCGATTTACGTCAGCGGTTGCAACATTTCCCGGATGGCAGATCGCGGATTGAGGAATTACTGCAATTTTATTTAGACTCAGCGGTTGAGATTGAAGGGCGTAGAGGTTGTTTGGTTGTTGGGAGTACGGTTGAACTGCAAACGCTGGATGAAGAATTGTCAGAGTTAGTCAGGCAGGCCGTGATGCGCAATCAAAACTTTCTCGTTTCGCTTATTATTGAAGGCCAGAAGGACGGATCTATTTCCTCTCAACTGGATGCTGAAACTGCGGCAGGCTTACTGCTGTGCGTAGCATTCGGCATGCGTGTGGTGGGTAAAGTTCAGGATGTGACTAATGGGAAAAAAACCATTACTATGGTGATGAAGGTTCTGAACTAGTACATTTGCCATATTAGGAAATAATCATTTCCTAATTAAATTTAATCATAGCGCTCCACTGAACGCCTGTGATCCCTAAGAGGAATTGATATGTGCATCAATGATGCAGCGAAGAGTCACAGAACGGTTATGGACGAGAACATGACATCACCGATAGATATTTCAGAAGAGGAAGCCCTGGGGCGAATTGTGGGCGAAATTCTAAGCGCGGGAAAAACGCTCAGTCGTAAAACACTGTGTTTTGAATTGCTCAAAAAACTGGATGAGACTGAAGAATCATCAGTCAAAAAGCACTATTCAAATATTTTTAAAAAATTGTTGTCTTGTTAGCCTATAAATGAAAATCGCATCCGCTTGATTGCTTTTAATATCTCTATTTTGAGCAATCATCTGTTTTGTGTCGCCGACATCCTGCTTGTATTCGATAAAAACCTTGCGCCAATGCTTGCCGTTACGCTTATTCTTCTCGTTTCTGTATAAGAAACATCCCAATAATGGCTAAAACAAGGTAATAGGGAATAATCTGCTTTCCCCGGCGCAGAAAAAAAACAAAATCACATTCTCATCAGATAAGAATTAATTATGTGTTTAATCCATGATTAAGGCATGAGGATAATAAAAAATGAAAGACCCTATACAGCGCCGCATCCCGTCAAATTTGTCGCGCATTGAATTATCTGAACAGTGGCAAATCACTTACTGGACGCTCACTCTGCATACGACGCAGGAAAGACTTACCCGGGCAGTGCGAGAAGTAGGATCAGAGACCGAAGCGGTTCGCCGATGGCTCAGTGACCACCCTCCTGTCCGACAACCTAAGTCTCTTTAATAAGACCGACTCTCGCTATGACACTGACGAGATAGACGCGTAAGGACAAGGTGATCGCAGTTTCGCCAGCGTTATGGCTAATGAATCTACCAGGCGGCCGCTCAGTCGTTTATGTTGACCTTGTTCAGCCCATTGCCAGGAAAACAGCCGTGAGCCAACCGCCTATACGCTCCCAACGTCACAGCAACCTCCCTGCCCGAAATATGTCAGTCAAATAACAGCATTTATTTAATATAAAGCGTGAAAATGTAATACCATTTATCGACAAAACTATTAACATATGCGCGATTAATGTTCCGCTTGGTTCATTCCACGTCTTTTATACGGTCTTTCATAATGAAAATTGCTTTACTGCGACAGGCACCGTTGCTGATGCTGCCTGCATTATTCCCTTTGCAGCTGATGGCGGCGGATAATGCTAGCAATACCATGGTCGTCAGTGCCGCGCCTGCGGGCACCGGTTTGTCAGAGCTGGATACGCCCGCAGCGGTGAGTGTGGTGTCCGGTGACGATATGCGTCATGCGGCACCACGCGTCAACCTCTCGGAAAATCTCGCCAGCGTGCCGGGCATGCAGATTCAGAACCGCCAGAATTATGCGCAGGATTTACAAATTTCCGTGCGCGGATTTGGCTCGCGATCGACCTTCGGTCTGCGCGGTATCCGCCTGTATGTCGACGGCATTCCCGCCACGATGCCGGATGGTCAGGGACAAACCTCAAATATCGACATTGGTTCGATTGATCACGTTGAAGTACTGCGCGGCCCCTTCTCAGCCCTGTACGGCAACTCGTCGGGTGGTGTGATTAATGTCGAAACCCAAACCGGTCAGCAACCCACCACGCTGGAAGCCAGCACCTGGTACGGTAGCTATGGCAGCTGGCGCAACAGCGTCAAAGCCAGCGGGGCCACCGGCGATGGTACCCAGGCAGGCGATGTGAATTACACCGTGTCGGCTTCGCGCTTTACCACCCATGGCTATCGCGATCACAGCTCGGCACAGAAAAACCTCGGTAACGCCAAACTCGGGGTGCGCATTGATGATGTCAGCACCCTGACACTGCTGTTTAACAGCGTTCACGTGGATGCACAGGATCCCGGCGGTTTGACCGAAGCGCAGTGGAAAGATAACCCGCGTCAGGTTGCCAGCAACGTGACGCTCTACAACGCGCGTAAAACCGTCGACCAAACGCAGGCTGGGCTGCACTATCAGCGCCAGATGAGCGAGAACGACGATCTCAGCGTGATGATGTACGCCGGTGAGCGTGAAACCACACAGTATCAATCGATCCCCATGGCTACCCAGCAGAAAGCGGGCTATCCCGGCGGTGTGATCTCGCTGGCACGCCACTATCAGGGCATTGATACGCGCTGGACGCATCGCGATACGGTGTTCACCTTTCCTGTGACGCTGACTGCCGGTCTCGACTATGAAACCATGACCGAAAAGCGTAAAGGCTATCAGAACTTTACCACCAGCAACGGCGTGACGGACTATGGCGTACAGGGTGATATGCGCCGCAATGAACGCAACCTGATGTGGAACCTCGATCCTTATCTGCAAACAGCGTGGCAGTTCACCGATAAATGGTCACTGGATGCTGGGGTACGTTTGAGTACGGTGAATTTCGACTCCAACGATTATTACGTCACCTCAAGCGATCCCGATGACAGCGGTAATCGCCGTTATCATCGCTGGCTGCCAGTTGCCTCACTGAAATATGCGATTGATAATAGCTGGAATGCCTATGTGTCTGCGGGCCGTGGTTTTGAAACGCCTACGCTAAATGAGTTGTCTTACCGTTCAGCCGATCAGTCTGGTTTAAACCTCAATCTCCAGCCTGCCACCAGCGATACCGTTGAACTCGGGACCAAAAAACGTATTGGTAACGGTTTAATCACCGCAGCCGTGTTCCAGACCGATACCAAAAACGAGATCGTCTCTGACAGCAGCTATGAAGGCCGCACCAGCTACAAAAATGCCGGTGAAACCCGTCGTCGCGGACTGGAGCTGGCTCTGGATCAGGAGTTTGGCTATGACTGGCACCTGAAAGCGGCGTGGACTCTGCTGGATGCGCGCTATCGTTCCAACGCCTGCGGCACGGACAGCTGTGACGGCAACCGTATTCCAGGCATCGCACGTAATATGGCCTATGCCGGATTAGCCTATGCACCGGATCAAGGCTGGTATGCCGGCGGTGATGTGCGCTACATGAGCGACATTGCAGCGGACGATGAAAATGATGTCAAAGCCCCCTCTTATACCGTATTTGGCCTGAACTCGGGTTATAAGTGGCTGGTACAGAACTGGACGCTGGACTTGTTTGGTCGCGTAGATAACCTGTTCGACCGAACTTATGTGGGTTCTGTGATCGTCAATGAGAGCAACGGTCGCTATTACGAACCGGCGCCAGGGCGCAACTACAGCGTTGGCCTGACGGTGAGTTATGCGTTTCAGTAACTGATACCGCGCGCCTGTGAAAAAGCCCTGCAAGCATCTTCAGATTGCAGGGCTTTTTTTATGCCATTGAGACAATACGGGCGCGGTCAATGCAGGCCCATGGCAATGAAGATTACTTCAGCAGAGCCAGCACATCGGACGTTGAACCCGTTTCGCCTAGACGCGGGAAGATACGCTCAACGCTGTTTTGGTGGGTATCAGCGTTCAGACAGGTCATTGCATCTGTTGCCAGCGTGACGTTGTAACCCAGCTCGTAAGCCTGACGTGCAGTGGATTCCACACCAATGCTGGTGGCGATACCGCACACCACCACCTGAGTGATACCACGCTGCTGCAACTGATCGTGCAGATCCGTGTTGTGGAAACCACCCCAGGTCTTTTTCGTCACGGCAATTTCATCGGCTTTCAGCGCCATTTCCGGCACCAGCACAGCCCAGTCGGCTGGCAGTTCGCCACTGTGACGTGCCTGCTCGTTACGGCCTGGTGCGCCACCGGCGACATTCACTTTCACCACCGGCAGGTTTTTGTCATGAAACGCCTTAACCAGCTGTGCACAACGCTCAACCACATCATCGGCTGACAAAGGCGCAACAGGAAGACGGACAATGCCGTGCTGCAGGTCAATCACAATCAGGGCGGTTTTTGCGTCTAAGGTTGTTAAAGCCATGGGAATTCCTCTCAGGATTATTGGTCGGCGATACGTTGCAGTAAGGGAATAGCGGCCAGTAAAATTTTCTGCTCCGCACTATTGAGCGTGGTTGCCATGCTCTGGAGTAGCCAGTCATCACGCTTTGCACGATTGGCGGCGATCAGCGTCAGGCAGCTTTCCGTCGGCAGATAACGGGTTTTACGGCCATCCAGCGGATCGGCTTCCCCTTTCACTAATCCCTGCGCCTGCAAGCTGGCCACGGTCGCGCCCATCGACTGACTGCGCACGCCTTCTAACCCGGCCAGTTCTGTTACCGTCATCGCGCCATCGCGCACCAGATAACCCAACACAGAAACCTGTGGCCAGGTGAGATCGCCCGGTGGGGCCGATTCGCGCAGACGTCGCGCCAGTTTGCCATTCACGCTGCGTAGAGTTGCAGCCGCGCTATTCAGGTCGCTCATGGCACCTTCTCTCCTTACTGATGAAGCGCGAGTATATAAATACGAAGGCAAACTGTGTAGTTTACCTTCGTATCAATTTGTAATTGGCACTCAGGGCCGCTTGATATAATGAATCAAACTGTGAAAACGCAGCGGTGTGCTGAGGGGATTGCGATAACTGTGTGCGACATCCGCCGCAAACTGGTGCGCTTCGCCGCTTTGCAGACGACGCCAGGTGCCCTCCACGCAGAGCAGCAGTTCACCTTCCAGCACCACCACCTGCTCGATGACGCCATTTTCGTGCGCTGATGAATCGCTTTGCGCGCCACCGGCAAGCGTGACCTCCAGCAGATCAAAACGCAATGCCGCATCATACGGCAGCAGCGGCTTGACCTGCATTTGCGCATTGGGCTGGCTAAACGTCGCGGCGCTACCCGGCGGTTGATCGCTGCCCTGGACAAAAAACGAGAAAGGAACATTGAAACCGGTGGCGATTTTCCACAATGTCGCCACCGTCGGGCTGGATTCACCGCGTTCGATTTGGCCCAGCATCGCTTTGCTGACACCGGTGCGATCCGCTGCCAGTGTCAGGCTCCAGCCGTTCGCCTGGCGCAATTGTTTTAACGCCTGACTCAAATGTTGATGCAGATTTTCCATGATATCTCCTGGCAAATTCGCGCGCAGTGTAGCACTTGTGCGTTATAACACACTCGTGCAATAGTGTGCGCTATAACGCACAGCAGGATGCAATCCGATGATGACCGCCACTTCGCGCAACGCTTTCTCCTTCCCTATGCTGGTTTCCGGTTTTATTGCGGTGCTGGTGGGATACAGCAGCACTGCCGCATTGATTTTCCAGGCCGCTCAGGCCGCAGGCGCCTCGCCAGAACAGATCGGCGGCTGGCTGTCGATGCTCGGCATCGGCATGGGGCTCGCCTCTTTTGGTCTTTCGGTGTGGACACGCATGCCGATTCTGGCTGCCTGGTCGACGCCGGGCGCGGCACTGTTAGCCACCAGCGTGCAGGGCCTGACCTTGAATGAAGTGGTGGGCGTGTTTGTGGCGACCAATGCGCTGATCGTACTGAGTGGCGTGACCGGACTGTTTGCCCGCTTGATGAACCACATCCCGCAATCTTTGGCAGCGGCGATGCTGGTGGGGATTTTACTGCGCTTCGGGATCGGCACCTTCACCGGTTTACAAGGTAACTTTGCGCTGTGTGGCAGTATGTGTCTGGTGTGGCTGTTAAGCCGACGCTGGCTGCCGCGCTATGCCATCATTCTGGCCCTGATCGCCGGCGTGCTGGTGGCGGTGGGTCAACAGGCGATTCACTTCCCGCCGCATGCGCTGACGCTGAGCGTGCCGGAATTTATCATGCCGCAGTTTACGCTGGCCTCGCTGATTGGCGTGGGTTTGCCCTATTTCCTCGTCACCATGGCTTCACAAAATGCGCCGGGCATTGCGACCCTTCAGGCACATGGTTACCAACCGCCGGTTTCCGCTCTCACTGGCTGGACCGGCTTTATTGCGCTGGTCTTGTCTCCGTTTGGCGGTTTTTCGGTGTGCATTGCGGCCATTACCGCTGCCATTTGCATGGGAGACGATGTGGATGCCGATCCGAAACGACGCTGGATGGCCTCCGCGATTGCCGGGATTTTCTATCTGCTGACTGGCTTTACCGGCGCGCTGATCGCCATTCTGTTAAGTGCCTTGCCGCAGGTGCTGATCGCCACGCTGGCCGGTCTGGCGCTGCTGGCCACCCTCTCCGGCAGTCTGCAACGCGCCCTCGCCGAACCCGATCACCGTGACAGCGCTATCGTCGCCTTTTTGATCACCGCCAGTGGTATCTCACTGCTGGGTATTGGTTCTGCCTTCTGGGGATTAATTGGCGGGATGATCACCCATTTGGTCCTGAGCCAACGCGCACGCGCTTAAAATTTCAGCAACTCATGCCTACACGCGGGAAAAACACCCTGTTTTTCCCCCTTTATCAGCCGTTTGATTCCCTGCATTTGGCTTAAGATCACCAGCATCGCCAAATACACACACTGTTTTGCTTCAGGCAAACACCGATAAGGGCCCTACGAGTGGCAAAAACTTTTCTGCGCAGCGGCAATCTGGATTCGGTACTGGCACTGGGTGAAAACGGCCAGCCGGTCTGGGCCTCCGCCCTGCAAATCCGTGAAACACTGCGTTTGCGCCGTCAGACGGCGCTGGCAAACTGCCTCGCCATTCCCCAGGCCAACGAGCGTGGTGACCGCCTCGACTGGTATGCGCCCTTTAACGGCAAAGTGAAATCCTGGCGCGGCGCCAGCGACCACGAACGACAAAAAGCGCTGGAATTACTGACGCTCAATCAGCAGGATTTACTGGCTGCAAGTTTACGCGCGCGTGACGCGGAGAATCCGGCAATGCGCCTGTTTGGCGCCTTACTGAGCAAGACGCTGCAGTTCCCGGATCAGCAGTACGTTTATCTGGTCGATGGCAAACCCGTCATCACCTTCTGGGGCTTTGTCGATCCACAGGCGCGCTCACGCGATGACGCACTGGGCTGCCTGCGCGACAGCCTGGAAGAGGATTTACCGCCGTTGCTGCCTGAACCACCGGCCGCTGTTATCGTGGCACCGGTTATCGCGCCTTTGATTGAAGTGCCTGCCGTTGCTGCTGCACCCGTGGTGGAAGAGCCCGTCGAGATCGCCCAGCCTGAACCTCAACCTGAAGCGCCACAGCCGGTGCCTGCACCTGAACCGAAAGTCGAGCAGCCCCCTGTCCGTCGCCCTTCCGCACTGCGTCCACTGATGCTGCTGCTCCCGGTCGCTGCCGTGGCGGCAGCGGGTGTGGCGTTCTGGCTGCACAGCTCACCGCCTGAAGCCGCACCGCAAGCCCAGGTTACCGATGCACCCGCACCCGTTTTCACGCCACCGCCGGTGGTCGCGAAAGCTGAAAAACTGGCCGCGACGCTGCCGCAAAAAACGGCCACCGTCAGCGCCGCGCCGTTGCCTGCCGCGCCACCTGCCCCGCCAGAAGTGATTGCTGAACATACGGAACCGGCTAAGGCTGATGACCTGGTCATGACCACCGAAGATGCGCGTATTGGCTCCGTGAAGTTTATCAACGGTACCTGGCGCGTCATATTACGACAAACTAACCTGCCAACCGGTAAGCCACCGAGCCTGCGTTACCAGCTGCGTAACGGTAAAGGCATCGCCACCATTACGCAGGGCGATAACATCCGCTGTAAAGCCGATGTGACTGCCGCGATGACGGTAGACGGCACCATGGTGGTTCGCAGCCGCTATACTGCGACCTGCAGCGACAAATCGCGCTACCGCATGCCGGAACTGGTGTGTAATGCCGGTGATGGTATTGCCAGTTGCACTGCGCAGTACGGCGCAGATCAGGTCTTCCCGTTGACGATTAAGCGTGAGAGTAAGTAAACATGTTGGCTCCCCTCATCGATGACAAACAAAAAATCACGCTGATTGAAGATAGCGGTGTGCAGTTTCTCGATTTTGGCTTACGTCTGCCTGCCTTGCAGGCGCGCCGCCAGTTCGTTCGTCAAACCGCTAACGGACCGCTGCTGCGGCTGAACGTGGACGGCAACAGCGGCAAATTTTTGCTCTATCCCGAAGATGGCGGTGCAGCAGAAGTGGTGCGTCCCGAGTCGGACATTGCACTGGCAGATTCCTTAACGCTGCTGGCACACCAGTGGCTGCCGCTGCCGGTGCTGCGCTGCACCAGCGGTCGCCGTTTTATCGGCGGCCCGGATAACTGGGCGCGCCTTCACCTGGCACCGCTGGCACAGCCTGATGCCGCAGGTAACACCCATCGCATTACGCTGGCGTTTGATACCCGCATCGTGCCGGAACAGGACGGCGGCGAACAGCACGGTCTGAGCAAAGCCGATGCGCAAAACGGCGTGAGTTTCGCCCTTGCCTGGCACAACTATGAACTGGGTGAGTTTCTGGACCACACCTGGGTGGATGGCTGGCTGCGTGAAACCTTTACGCAGCAGGTTAACGCGCTGGAGTCTCGCCGCGAGCAGGAGCTGAATCAGGCGCTGCGTGAGTTTGAGTATCAGGCTCACTATCTCAACCTGCTGGAACTGCTGGGTGAGCAGTTGGATCTGGCCGAGATCTACATTCAGGCCACTTCGCTGCAAACCCCGGCGGTGAACGTGGATATCATCCTTGACGTCGGTAACTCGCACACCTGCGGCATTTTGGTAGAAGACCACGCCGAAGAGAGCAACGGTCTGCGCCAGACTTACGAACTGCAACTGCGCGACCTCTCTGAACCGCATCAGGTCTACAACGAGCTGTTTGACAGCCGTCTCGAATTCGCAGAAACCCGCTTTGGTAAAGCGAATTTCTCGCTGGAAAGTGGCCGCGAAAACGCCTTTATGTGGCCATCGCTGACGCGCGTTGGTCGCGAAGCCAGCCGCCTTGCGCTGCTGCGCGCAGGCACAGAAGGCAGTACCGGTCTCTCCAGCCCGCGCCGTTATCTGTGGGATGAAGCACGTTATCAGCCAGGCTGGCGCTTCAACGCCCATGGCAGCAGTGACGAGCCACAGGCAACCGCGCTGCCTTTCACCCTGCTGCTGAACGATGAAGGCCAGCCGTTGCACGCGCTTGCTGAGGACGATCGCCTGCCGGTGTTCTCTGCCAGCTACAGCCGCAGTTCGCTGATGACTTTTATGCTGTGTGAGCTACTGGCCCAGGCGATGATGCAGATGAACAGCGTGGCACAGCGCCAGCGTATGCCGCAGAGCCAGGCCCCGCGCCAGTTGCGCCATGTGATCCTCACGCTGCCGTCAGCGATGCCAAAACCAGAACGGGAAATTTTCCGTCGCCGCATGCAGGAAGCCATCGCGTTGGTGTGGAAAGCTGAAGGCTGGCATCCCGCAGAAGACGATTTCAGCACACAGAGCCAGGCGAAAAGCCTGCGCCCGGTGCCGGATGTCCAGATGGAGTGGGATGAAGCCACCTGCGGACAGATGGTGTGGCTGTTCAACGAAACCCAGGTGAACTTTGCCGGGCGTGCTGAAGATTTCTTCAGCAGCATGGCACGTCCGGATCGTCCGCGTGAAGCCGACGAAGTGCCGGGCAAAAGCCTGCGCATTGCTTCCATCGACATCGGCGGCGGCACCACCGATCTGGCGATCACTCAATATCGTCTTGATGACGGCCAGGGCAACAACGTCAAGATCACCCCGCGCCTGCTGTTCCGTGAAGGTTTTAAAGTCGCGGGCGACGATATTCTGCTGGATGTGATTCAACTGTGGATTCTGCCTGCGCTGCAACAAAGTCTGCAAAAAGCAGGCCTGACGCTGGCCGAACCGCTGATGAACAAACTGTTCGGTCACGACAGCCGCATGGATGGGCAAGCCACGCTGCGTCAGCAAGTCACCCTGCAGCTGTTTATCCCGCTGGCGCAGGCAGTACTGGAGCGTTATGAAAACTGGGACCCGCTCGACAGCCACAGCGAAATCAATGCGCTGTTCGGTGAGCTGGTACCGCAAAAGCCTGCCAGCAGCGTGCTGGCGTTTGTAAACGGTGAAATCCAGCGCTCGCTGGGCGGCGACAACCGCTTCGATCTGCTTGATGTGCCTTTGGTGGTGAGCATGGCGCAGTTGCACGGTGAATTCCTGCAGCATCGTATGGCGATCATCCCGGCCTTGCGCGCCATGTGCGAAGTGGTGTCGCTTTATCAGTGCGATGTGTTGCTGTTGACCGGCCGTCCTTCGCGCTTCCCGGGCATTCAGGCGTTGGTGCGTCACCTGCAACCGCTGCCGGGCAGCCGTATTTTGTCACTGGAAGGCTATCACACCAGCGACTGGTATCCGTTCAACAAACAAGGCCGCATTGATAACCCGAAATCCACTGCTGCCGTGGGCGCGATGCTGTGTCTGCTGGCGCTCGATCTGCGTCTCAGCAGCTTCTGGTTCCGTGCGGGTGATTTCGAACCTTACTCCACAATCCGTTATCTGGGTGTGCTGGATGAGAACGCCACGCTGAGCGATGACAACCTGTGTTACAGCGAGATTGACCTCGATAAAGGTGATTTCGCGCTGGATCGGAAAAGCAGCTTCCGCATTCGCGGTAACGTCTGCCTCGGATTCCGTCAGCTGGATAATGACCGCTGGCCAGCTTCACCCCTTTACAGTCTGAGCATCACCGACCCACATCTGGCGCGTAAAGTCGCCGGCGAAAGCATCTTGCGTATTAAGCTGGCGGTGCAGCCGGGGCCAGAAAACTTCGGCCCGGAGCGTCTGGTACTGAGCGATGCCCGTATGGATGACGGCACCCGTGTGCCACTGGAGCAACTGAGTCTGAAACTGAACACGCTGTCTGCGACCGGCAATGCCAACGCGCAGTATTGGATTGACAGCGGGAGCGTCTGCAAACGATGAGAACTGCCAAAAGAGCCACCTCTGTAACGCCCGCCAAACGTCTGAGCCTGATGCAGGAGACGCTGGATGGCGCACTGAACTGGATTGAAAACCACCACGCGCAGGCACCGCGTCTGGCGCTGGAAGCGGATACGCTGCGGCTGCAACTTCGCCGCGCGCGCGTGGAGAGTCACGCCCTGGCGCGTCAACTGGCGCGTCCGGTGACGCTGGCGCTGTTTGGCCAGTCGCAGGCGGGCAAAGCCTGGCTGTTAAGTGAGATGGTGGGCGATGCGCAGGGCCAGCTGATGGCGCGTCTGGGCGATCGCGTGGTGAACTATTTCCAGAACATCAATCCCGGCAATCTCGATTTTGCTATTGCCACCCGCTTCAGCCACCAGCGTGAAACCCAGTCCAGCGCCTGGCCGCTGGAAATGACGCTGCTCAATGACGTAGAGCTGATTCGTCTGGTGCTGGCCTGTGCCAAAACCGAAGCGCAGCCGGATAGCGCGGTGATCGATGCCGCGCTGCAGCGCTTGCAGCGCCATCGCCAGGACGAGCTGCAGCCAGGCCTCGACAGCGATGCGTTGATCACACTGTGGGCGTGGAGCCGCCGCCAGCATCGTCACGCCGAGGTAATGGATCGCCACTTCTGGCCGCAGGCGGTGGAACTCGCCCCGTGGTTAAACGTCGATGATCGCATTCAGCTTTTTGCGCTACTGTGGCCAAACCAGGTGGCGCTCAACGAACAGCTGCGCAATCTGATGCATCTGCGTCACCAGTTGCGCCAGGCACCGCGCCTGCTCGCCCCCCTCAGCCTGCTGACCGATGACGCCTCGCTGCCGGCGGAGAAACTGATTAGCCACGATGCCGACTGGCAGGAAATGATTGAAGTCTGTCCGATCGTCGCCAATCGTGTCGGCAAACCGCAGCAAGTGCCGCTGGGCTTACTGGCGCTGCTGACGCTGGAAATCACCCTTCCATTGAGTTCGACACCGCGTCAGGCGCTGTATGATGAAGCCGATATGCTGGAACTGCCTGCGCCCGGCCAGCCTGCTGATTCGGGCCAGCAAGAGGATTTAGCGCAACTGCGCAAGCGCGATGCTTTGCGCGCTACGCTGCTGGAGCAGAAACGCGCGCTGCTGCCGGGTCTGTATGCCGCACGTCAGGGCATCGATCTGATGTTAATTTGTACTGCCGCCAGCCAGCGTCAGGATACCGAGCTTGCCGCTAACGCGCTGCGTGAATGGCATATCCACCAAACTGTGGCCGCCAGCGGGGAAAAACCCCGCCTGATTTGGGCGATTACCCCGCACGATGCGCGTTACCAGCAGCATCAGATTAATGTGGATGAAGCCGTACAGCGTCAGATCGGGCAACCAGGACAGAGCTGGGGTTCCATGCTGGCACTCGATCGTGCCGGTGTCGATCGCATGGGCAGCTGGTTGCAGGACGAAATGCAGCCAGAAGCACGTCGTGATCGTCTGGCCCAGCAATTAAGCACCTTGCAGCAAAAGCTGGTGGAGCGTTTGCAACCGTGGACCGAATCCACTGCCACGCCAGAACAGGCAGCACGCAAGCAGGCGATTTCCGATACCTTGCTGAAGTGTTTGCAACATCGCACTGGCCTGCACGGCGAACTGCTGGAACGCTTGCAGCCTTCACGCGAAGCGGTGCGTCAGCTGTGGCTGAGCCAGAGCAGCGGCAATGTCGTGCAGCACAGCGCAAAAACCGCTGCGGCTGAGCAGAGCTATTTTGGTATTGGCTTTGAGTTTGACCTGTTTAAAGATGAACCGGTGGCCCCTGCGGAACCGCGTAACGGCAGCGGCCAGCGCGATCAGCAATTCCCGCAGCAGGTGTTTGCGCTGTGGCTCGAGCATCTGCGTCAGCTGCCGGAAAGCCGGAGTTTGCTGACGCTGCTGAACGTGGATAAACCGACCATGGAATTGCTGGTGGAAGAGCTGATTACCGCCAGCTTCCGCCTGAAAGTATTAAACAAGCTGCAAAGCGCGCTTAACGAACCGGATGCTCAGGCCAGCGCGCATGAAGCGCGGACCGATCGCCAGGTTTCCCGTGCGATGACGGTGCTGGGGGATTTTGTGGCCTGGTTGGGCTTCCTGCAGCGCCCGGAGAGTGAACGGCCTGAGAGTCGCGTTAATCGCGGACAAACCATCTTCGCACGTCCGCCTGCGCCAAGCGTGAGCTTCTCACCAGGCCAGCGTTTAACGCGTTTGTCAGCCGCACCCGCTAATCATACCGCGTATTATATTTATGACTGGCTGGTGGGATTAAATTCGGTGATCGTGGAAAACAACGGCTATACCGGCGGCAGCGATCTGCCCGCCAATGCCCGTCAGATGCTGGCGATTCTACTGCTGCCACTGCACGCGTAATCAGTCATGAATCAGGCGCAGCTCGCCTCGCAGCTGCTGCGCCGCTTCTTCCATCAGCGCCAGCACCGGTGCAAACTCCGCCTCGCTCGCCTGTGCAATATGATGCAAATGCAGTTCAGCCGGCAGCGCAATCCCGCCCGTCAGCCAATCCCACAGTGCATCCAGATTACAGCCAAACTCTCCGCTGCAGCCGCTTTGGGCCACAAACTCGCGGTAGAACGCCTGCCGGCTGGCCAATTGCTGGAAATCAAAAGAGAGCGTCAACATGGTTAGTTCACCTGTTTGAAGCTGCGATAGTGATCGGTAGTCAGAAAGATCAGTCCATCTGAAGAGTAAAGCAGACGATCGGCGTCGCGGTGGCCGCAATCGTAATTCACATCGGCCTCATACCATTGCCGCCCCGCTTGCATTGGCAGGCGTTGCTCACGATTGCTAAAACGATCGCCACCAATGGCTCGACCCGGCAACACCGTGCACAAGTCGCCTTTGCTGGGGTTCCAGCCCTGACGGCGTGCTTCACTTTTGGTGAGATAAAGATCCGGCAGCTGATGATTTTGCTGTAACCACTGCGCCACGGTGTGGGCTTCGGTGAGTTTGGCAATATCTGTGCCGTGTGCGGCGGTTTTACCGGTTAAATGCGGCTTAAGCCCGGCCCAGGTGGCGGCCAGCGCGAGAATGAGCCCAATCCAGAGTTTTATTGACATAGTGACATCCCGAAGTGCAGGACGCCGATAATAGCAGGATTATCGTGAAGAAGAACGCGGGCCAGCATGGCTGGCCCTGGCGGAGGTGTTACTGCATCGCACTCGCTGATGGCACGGCATGTCGACGCCATGCGCCAGGCGCCACGCCATACTGACGTTTGAAGCTGCGATTGAACGACTGCTGCGAATCAAACCCCAGTGAAATCGCCACATTAAGGATAGGTTCGTTGGTGGTCGTTAAACGGTCCGCCGATTTTTTCAGTTTCTTATTACGAATATACTCACCCAGCGGGTAGCCGGTGTGCTCTTTGAACATACGCTGCAGGTGCCATTTCGAATAACCGGCGCGCCCTGCTACGGTGTCCAGATCCAGACGTGCTTCAATGTTGTTATCAATCCAGTCGATCAGATCGTGAATAAATGCGTCGCTCATCATCCCATTTTCTCCCGTCGCCTTAACGAACAGTATCAGTATCAGTTGCAATTACACTTTAAGGGTGAATGACTATGACATTTAATGCAAGTTTTATTATTGCATTAAATGCCGCACTCGCCGTAGGGGCTTTCCCCCCTCTGAAACGAATTGATCAAAACAGCACATAAAGTGTATCAGATATTCTTGCAGATGCAGTTTGCAGCAGCCTACACTCATCGCGTTTTAATGCAATCTTAAAAGTTGCAGATTTTTCGTACATGTCCTTTCTTTTTTCACACCAACGCGGAATAACAACAATGCATCTGCAAACATATGGGGTTCGTCGGGCAGTAAGCCTGTCAGGAGTGATGTTGCTGGGAAGCCTGCTGGCCGCTTGTGATCGGGGTGTGGCGCAAAACGCCCCGCCACCGCCGCCCGAAGTGAGTGTCGCGCAGGTGGTCGAACAAAAAGTCAGCCAATGGGATAGCTTCAATGGTCGCTTTGAAGCGGTGCAAAGTGTGCAACTGCGCCCCCGCGTTTCCGGCTATATCGATCAGGTTAACTATCGTGAAGGCGATGACGTGAAAAAGGGTCAGGTGCTGTTTACCATTGATGACCGCACCTATCGCGCGACGTTAGAGCAGGCACAAGCTGAACTCGCCACCGCGCGCAGTCAGGCCTCGCTGGCACGCAGTGAGTCGGCGCGCACCGATAAACTGATTGGCACCAATGTGGTGTCACGCGAAGAGTGGGAGCAGCGTCGATCGGCGGCAAACCAGGCGCAAGCTAATGTGCTTTCCGCGCAGGCTGCCGTTGATATGGCGCAGCTGAATCTCGATTTTACCCGCGTCACTGCCCCGATTGATGGCCGTGCCAGCCGCGCGATGATCACCACCGGTAACCTGGTGACAGCCGGTGACAGTGCCAGCGTGCTGACCACGCTGGTGTCGCAGGATCGTATGTACGTCTATTTCGACGTCGATGAAGCCACCTATCTGCAGTATCAGGCGATGGCACGTCAGGGACAAAATCGCGGTTCGCTGCCGGTGGAAATCGCGCTGACCGGCGAGCAAGGTTATCCGCATCGTGGCACCGTTGACTTCCTCGACAACCAGCTGACCGCCAGCACTGGCACCATTCGCATGCGCGCCACGCTGGATAATCATGAACGTCAGTTCACCCCAGGTCTGTTTGCCCGCGTGCGTTTACCCGGCAGCGCCGCGTTTAACGCGCTGTTGATCGACGATAAAGCGGTGTTGACCGATCAGGATCGTAAATACGTGTATGTGGTCGATGCGCAGGGTAAAGCCGAGCGTCGCGATATTCAGGCTGGCGAGTTGGCTGATGGCCTGCGCATTGTGCAATCCGGTTTGAAGCCGGGTGACAAGGTGATCGTCAATGGCCTGCAGAAAGTCTTCATGCCTGGCATGCCGGTGAAAGCTCAGCCGGTGGCAATGCGCTCCGCTCAATAATAATCGAGACTGCCTGTTATGGATTTCTCCCGCTTTTTTATCGACCGACCGATCTTTGCGGCGGTACTGTCGATTTTGATATTTACCACCGGACTGATCGCCATCCCGCTGCTGCCGATCAGTGAATACCCCAATGTGGTGCCACCCAGCGTGCAGGTGCGCGCGGAATATCCTGGCGCCAACCCCAAAGTGATTGCCGATTCCGTGGCGACGCCACTGGAAGAGGCGATCAACGGGGTCGAAAACATGATGTACATGAAGTCGGTGGCCGGTTCTGATGGCGTGCTGGTCACCACCGTGACCTTCCGTCCGGGTACCGATCCCGATCAGGCGCAGGTTCAGGTTCAGAACCGTGTGGCGCAGGCAGAAGCGCGCTTGCCGGAGGAAGTGCGTCAGTTGGGTTTGACCACGCAGAAAATGTCACCGACGCTGACGCTGGTGGTGCACATGTTCTCGCCGAAGGGCAAGTATGACTCACTCTATCTGCGCAACTACGCCACGCTGAAAGTGAAAGATGAGCTAGCGCGCCTGCCGGGCGTTGGTCAGATTCAGATCTTCGGTGCCGGTGAGTACGCGATGCGTGTATGGCTTGATCCCAACAAGGTGGCGGCGCGTGGTATGACCGCTTCGGATGTGGTCAGCGCCATGCAGGAGCAGAACGTGCAAGTGTCTGCCGGTCAGTTGGGGGCTGAGCCGACCAAAAAGGCCAGTGACTTCCTGTTGTCGATCAACACCCAGGGCCGTCTGGAGAGCGAAGAGCAGTTTGGCAATATTATCCTGAAAACCGCCGATGACGGCTCGCTGGTGCGCCTGCGTGACGTGGCGCGCATTGAGATGGGTTCCGGTAGTTACGCCCTGCGCTCGCAGCTGAATAACAAGGATGCGGTCGGTATCGGTATCTTCCAGGCACCGGGCGCCAACGCCATCGACTTGTCGAATGCTGTGCGTGACAAGATGGCCGAACTGGCCACTCGTTTCCCGGATGATGTGCAGTGGGCGGCACCGTACGATCCAACCGTGTTCGTGCGTGACTCGATCCGTGCCGTGGTGCAAACGCTGTTTGAAGCGATTGTGCTGGTGGTACTGGTGGTGATCCTGTTCCTGCAAACCTGGCGTGCATCGATCATTCCGTTGCTGGCCGTGCCGGTTTCGGTGGTGGGGACGTTCAGCGTGCTTTACCTGCTGGGCTTCTCGCTCAACACCCTCAGTTTGTTCGGGTTGGTGTTGGCGATAGGTATCGTAGTGGATGACGCCATTGTGGTGGTGGAGAACGTCGAACGTAATATCGCGATGGGACTCTCACCGACAGCGGCTGCGCATCAGGCGATGCGCGAAGTGTCGGGGCCTATTATCGCGATTGCGTTAGTGCTGTGTGCGGTATTCGTGCCGATGGCGTTCCTGTCCGGTGTAACCGGTCAGTTCTACAAACAGTTTGCGGTGACGATTGCCATCTCCACGGTGATCTCCGCCATTAACTCACTGACGCTCTCTCCGGCGCTGGCGGCCAAGCTACTGAAGTCGCATGATGCACCGAAAGATATGCCGACGCGTCTGATTGATCGCTTGCTCGGCTGGGTTTTCCGTCCGTTCAACCGCTTCTTCCAGCGCAGCTCGGATGGCTACGAGTCGATGGTCGGCAAAACCCTGCGTCGCCGCGGTGCGGTGTTTGGCGTTTACGTGATACTGCTGGCGGGCGCGGGCTTTATGTTCCACACCGTGCCGGGCGGCTTTATTCCGACGCAGGATAAGCTGTATCTGATTGGCGGCGTAAAAATGCCGGAAGGTTCGTCACTGGCGCGTACCGATGAAGTGATTCGCAAGATGAGCGAAATCGGCATGAACACCGAAGGCGTGGCCTACTCTGTCGCTTTCCCCGGTTTGAATGCCTTACAGTTCACCAATACGCCGAACACCGGAACCGTATTCTTCGGTCTGAAGCCATTTAATGAACGTACCCGTACGGCTGCGGAGATTAACGCTGAAATCAACGCGAAAATCTCCAAAATCCAGCAAGGTTTTGGTTTCTCGATTATGCCACCGCCGATTCTGGGGCTGGGTCAGGGTTCGGGTTACTCGCTGTATGTGCAGGATCGTGCGGGCTTAGGTTACGGTGCGTTGCAAACCGCCATTAACACCCTTTCCGGTGCGGTGATGCAGACGCCGGGCATGATGTTCCCGATCTCCTCGTATCAAGCCAACGTGCCACAACTGGATGTGCAGGTTGATCGTGATAAAGCCAAAGCGCAAGGCGTGTCGTTGACTGACCTGTTCAGTACCTTGCAGGTGTATCTCGGCTCCTCTTACGTCAACGACTTCAATAAGTTCGGTCGTACCTGGCGTGTGATGGCGCAGGCAGATGGTGATTTCCGCAATAGCGTGCAGGATATCGCTAATTTGCGCACCCGCAACGATCGCGGTGAGATGGTGCCAATCGGCAGTATGGTCAACATCACCACCACTTACGGTCCCGATCCGGTGATTCGCTATAACGGCTATCCAGCAGCCGATTTGATTGGTGATGCCGATCCGCGCGTGCTCTCTTCAGCGCAGGCAATGGAAAAACTGGAAGCGATGTCGAGCCAGGTACTGCCAAATGGCATGAATATTGAGTGGACCGACCTGAGCTACCAGCAGGCGACGCAAGGCAATACCGCGTTTATCGTGTTCCCGGTTGCGGTGCTGCTGGCGTTCCTGGTGCTGGCAGCACTGTATGAGAGCTGGACGCTGCCGCTGGCGGTGATCCTGATTGTGCCCGTCACCATGCTGTCCGCTTTGGTGGGTGTGTGGCTGACAGGTGGCGATAACAATGTGTTCGTCCAGGTTGGTTTAGTGGTACTGATGGGGCTGGCGTGTAAGAACGCGATTTTGATTGTCGAGTTCGCCCGCGAGCTGGAGATGCAGGGCAAAGGGATTGTCGAATCAGCCCTCGAAGCCTGCCGCCTGCGTCTGCGCCCCATCGTGATGACTTCCATCGCCTTCATCGCCGGTACCATTCCGCTGATTTTGGGCGAAGGTGCTGGTGCGGAAGTGCGTGGTGTCACCGGGATTACGGTGTTCTCCGGGATGCTGGGCGTGACGCTGTTCGGTCTGTTCCTGACACCGGTGTTCTATGTGACGTTGCGTAAGCTGGTCACGCGTAAACAGCCGGATGCGGAAGTGCAGACAGTGTAGTTTTATCGTGGTTAAAAACCAATGGGGCCTTGAGCTCTAAGGGTTATCAGTTAACGTCCTGTTCAGGTAAGGCCGCTATTTTGTTAAAGATGGCGGCCTTTTCTTTTGCGCGATTAAGTGCGGGCCCCACCACCTCTGCTGCTGCCGGGCCGTCCTCGCGCCGCTTCGCGGTGCCCTCGGCTGCAACATTGTGCCGGCCGTAACGTTCGGGTACGGCCGTCCTGGCCTACCCGAACTGCCTGTCGAATCCCTGCGCCTGACTCCTGGCACAACGTCTCCGCCTCAGCGCTGCGAATAGCCCTTGCAGCATCAGAGGCGCTGTGGCCTCAAACACTGTGCCCTTTGTGGCAGTAAAAGCGCTGTCGCCTGAACCATCTCGCCCTTTGTAGCAGTAAAAACGCTATCGCCTGAGTCATCGTGCCCTTTCCAGCAGCGTAAACGGAAGTTAGCAAGCAGACTGGTGTCGTTCTGGGGATGGCATTTCGCTGCGCTGAACGGAATGAGGAAGCCAGGAGAGCCAGCATGGATGCTGGCGAAAGGTGCAGCCGGGACAGGGAAAGTCACGTCTGCACCGGTCCGTCAGGCGGACGAGTGAAGTGAAGGTACCGCGTCAGCGGCGCGAGGACAGCCAGCCCCAGAGCGACACCAGTCTGCGTTATCACCTATACCGCCAGCCCCAGAGCGGTACCAGACTGCGTTATCACTTTACCGCCAGCCCCAGAGCGGCACCAGACTGCGTTATCACCTGAACACCAGCCTCTGAGCGGCGCCAGACTAAATTATCATCACTACCACCAGCCCCTGAGGAGCGCCAGACTGCGTCATCACCCCATGCTTAACTGAACAGCATCGGGCCACTGATCCCAGATTTTTACCTGTGTAATGGAAACAAAAAAGGCCGTCATAAAATGACGACCTGAAGGATAGTGCATAGGTTGAGATGCGCCCTAAGGCGCACCAAGTAAATCAGCGGGCTTTTTTGCAGAGTTCCGCGATCTCAAGCTCGGGTAACTCTTCGCAACTGCTGGTGTCGTGTTTCTTCAGCTCAGCCAGTGCATCCGCCACCGTGCGGGTTTCCAGCACTTTTAGGGAAGCCTCTTCGGCTTCTTCGGCAATCGACTTGAAATACCAGCACAAGTTGGCACTGACAAGACAGCGCGGTGCAACATCAGGGCGTGATGCCCAGAGTTTTTTATCTTCGATGACCGAGGTATAAATATCGCGCAGCGTTATCTCCGCGGCTGGACGGCCGAGATGAATCGAACCGGTACGTCCAAGCGTAGAGACGATGATGCCATCGCGTGTTAACGGAACCATCAGTTTCCGAATGAAACTGGGGTTCGCTTCAAGACCATAAGCCAAAATAGCACTGGTCGAGCGTTTGCCCAGTTGCTCCGCCATCGCTACGCTCAAAACCATCTGCAAAGCTGTCGGGAAGCGGTAATCTAGCATTTCTGTATCCTGATTTGCGGTCTACTTATTGTTTTCATACCGCGACAGTGAGTAATCAATGAGCAATAAATATAACAAACACTGTTGCTTTTTAGAAGCCAGCGACTGTGATCAAGGCACGTATTCATCATTTGATCAGGCAGAAGCGCACAGGCTGCTTAGTTTATCGCCCCCTTTTACGTTTTCGGCTTCAGTGCAGGCAATTTTTGCTTCAGCACCCCCACCAACAACACGTTGATTAACGCCAGCAGGCACAGCAACCCTAGTGTGGCATTTGCGCCGAATTGCTGAAAAACATATCCCCCTACCAATGGCGTTAACGCTTGGCCAATCAGTGCCGGGCGCGCCATGCGCCCAACCACAATGGCATAAGCCTCTGGTTTGACCATTACTAGCGGTAAAGTTCCGCGCACAATGGCACGCAGGCCATTTCCGGCACCATAGAGCACCATGCTGACCAGTGCGAATTTAGGATAAAGGGTCAACAACAGCAGCCCTATCGCCACTAATCCTACCGAGAAAAATGTCGTCCAGATCGGATGTCCGCGTTTGAACGCGATATCCACAATACGTGACCCCACCTGACAAGGACCCAGAATCGCACTGATGGCCAAGGCGGCGGTTAATGAGTGACCACTGGCCTGTAACAGACTGATCAACTGCACCGAAATAGCAGTCATGATCACCGAAGCGAGGGTAAAAATGCTGCATAACAACCAAAACAGCGCGGGTGCCAAATCACCACTGGCGTTACGCTGCTTTGCTGCCGTTTTCACGATGGGCTTAATTGGCGCAGGCAGGGCATACCAGTAGGCAGGCAGCACGGTGAGGCATAACAGCGCGGCAATGGCGAAACAGGCGCCACGCCAGTCAAGCCAGTGAATCAGCAGCGCAGTGCCCGGCCACACCAGCGTGGTGCAAAAGCCGGAGATTAAGGTAAT
Organism: Pantoea sp. BL1; assembly: GCF_000963985.1. Taxonomy (NCBI): domain Bacteria; kingdom Pseudomonadati; phylum Pseudomonadota; class Gammaproteobacteria; order Enterobacterales; family Erwiniaceae; genus Pantoea; species Pantoea sp. BL1. The sequence goes on along the minus strand of NZ_JZRH01000006.1, from coordinate 73,425 downwards.
GCCGGTGATCGCACCGCGAGCCTGTCCACCGTACAGCGTTCCAAGAGTGGCAAACAGGGCGTCGTATAAACCCATCGCCATTCCAATGCCGATAATCAGCCAGGCAAAGAGAAACAGCAGTAAATGGTGGCTCAATCCCATGATGACCAGACCCAATGCCATCATCGCGCCACTCGACGCCAGTAGCACGCGACCATAGCTTCCAGCAATCAAGCGGCCACTCCAGGGCGCTAACAGGCCAGAAACCAAAATGCCCAGGGACAACGCGCCATACACCCACTGCTGAGACCAGTCGGTTTCCGCGATAATCGGATTCGCCATCACGGCCATGAGATAAAAGGATCCGCCCCATGAGAGGATTTGGACCCCGCCCAATGTCACAATGGCAGGAACCGCAGGTTTAGGGTGATGCTCCACGACACGTTTCCATTAGCAGGCAAAGCATTGTTATAACATGTTCATCCTGCTGGAAAAATGCTTGTGTGCCCTGCTTCGCGAAATCACGTTTACAGAGTGGAAGATTGGCACCAAATACGATAAGTTAAATGGTATGTTGTAACTACGGAGCGTAACATGTCTCGCTATGATTTAGTGGCTGATTTGCACGAGTGCGTCAACGCATTGGAACAAGGTTTAACGACTCTGCGCCAGCAGGTCGAACAACAGCCGTTGCTGATTGCGCGCGCATTCAGCTTGCCCGAAATCGAGAAAGGCCACGAAAATGATGAGATTGAGCGTATCGCCGTCACTCAACATCTCGGGCAAAAAGCACGTGACATGGCGCTGGCTCACTACTGTCGTCTGTTTATGCAGCACCAGTCAGAAAAACTCAGCACCAAGGCTGCAGTGCGTTTGCCTGGCGCCATCTGTATTGAAGCGGATGAAGCCGTCAGCGAGCACATCAGTCAGCAGGTGGCCGATATCAACGCGCTTAAACTGCGCCTTGAGCACCTGATTACCGTGGAATCAGGCCTGCCGAGTGAGGCACGCTTTGAGTTTGTTCACCAGCATTTGCGCGGTTTAATCACTCTGAACGCCTACCGTAGCGTGACCTTGCTGCACGCGCCGGATAGCCTGCGTTTTGGCTGGGCCAACAAGAACATCATTAAAAACCTGACGCGTGAAGCCGTGGTCGAGCAACTGGAACGCAGCCTGAAGGCAAACCGTGCGCAAGCGCCATGGACGCGCGAACAGTGGGCAGAGAAAGTCCAGCAGGAGCTGGACATGATCCTGTCACTGCCCGCCGATGCCAAACTGAAAATCAAACGTCCCGTGAAGGTTCAGCCCATTGCCCGCGTGTGGCGCGCCAGTAATAAGAAACAGGTGCAACTCGCCTGCCCTTCACCGCTGCTGGTGCTGTGCCGGGATAAGACGCAGGTGCCAATTTTGGGGGAATTGCTGGATTACGATGCTGATAACGTCACGCATCGTCATAAGCCGCTGGCGCAGCCGCTGCATCTGGTGATCCCACGGTTACATTTGTGGAGCGACAAGCTTTAACGAAGAAGCGGCCCTTAGGCCGCCTCTGTAATAACCCATTATCGCTGAATTGAGCCGTATCAACCCTCAGTTAACCGCGATAATTATTGCTTCATGCTGCCAACCATCTCTTCCGGCCGTACCCACTCGTCAAACTGCTCTTCGGTCAGATAGCCGAGCTTCAGCGCTGAGCCTTTGAGCGTCAGCCCTTCTTTATGGGCTTTCTTGGCGATTTCTGCCGCTTTGTCGTAACCGATATGGGTATTCAACGCGGTCACCAGCATCAACGATTCATTCAGCAACTGATCGATGCGCTCACGCACCGGCTCGATGCCCACCGCACAGTGATGGTTGAAGCTGTCCAGACCATCAGCCAGCAAGCGAATTGACTGCAGGAAGTTATGGATCACCATCGGACGGAACACGTTCAACTCGAAGTTGCCCGATGCCCCACCAATGTTCACCGCGACGTCGTTACCCATCACCTGGCAGCACAGCATGGTCAGCGCTTCACACTGCGTTGGGTTCACTTTACCTGGCATGATTGAGCTGCCCGGTTCGTTTTCCGGAATGGCGAGTTCGCCAATCCCGCAACGCGGACCCGATGCCAGCCAGCGCACGTCGTTGGCGATTTTCATCAGTGACGCCGCCAGGCCTTTCAATGCGCCATGTGCATGCACCAGCGCATCGCAGGTTGCCAGCGCTTCAAACTTATTCGGTGCAGTAACGAACGGTTGCTGAGTCAGTTCGGCCAGCGCTTTCGCCACGCGAACCGCATACTCCGGATGGGTATTTAAGCCGGTGCCCACCGCCGTGCCACCCAGCGCCAGTTCAGCGACATGGGGAATGCTGTGTTCGATGTGCTTGAGGTTATGTTCCAGCATCGCGACCCAGCCGGAAATCTCCTGACCCAGCGTCAACGGCGTGGCATCTTGCAGGTGAGTACGACCAATCTTCACGATGTCCTTAAAGGCTTCAGACTTCTCGCTCAGGGTCTTTTTCAGGACATGAATCTGCGGAATCAGCTGCTCCCGCACGGCGATGACCGCAGCCACGTGCATGGCGGTGGGGAACACGTCGTTGGAGCTCTGGCTCTTGTTGACGTCATCGTTTGGGTGCACCAAACGCGACATGCCACGCTCGCCGCCGAGAATTTCACTGGCACGGTTGGCCAGCACTTCGTTCATATTCATGTTGGTCTGAGTACCGGAGCCGGTCTGCCAAATCGCCAGCGGGAACTCGTCACTGTGTTTATCAGCCAGCACTTCGTCAGCGGCTTTCAGGATCGCTTCCGCCCGCTCTGCCGGTAACAGGCCAAGATCGCGGTTCACCTGGGCTGCAGCGCGTTTGGTCAATGCCAACGCATGCACTAATGCGACGGGCATCTTCTCGGTTGAGATACGGAAATGCTCCAGCGAACGCTGGGTTTGTGCCCCCCACAACTTATCTGCCGGTACTTCGATCGGTCCCATTGAATCTTTTTCAATGCGATTCGCTGCCATGACTACGTCTCCTTAGCTCAGATTTGAGGTTTCCGCCCAGGTCGTCTTCCCGCGACGCCGTTGAGCGAGCAAGATTGTCACACACAAGAAATTAACATTATGCGAGCCCATCGCGTTTATTGCACTTGTTGATGTATTTTGTATGGCACTTTCTGCTTTAATAAGCCTATTTACTTACGGTTATTAAGGGTAAACGATGCAAAAAATGAACAATTCGCTGCAAAATTACGCTTGGGGCAGCAAAACTGCGCTGACCGAACTTTACGGCATTGAGAACCCGCAAGGATTACCGATGGCGGAACTGTGGATGGGTGCCCATCCTAAAAGTCCGTCAACCGTTGAGTTCAAGGGTGAAACGCGTTCCCTGCGCGATGTGATCAATGATGACCAGACCGCAGCCTTGGGCGCGGCAGTCGCAGCGCGTTTTGGTGAGTTGCCGTTTTTGTTTAAGGTGCTGTGTGCCGATCAGGCCTTATCGATTCAGGTTCACCCGAGCAAAGCCGCAGCTGAAGAGGGTTTTGCGCGCGAGAATGCTGCCGGTATTCCGATTGGCGCCGCTGAACGCAACTACAAAGATGCGAATCATAAGCCGGAACTGGTGTATGCCCTGACCCCTTTCCAGGCGATGAACGGCTTTCGCGAAATGCACGAGATTGTCTCGCTGCTGGAACCCGTGGCGGGTGCACACCCGCAAATCGCTCACTTCCTTGAGAAACCTGATGAAGTCAGCCTCGCCAAACTGTTCTCCACCCTGCTATCGCTAAATGATGAACCTAAATCACTGGCGTTAGCGGTACTGAAATCGGCGCTCAACTCACGTGGCGGCGAACCCTGGCAGACCATAAAGAGCATTGCGGCCGATTATCCGGACGATACCGGCTTGTTCTCACCGCTGTTGTTAAATGTCATCACTCTGCAGCCCGGCGAAGCCATGTTCCTGTTTGCCGAAACGCCGCACGCTTATTTGAAAGGCGTGGCACTGGAAGTGATGGCGAATTCCGATAACGTACTGCGTGCGGGACTGACACCAAAATTCATCGATATCCCTGAGTTGATGGCGAACCTGAAGTTTGAAGCGAAGCCCGCTGCCACGTTGTTGACGCGGCCTCAGCAAGTGGGAGACACGCTGAACTTCCCGATTCCGGTGGACGATTTTGCCTTTGCCATCCACGCCCTCTCCGCCACACCACAGCCGCTAGCACAACAGAGTGCGGCGCTGCTGTTTTGTATCGAAGGCCAGGCGGTGATTGAGAAGTCAGGTGAGCAACTGCTGTTGAAGCCCGGTGAATCATGCTTCGTTGCTGCCAATGAATCCCCGGTTAATGCCGCAGGCACAGGACGCCTGGCGCGGGTCTATAACGCGCTCAGCTGATCCGGCTGACGATACCAGCATTAACTGCTATTCTTTCAAACTATTACTTTAAAACGCCTGCGGGCGTTTTTCTTCACCGTCGCACCCCATGTAGCGGCGTGCGGACCCAAGGATAAGGACGACTCAGCGATGAAAAAGACCAAGGTTGCCGTAGGTGTGATTGTGGCGCTCGGCGTGATCTGGACAGGTGCGGCCTGGTTTACCGGCAAGCAGCTGGAAAGCCATATGGATCAAATGTTGCAGAACGCCAACACGCAGCTTAATGCCTATGCACCGAACGCTCGCCTGACGCTCAGCTATCAGGATTACCAGCGCGGTATCTTCAGCAGCAAAACTAAGCTGGTGATTCAGGCCAGTTCACAGACCGAAGACAACCCGCTGCTGAAGCCGGGTCAAAGCATCGTGCTGAACGAAACCATCGACCATGGTCCCTTCCCCTTTGCGCAGCTGAAACGCGGCAGCCTGATTCCGAGCATGGCTTCGGTGCATACCGAGCTCGAAAACACCGATGCGGTGAAGAAACTGTTTGAGCTTACCAACGGCAAATCGCTGGTGACCGCTGATACGCGTGTGGGCTACAGCGGTGCCACCGACACCGCACTGGATCTGCTGGCAGTGGATTATAACAACGCGCAGACTGGCGACCGTCTTGCCACCAACGGCGGAACCCTGGAGATCAGCGCAGACAGTAAAGGCGATAAAGTCAGCCTGAACGGTGACTTTTCCAGCATTGCCGTCACCAGCAAAAACCAGATTGAGCAGCCGGTGCTGTTTACCCTTAACGGCCTCAAGCTGAAGGGTGATACTCATCTCAGCCCGGAAGGTGTGCGCGTGGGCGATCAGTCCATCAGCCTGGATAAACTCGACGCCAGCATTAACGGTCAGGAAGGTTTGTCATTGCAGAAGCTGGACACCCAATCCTCCTTCGATAATAAAGACGGCAAAATCGGCGGCGATCTGAATATGAACGTCGGCAACATTAGCTTGCAGAAGCAGCCGTTCGGCGAAGCTAAGCTGGCGATGAAGTTTGCGCAGTTTGATGCGCAAGCGGTGAAAACCTTCTCGGATAGCTACAACGCGCAGATGCAGGCACTGCTGAACCAGCCAGGTTTAGTCGAGGATCCCGTCCGCTATCAGGCTAGCGTGCAGACCATCCTGAAGAATAACCTGCCGACGCTGCTGAAGGGTTCACCTACCGTCAGCATCGCGCCGCTGAGCTGGAAAAACGATAAAGGGGAAAGCACGTTTAACCTCAGCATCGGTTTTAACGATCCCGCCACCGTCACCGGTGAAGCGCAGACGTTGGGCGCGGCAGTGGATCGCGTACTGAAAACGCTGGATGGCAAACTGAACATCAATATGCCAATGGCCACCGAAACGATGCGTCATGTCGGCCTGGCCGAAGGTTATCAGAGCGACGATGCGCAGAAGATGGCGGACCAGCAGGTGAAAGGTCTGGCGGCAATGGGCCAGATGTTCCGTCTGACGCAACAACAGGATGACAACATCACCACCAGCCTGCAGTACGGCAACGGCCAGGTGACGATGAATGGCGACAAGATGTCACTGGAACAGTTCTTGTCTCGCTATATGCTGGGTGCGCAGACCAGCGAAGGGATGCCTGAGTAATCAGAGGATGCAGCGCCGAACCGGCGCTGCTTTCTGGCTGCACCTGAATGCGCCCTTTGCCATCACGCTTCTTCTACTCTCCCCCTCGCACCAACAGTGGCGGCACAATCAAGGTTTGTACTTCAGCTTCCGGCTGTGCCAGACGCTGCAAAATACGCTCTGCGGCTCGCCTTCCTACATCACGCGCTTCACTACTGACAAACGTCAGCGAGGAGTCATACGATTCGCGTTGCGGATCGTCATTAAAGCCGACCAGCGCCAGCTTTTGCGTGAAGTAGCTGTCCACCGCATCTTCGCCCAGCGAACGTCCGCTGTGGATCGCACCAAAATAGCAGCCGAGCGTGGTGCTGGCGTTATGGGCAATGATAGCGGTGATGCGTGGGTGATGATGCAGTAAGTCTTGCGTCAATGACGATACGCTCTGTTGCCGGTCGTCACACTCAATGATCCAGTCCGGGCGGAACGGTAAACCGTATTGCAGCAACGTGGCGCAATAACCGCCAATTCTTTCAGCACGCGTCAGTGAAGACCCCAATCCACCTACCCACGCAATACGCTGATGCCCCTGACGGATCAGATACCCCGTCGCGATGCGTGCGGCCTGGCTGTTGTCTGGACGCAAGGAATCGACTTTGTCGAGGCTGCTGGCCCGCGCGGCGCAGATCAAGGCAATTTGCTGTTCGTGTGCCTGCGCCACCAGCATTTCCGCCTGCGCCACGGCGCCGCCCAACACGATGCCATCGGCCCCTTGCGCCACCAATGAATCGAAACAGCGCTGCAGATTTTGCCCGTGCTGACCACTTTGCGTCAGCACCAGGACTTTGCCCTGCTGTTCCAGCACTTCGCTCAAGCCTGCGGTCATCGCCGCGTAAAAGGGCTGGCTGAGATCGCGCACAATCAAACCTATGACACCACTCTCGCCACCACGCAGGATGGAGGCTGAACGGTTGCGCACGTATCCAAGCTGCTCAATCGCCTGATTAACGCGTTCGGCCGTGGCGGAAGAGATACGACCTTTGCCGGACAGCACCAAAGAGACTGTCGATACCGATACGCCAGCCGCCTGTGCGACATCGTGAATAGTGGTTTTAGGCTGAGACATCCGGTTGCGTTTCCAACAACTGATGAAGAAACAATGAGGTAAAACGTTACACTGATTGACGCAAAAATAAAGCCTGGGATTAGTCACGCTTTGTGACTATAGCCACAAAACTGCTTGGTAAAACGTTTTATCATTCTTTACCTTTATGAAAACTTGTCGCTTTTTAACCAGGAGAGACCATGTCCGCCAGCCGACCCAAAATGTCACTTTGGGAATTTTTCCAGAGTCTGGGTAAAACCTTTATGTTGCCCGTCGCCCTGCTGTCTTTTTGCGGCATTTTGCTTGGGATAGGCAGCTCGCTCAGCAGTCATGATGTCTTGACGCTGATCCCGATGCTCGATCAGCCCTTCCTGCAATATCTGTTTATCTGGAGAGAGATGACTAAAAAACGGATTTGGGATGAAGTAGCTGCGTATCACGGTTTTTGTCAAAGCCTTACCGCAAGACGATTCACTACCTCGCACGTAGTCACATCGTTTTGCGGTAATTTTTTGCCCCATACATGCCCCACTCAAATCTTAGGCCGCCACTTCACATCCAGCGCCATAACAAATCTCTGCCGCTTCGCTAGCTATTAACTAATGCCATCCTATTATCAAAGTGTCGCTTCTACTTCCCTGTACTATCGACAAACTCCGATTGATCATGATTCGCACCCATTGTGCAGCCCGGACGCCTTCTGTGACGGGCTTTTTTATTCCTGGAACTATCACTTCCGAAACGGAACGAAATTCGTTACTCCCCTCCGTAAATTCTTATCATCGATCATTTTATGATCAACCACACAATTGTTGCTATTATAGCGACGTGATACACACAGCAAACGTGATGTTTTACGAAAGAGAATTTCCCATTGAACGAATTTTTACCCGCCTCTGTGCGGGTTTTTTTGTGCATAAGCGGTCACGATCACATCTTTAATTGTGGCAAAGCGCATGATGTATGAAACCAGAAGGTACGATAGTTTCCCCCAAAGATTGCCCGCGCTTCATCTCACTCGCAGCGCGGGCTTTTTTGTTGCTATGGTCTACATTAATTACTGGCGTTAAATGCGAAGGGCTGTGTTTGCAGAGGGCTGAGTGAGATACCTGTTTATACCGGCTTTGACTACTATACTTATCAGTATGATTGTGTTTCTAATGCAGGCACAATGGACTCCCATGCTTTGGTGACTCGACGCATCATTGCAGGCCAACAAAAACTATAAAAGATTACGCTGAACTCTCCGCACAGGCTGAACTCAAGGGCATCCTGTGCTTTTTTTAAGCGTGCTCTGGCTATTTCTAAGGGTAATACTATTCTCAATCGGTTCCCGTTTCCCAATGGGACGCCATCAATTACAGGCAAAACTTTTGCCGCCCGGAACCCATTGCTCCGGGCTTTTTTGAAAACTTTAAATTGGCGATCCATCCTGTTCATGTATTGCGGTAACTTCATGCGTCACCACTCCCACAACGGCCACATCCTCAAGCAGGTCATCTTCCAGAGTCAAACCGTCATCGGTGATAATTCGGCTAGGGTGCAGATAAGCATGCCCCCATTCATAGAGGCCTGACATATCGAGCAGAACAGTATCGCCGTTCTGTGGCCGCCGCTTCTCATCAACGATGCAACTCCGCCCTTTCCACTCTACCAGGTAACATGTGGTGCTGGTTGCCATGACCTTTTGAACCGGCAGCGTCATCTCGCCACTGGCAGGTCCGAATATCGAGTGGTGTATGCCGGAGACAACATTTCCCGCTTCATTGCCCACGCTTTCTGAGTGCCCTGTCCTGCGAACCATAGTTTCCCCTTCCCGCTCTGGTTGAGGCCGTCTACAACGCGCATCAGCGCCTCGCTGTTGGCCTGTGGTTTGTGTTCGTCAAAGAGATTAAGTTGCGACACGCCCTGGCTAAAGAAATCGCCCAGCATAACGCCTGCTTTCATATAGCGGCGGTTATCGAGCCAGATGCGATCTAGCATCTCCATAGCAACCCGGATAATGTCTCGGGTATCGTTTGATGGTGTCATCAGGTTACCCATTGCCTGATTACCATAGTAAATTTCGTTTTCTGCATGCGGGCTGGTCCGTACGAATACCGCTACCTGTCGGCAGAACTGACGTTCTGCGCGTAACTTCTCAGCGGCACGCTCTGCATAAGCACAAATGGCCTGACGCATTTCCATGTAATCGGTAATGCGTGATCCAAAAGAGCGTGAGCAAACGATTTGCTGTTTTGTCGGCGCGAACTCTTCAATCTCAAGGCATTGTTCCCCGCGCAGCTCCCGCACCGTTCTTTCCAAAACCACATTGAAGTGTTTTCGGATGATGTATGTGCTCTGCTCTGAAAGGTCTTTAGCAGTGATAACGCCCATCGCGTTTAACTTCTTGCTGATTCGACGGCCAACGCCCCATACATCCTCAACTGGAACCAGCGCCATGAGTTTCTTTTGTCGATCAATGTTTGACAGGTCAAGCACGCCGCCTGTCTTTGACCACTTCTTTGCAGCATGGTTAGCCAGCTTTGCCAGTGTCTTGGTTGGCGCGATGCCAACACCTACAGTGAGATGCGTTTCCTGCTTGATGCGCGCCCTTACCCGGCGACCAAACTCTTCCAGTGGCTCAATTCGGCTCATTCCCTCAAGCAGCATGAAGGCCTCATCTATCGAGTAGATTTCGACTGCTGGTGCCATCTCTTCAAGCGTAGTCATTACCCTGTTCGACATGTCAGCGTACAACGCATAGTTTGAACTAAAAATCTGCACGCCATGCCGCCGGAATTCGTCCTTAAGCTTGAAGTACGGCGCACCCATAGGCACCTGCAGCTTCTTGGCCTCTGCCGAACGCGCGATGACGCAACCGTCATTATTGGATAAAACGACCACCGGCTTACCCCGCAGGTCAGGACGAAATACCGTCTCACAGCTAGCGTAGAATGAGTTCACATCAACCAGAGCAAACATCACATGCCGCCGTTAGGGTTGAAAACCTGAAACACTCGCTCATCACCATTTGTAGGTGATATGTCTCGAAACGTGGTTGTGTGCGTCTCGATCCACTTATTGGCATCACGCAGGGAATACTCCCACTTGTAGCGTTTGAGCACGGTAACAAAGTCGATGGTACTGATAGTGAATCGCCCTTCGGCATCACGCTTTATCGCCTGCCTGAAGGCCATCATGATTTCGTAGTCGCGGGGCATAATCATTCCTCCTTAAAATTACTGTATATGCATACAGTATTATTTGTCAGGAGAAGCCGATCAAGATGCTGTGGGTGTGGTTTTTGTAAAGTCGTTGGCTGGTATGGGAATTTTGTTACTATAGAGTATTTATGGATGGAAAATGAACGGGGTAAACCACCCCATATCGTTACCAGAAGCCTTTCTTGAGGTGTTGTCTAGCATGATCATCTAACCTTTGTATGGATTAAAAAAGAATAAAAATTACCTCTGTGTTTTCTTGACTGACTATCCAGGACGACTTCATGAACAAAGATAACAACTTGCTTTATCTTAAGGTCACGCGGGAGTTGAAGGACGCCCTAAAGAGGCGCTCAAGAGTAAACGGCAGGTCTATGAACGATGAGGCCGCACGGATTTTGGGAGATGTACTTATGGGTAACACCCTGTCCGAGCAGGATCTTAAAGACAAGATCAAGCTATCTGTGGACAGGGCAATTGAGGATGCATTTAAAGGGAATGCATAGTTTGCTTATTATATTTTCGACAATTCCACCTCACCTGCCATGAGCTTTATCCTAATAATTTTTTTCATATTCTTGATAATGAGCATTTCGGATGACAGAATCCTGACACTTTCACTCTGGATGTAATCATGGTTAAAATTTTTGCTCGATACGTCACCATTGGCGTGATCAATACCGCTATTCACTGGATTACCTTTGCTATATGCGTAGAGAATGGACAGCCTCAGTCGCTATCGAATTTCATCGCATTTTGCGTTGCAGTCACATTTTCTTTCTTCGCCAACGCAAGGTGGACTTTCAGCGCGGAAGCCACGACGTTCCGTTACATGATGTATGTGTTTTTTATGGGCATGGTCGCCGTCATGATTGGTTCGTATGCCGATCGGCTTAAGGTATCGCCGGTGGCGACGCTCGTTGTTTTTTCGGCTATTAGCCTGATATGTGGATTTCTTTATTCCAAATATGTAGTTTTCAGGGAAAGAAAAAATAAATGAAAATATCTCTGGTTGTTCCCGTCTTCAATGAAGAGGAAGCGGTGCCTATTTTCTATCAGGAAGTACGCCGCGAACTGGCTGATTTTGAAGTTGAAGTGGTTTTCATAAATGACGGCAGCAAAGACGGAACGGAAAGCATTATCAATGCGCTGGCCGCCTCCGATCCCTTGGTTAAGTCTCTTTCATTTACGAGGAATTTCGGCAAAGAGCCAGCCCTGTTCGCCGGATTAGAGCATGCTACCGGCGATGCAATCATTCCAATAGACGTTGATTTGCAGGACCCCATCAGCGTAATCCCCAGGCTCATTGAGAAATGGATGGAAGGCGCTGACGTGGTGCTTGCAAAGCGCACCGATCGCAGCACAGACGGTCATCTGAAGAGAAAAACAGCTGAGTGGTTTTATAGCCTTCATAACAAAATAAGCTATCCAAATATTGAAGAGAATGTTGGTGACTTCAGGCTGATGTCCAGAGAGACAGTGGAAAACATTAAGCTCATGCCTGAGCGCAACCTTTTCATGAAAGGCATTCTGTCATGGGTTGGTGGCCGGGTTGAAGTGGTTGAGTACTCCCGGGCAGAACGAGTGGCAGGAATTTCTAAATTCAATGGCTGGAAGTTGTGGAATTTGGCTCTTGAGGGAATAACGTCTTTCTCTACGTTTCCACTTCGCGTGTGGACATACATTGGATTCATTGTCGCAGGATTATCATTCCTGTATGGAATTTGGATGATTGTCGACAAGATTTTTTGGGGTAATCCAGTGGCAGGCTATCCTTCGATTCTGGTATCAATTCTGTTTCTTGGCGGGGTACAGCTGATTGGGATTGGCGTGCTGGGTGAGTATATAGGCAGGATTTATATTGAAACTAAGCGCCGCCCAAAATATATAAAAAAGGGTAAGTAATGTTTAAAAATAACTCTGGAATGGCAATGACAAGCAGTGTCTTACTTGGCATTATTCTTTTCTGTGTCGTATACGGGATTAAAATAGTAGATCCATCAAATATTTCATGGCTAACTAACTCAGATACTTACCAGGCTTATATGGGATGGGAGTTCTTTAGAAACTCTCCATGGACCTTCCCTGTGATCGGTCTATCTCCAAACTACGGAATCATGGTGAGCAGCTCGATAGTTTATACAGATTCCAACCCGCTTCTTGCATTAGCATTCAAAATCTTCAGTTCATTACTACCTGAGAAATTTCAGTATTTTGGAATTTGGATATTATCCTGCTGCATCCTTAATTCAGTTTTCCTTTGGAGAATCATTTCAAGATTCACTCAGAGCTACGTCATAATACTAATTTCGGTTTGTTTAGTACTACTTTATCCAACATGGTTAAACCGAATTGGACATTTGAACCTTATGGCGCATTTTTTGATATTAGCGGCCATAGACTTATCTTTAGACAAAAACAACGAGAAAAAGCCGCTCAAATGGAGTGTGTTATTACTCCTTGCCTGTTCAATTCATTTCTATATTGCAATGATGGCATACGTCCTTTGGGCTGGTAACATCATTACCAGACTCATTATTAAGTCTAATCCTAAGAATTTGTTAGCAGAGATTTTCTTAATTCTGTCAGTCAGCCTATTATGGATGTATATACTAGGTTATTTTACAGTCCATGGCGTTTCAGGAACCAATGAGTTCGGCTCATATGCTAACAATCTTCTCTCCCCGTTCATACCTAACGGATGGTCACGCCTCCTTAATGACGTAGTTACTCTTAATTTAGGATTTGAGGGCTTTAACTATTGGGGTCTAGGTATTGTTATACTTTTCGCTTATCACTTAAAGAGCCTTCCTTCATATATTTTTAAAATTAAAAGTAGCCCTGTAAAAATAGGATTAGCATGTTCCGCGACGGCATTAATTTTGATTTCAACAACCAATAGCATTCATATTGGGTCACACACCACGTTTATTCCGATTCCGATTTTTTTGATTGAGTCTCTGTCTGTTTTTCGTGCATCCGCTAGATTTTTCTGGCCCGTTTCCTATATTATATTTATTTACCTGATACACGTAACCATTAAGGAAAACAAAACAAGAAAGGCAGCTCTAATTTTAGGTTTGGTTCTTATTGTGCAGGCCCTCGATACTAGCATTGGATATAGTAAAAGAAGATTTTATTTTTTCCAGCACAATGAATCCGAATTGAGCTTTAATCATGAATTCTGGGGCACTCAACTGAAAACCCATAAATCAATTGAGTTGGTTCCGTTCAGTAATCAGTCGAAGGAGTGGGCCAAGTTAACATCCATAGCTAACACATATAAAACTCCAACAAATGCAGTATATCTTGCTAGAATTGGCAGCAAAGAATCACTTGAAATGAACATAAAGAATATTGGTTCTTTATACTCAGGAGATTACAACCAATCAACCTTATACATTTTAAATGAAGAAATCATCAATGACATTAAACTTAAAAGCAATGATGCGATCTATAAAGTTGACGGGATGTATTTGCTGTCTCCTGGAATGATTGACTGCAATTATTGCAGCAAGGTTTCTACAAAACTTTCACAAAAAAAATATTTGTTAATTGACGGGTGGGCGCAACCTGAAAACGATGGAGTTTGGACTTATGGGAAGGATAGCGCAATTCTCATCCAGAGCTATGGAGCAAAAAGCAAAATAAAAATAAGCTATTTTACTTACACATCGAAAAAACACCCGACACAGGAAGTTTCATTCGAAGTTAACGGCAAGGTATTAAAAAGCATTAAAACCTCTGGTGAAGGCAGTGTGGAGCTAGAATGGGATAATGTATCTAATAAAGGGTTTGAGATATTAAAAATCCACTCCCCACATGCCATATCGCCTAAAGAGGATGGAGTAAGCGGGGACGCGAGACAATTGTCAATTAAGATGAAGTCTCTAACATTTCTCAATTAAGATCGTTAAAATAGACCCTCCTCCGGGAGGGTCTATTCAGGAGCTGTCTATCCTAATAAAGATTTTAACCAAACATCGAAAAAACTTTATCAGGATGGCTTTGTCGGCCAGGTGATATCAGGCGCTTTTGATGTATCAATGGCCTGTACCGCCTGCGCGTACTTCATCCATGTGATAAGCGTGGCCTTATCATCATCAGTGATAATTCCCAGCGTCAGCTGCGTCTGCCAAATCTGGGTCTCATCATTAATATCCTGCAGCAGGCTCTTTTGCGTTTGTACAGCAGCAGCAACTGATTCATCCTTGGTGGGTGCAGGAATGTCTACCCATACCGGACGACCGGCACTGTCACCGAGTTGTTTATCGTCAGGTGGATTTTGCTTCCAGAAGGTTTTTTTCTCTTCGTCTGTAAGCAAAACCGCATCAGTGGGCCAGTTTTCATCATCATAAGTGCCATCATCCTTCCATGCCTGCGGAATGAAGCTCGCCAGTGATGCTGAAAAATATACGCCATCTTCCATTTTATTCTCCAGATTAGTAGCCAAGTGCGATCCAGTTCCAGGATGTGCCGCTGTCAGCGGCTGTGCCAGTGGATTTAGCAGCATAAAGGTTGAAGTAAGCAGTGTTCATAGCACCTACAGCAGGGAAGGCTATTGGTGCCGCACTGCCTAAGTTACAGGCAATCGCCATCACACAGGCCGTAGGGAAATTTGTGGCGAACCCCACTGCAATGCTGTTTCCAGAGGAAATCGCAATTTGTCCCCACTGGATTATCAACCCTCCAGCTACGTCCGGTATGCGGATATAATCTTTGCTCCCAAATGACCGCTTACTGAACAAACTCATTACTGCCGCAACTGATGGCAGTAACGAAGTGCTAGTGCCAGTCGCCATTTGTGCGTTTGTGGCCACACCAAGCAATGCAGCAGCTCCTATCTGGCCTAAGTTCACAGCGTGATTGCCTTGACTTGCAGCAGCCACAGGTAAAGCACCACCACTATTTCCGCATAACACCCACGCGGTCAGCGTGCTGTTCCACTCAACCTCAATCAGGCCATTAGCAACGATCTCTCCGCCCTGTAGAGCTTGGTTAGCATGTGAATAAAGTGGATATGCAGAGCCGCCATTTACTGCGAGTGTAGACGCGCCAGAGTTAGCCGTTTTTGCTTTGAAGGTGACGCGCATGCCGTCCGCCAGCGTTGGCAGCGCAGGAACGAATGATGCCACGTAGGCGTTGGCCGCACCGGTGTCAGGGGCATAGGTCATCGTGCCCTGCTGAACGGCTGAGAAAATACCGGCCGCAGGCAGGAATGGCGCATTAGCAGCCACCGAGATATTCGATGCGGTGATGGTTGTTGCACCCTGAGCGACCGTGATGACCCATGCTGCTGTGTATCCTGTATCAACTGCTGGCGGGGTCTGCGTGCCGGTGGTTGCTGCAACGCCTGCCTTCAATGCAACCGTACATACCCCTGAGCGAACCGTATTCTGCGCGGTACCGGCGTTATTTGGTCCACTGTATGCTACGGATGGGTTGGCGGCATTGTAGTAAGGAAGAACGGTTGCCCCGGAGTCAGTATCACTGTATGTAATCTGGATCAGGTAGTTGATGCTCTGCCCAGCCGTAGTGGGTGCTGTCAGCGTAAAGGCCGAGGAGCCAAGGATAACGCCCTGCTTCAGGATAGTGTTAGTTGTATCAGCCGCCAGTGAAGAATAGGCGGTACTGTCAACATTCTGCAGGCTGTAAATCTGACCTTTGGCCACGTTCACCACCATTGAGGCAGGTGATGATGGCGTACAGGCAAGACCATGCAGGTACGTATTTGAGCCCATCAGGGCGGCGGCAAGTTTTGCCAGCCCCATCATGGCGTACTTGTTGGTGTTAAGCAGGTCAGTTTCGAGCGGAATAGCGCCCGGATAAACGATTTGACGATCCATTTATGGTTCCCAATAAAAAGGCCACCGCAATGGGTGGCCCTAGTGAGGATGGAGAATTGAGGTTTGTTTACTGCAATCGAACCCAGACGAGAGTGCCTTCCATTTTCACTGCCGCTATGGCTTCGTAGACCTGTGCATCAGTAACACTTCCGGTGATCATGCTTTGCGATGCGTACTCACCACGCGAGGCCACGCTGTAGCCAGATGGTGTGGATGAGTAACCTGCAATATAGGGAATACCTGAGCCTGACGGGCGATAGGCAGTAACGAATGCCTGATAGGGCAGCATCATCGAGCCATAGCCCCCCGCAACGCCATAACCAATCATGGGGCCGCCGTATGAACCGGTATCCAGCGGTCTCTGCGGCTCAAATATATAAGGCGTCTTGCCGGTCATATCCTCCAGAATATCTATGATTGCCTGCCGGGTGCCGCGCTCCCTGAACAGGTTTATTTTCATCTGATTCCTGAAGAGTTCATCCGATTGTCCTGCCGACCGCTGAAGGTTTTTACCGAAGAAGTCATACGCAGCAATATCCAGCCAGCAATCCGTGGCGGTGCTGATTCGCACCTGGAGCTTCGCATAAAGATACAGTGAATAGCACCACGCCAGCGCGCTGGAGCAGGCAGTGAGAGCGCCAGTCAGGACAGGATTGCTGTCACCAAACCAGGTGGGTGGCAGAAGCCCTTTAAGGCGCGTGTAAATGTCGTTCTGATCGCCTGTCGCCATTTAGCTCACCGAAATTGTGCCAGCGCGTATCACCTGCTTACCAGTAGCGGCAATATCCGCTGTCGCGCCGTTGAGGGTTACAGAAGAGACGTTAGTCACAAGAGAACTGGCGCCATATGCAATGTTGGATAACTTCGAGTACGGCAACAGCTGACCGAGCGAAAGGCTGGCGATGTATTCCTGAATCGCCGCCTGCACCATTGCTACAATCGTTGCGTGATTTCCGGATGAATCAGTGGTAATCACCATAACGACGTTCGCGGTAACAACCGTTGGCGGGAAGACGCCGAAGGTGATTGTGAAGCCCCTCACCGCGTCAATGGCCGCATACGCCTGGCTGATAAACGTGCTCGAAGGTGTGCCGCTTCCGTCATCAACTACCGCATAAAAGTAGCCCGGTTGAGCGGTACCGTTATATGCGTAATTTTCGGTCAGCGTATAGGTGACGCCGCTTTGCATGCTGCTCAATGCGTAACCAATCGCGGCTTTAGTTGCTTTTGAAAGTGAGGCTATCCAGAGTACGAAACGGGCCCGGAAATCATCATCTGACTCGGCATCCTCTCCGTTCACGAAAGTGGTGCTGTTCGTCACTGTGTCCACATACTGGATTGAGCCAGAGATAATCGTGATGGTGCCAGCCTGTGCATTACCCGCCGCACCGGCGGTATCTGCCTGTACAGGGACTGACAGTGAACTCACCCCGGCGACAATCACGTATCCGGACTGTGTGGAGTCGTAAGCTGTGTTGGTCGTGTCTGCAATGACCGAATAAGCCTGGCTACCGTCTGTAGTGGTCACGCCCGACCCGACAGGAATCAGCGCCTGATTGGTTGCCGTAAACCGGCTGAATGTAGCCTGACCCGTCGCCTGCACTGCTGACAGGCGCGTAAAGCTGAAATCAGCCATCCACGAATCCAGATCGTCGCCAGAGCAAGTGGCCGCACGGGTCACTACCAGAAGATTCACTATAAGCTGCTGAATCCACATCGCGACGCCAGCATTCGATTCAGACAGCGCGAGCAGAATGCTGCCGATAGCCAGATCGACGAGACCTGCAGCTTTAGCCTGCATTGCAGTGACCTGATCGCTGACCAGTGTGGCGAAAGTTTTAGTATTGAGTGATGCCACTTATTACCTCGTTACGTCAAAGCTGAGAGTTTCCGGTGTGCCGGAGGTGGCGTCGGTATATTTCACCGACACGCTGACCCCGCCCTCGATGAGTGCCAGTCTGACAGATGGCGCAGGGCTTGATGCGACCGCTTCCTCAAGCAGCATCTGGCCGCTGATAAGCGCCTTCCATTCGTTGAGATTGACGTTTTGCCCGACTTTCTGCCCCAGCCCCGCGCCGTAATCCGGATGGAAAACGTATTCACCGGGATTGGTCATCAGGCGGCGCAGTATTCGCTGCTTTCCTCTTTCCGTGCCGGTAACAGGCCGCAGGTCGCCCGCAGGCGAGGTGCTTAGGTCACCGCCCGTATAGTGGTAAATGTCGTACATGAGTCACCGCTATGAGAGTTGTTGGTTTGGCTTGCTGGTAGTACCGCCGCCGTCGCCATTTTCAGGATGAGTGTGGCCGTTATAGGTGACGCGAACCTTCTGCACAGTGCCGTAAGCGCCGTTGTTATCGCTAATGTCTTTCACAACAATGAGGTTGTTATCCATCGTCACATCACCGCCTGTAAAGTGGTGCGCTGGCGCGTCGTAAGTCATCTTCAGTTTGGCACTCAGAAGTACCTCACCGGTGTTCAGAAACTTCAGCAACGATCCGCTCTTATGGACGAGCCAGAACTCCCCAGAAGGCGGCCCCGGGCAGCGGTCTTCATCGTTGTAGAACTGCCCCGCCGCCATCCCGGCCCCCATCAGACCGGAATCAAATTCAACTTCAACCTCGGCCCCAATCATTGGACCGGCCGCCAGACCCCATCCATTGCCGACCCACGGGGAGCTAAGTTGAATCCATCCTGTTTCCTCGCCTGTTGGCTGCAACTGAACCTTGACCGCATAACTGTCCGGGTCGTAAGCAGTGATAATTCCCTGCCGCGTGCCGCTGTCCCCCGCGCTGGTTTGCTGAGCATTGGCCGCCATGGCATTCAGTAACGTTCTCATTGTGTCACCTCCAGCGCCGGGCTGTGGTTCTTGCCGGTAACGCTCATCGTGTATCCGTTTTCCCAGCTCAGTGAGCGCCGTACGCTGTCACACCAGTAAAGCTGATCGAACGGGCTCTGCGTTCCTTCAATCCTAACCAGCGTCTGCGGCGTCAGGAGGTTGTCTCCGGCCGTCGACCCGCTAAACTTCATCTCATGCTGCACAACGTTGCGATAAATGGTCTGTGCCAGTGCATAAGCTGATTCTGGTGAGAGGCCATTGCGGATCACGCGGTAAACCTGTGTTTTCGCCGTGGCGTTACCGGGCGTGGTGCCTTTCGCGGCCTTCGGATAGGAAGCAACGAACTGCTTATTCTTGCGCTTCGCATTCCAGCTGAGCACCTCAACCGTAACGCCCTTGGAAATAGTCAGCGCGCGTGAAAATGACAGGTCGTCAGAGGTGTTACATTGCGGATAAGCCAGCACACCGGGCGGCTGCCAGCGGATGACGTAGTAATCAGCTTTGGCGGCGTCTTTGATTGGCTCAAAATGCAGCTTGTCATCATCGACATATACCGAAAAGTTCTCAATGCCTGCCAGTGTGGTGATCAAATCCCATTCCGTTTGCTCGCCGGTCAGGTGCGCGTTGTCGATTTGGTAAAACTCACCAAACCGTTGCGCGGTGGCGGTGACAACTGGCGTCAGGCTGTGGCGCTGCGCCAGCATTGTGGCAATCTGTGAGCTGGTGTAGTTTTTGAAGCTTTCTCCGGCCGACTTGGCATCAATCAGCAGCGCAGTGAAGTCACGGCCATCAGCCGAAATCTCAAAGCGGGCCGGATCGTAATGCCAGTTGTCGATGTTGCCGGTGATGAGCTTCTTCTCATCTGTGCCAGATTGCGTGATGATCGACACATACAGCTCAACCTTGACCGTTGTCTGCGTGGCCCACCAATTGAGCATCTGCATGCTGGCCGGTAACGCAGAAACAGCCAGCGTCAGGTCAAAGGTAGATGCGCCACGAAACGAGTTGCTCTCCACGCTGAAAGCGACAAACGGGACTTCAGTGCCATTTAAACGACAACGCCCGCTGATATGGCGGGCGCTGGATTCGACTATCGGGTTATTTACGTCCATGGCTAACTCGTTGGGTTGGCTGGAATCGTCAGCGTATTAATGCCGCTCAGTTGTGGGTCAGTCAGGTCATTAGCCGATGCAATGCTGCTCCAGAGAGAAGCGTCGCCGTACTGATCCGATGCCACCTGATAAAGGTTTCCGCCGGACAGGGTTACCGTCCGCACGCCGTCCGCTGTCTGGCCAGAATTCACGTTTTTAATCAGGCGCCCTAACACGTTCTGAAGGCTGTAAAGCGCCGGTATGCGCGTGCTCTGATCTGCCTGGCTGAGCAGATTACTCACGGTAGTCGATATCGGATTGCCAGGAACCAGCCCGCCCAGGGTAGTTATCTGGCTGGCAGCCGACTCAAGCTGGCTGATTTGCTGCTGCACAATGGTCTGTGCGGCGATAATCGGCCTGACCACTGCCTGCACCTGCTCAACCGTTGCGTGCGCAAAGTCAGTAACCTCTTTAACGGCGCTCTGCACCGTGGTGACCGCGCTGGTGACTGTCGACACGTCAATGATGTCAGAGAGGCCAAGAGCCTGCCCGATATCACTGTCGAGAAGCCCCTGCAGCGCACCGGTCAGCGCATCCACCTTCAGCGGCGAAGCATTGTTGGCGACAATGGCCACCTCAATACTGTATGGCCTGCGGTAGATGAACTCATAAACCGGTGCGAAAGAGGTGATCACCACCGTGAAGCGGTAATCATCCAGCGTCAGGGTTAACTTCTCTCCTGCGTCGCGCATTCGCTCAAGTGCTTTAACACGATCGCCAGATTCGGAGCCGGTAATAACACCTGACCACGTCAGCGGGTCATATTCCACACCAAGTACGTCAATGACGCGCTTGCCCCCGACCATCTGATGCAGAACCGTCTTTTGCCGACCGGGCAGTGCCAGGCGCTCAGGGACTTCGAAATCAAGAAACTCGAAATCCCCAAGCACAAGGCGTGTTGTGGTCGGATCTAACCCCTGCGCGAAGTTATTCAGGGCGCTTGTAAACGACATGGATACTCCGTTATTGAGTTGAGGCTTTACTCACCTGACCTGGATAAACCATCAGCATGGATGAGTCGAAGGCGCTGGTAGAGGCTGGGGCTTTGGTGGCCTGCTTGCTCATGCCGCTTACCACAGTAGCCACAAGAACCTGACGACCTTCATGCGTCATCATCAGATTGACCGGCTGATTTGCAGCATTACCAGAGACAGGTGGGATAGCCGGGTACTTACCGGTTTTGCGGTATGTCTGTTCACGGGAGCGCTGATTGTCGAAATCAGCCTGAGTTGGTGACCACGGTTTGTAAGCGCCACCGTTATCCCCGGCGTTCTGCCGCCCCAGCCGCATAATTTCAGCGTTTTCCTGAGTCTGTGAGGCAGTGCTTGTTGGATACAGAGCCGCAGCAATTACAGCAGTAATCAACGCAGGCAAGCCACCAAGCGCAGTTGCCAGACCAGTCAATCCGGTAGTAGCGGTGCGACCTATTAACAGGTCGATACCCCAGCCAGCGAGTTTAAGCGGCGATATCAAAGCGCCAGCGGCGTGTTTAATGATCCAGAATCCACCACTCACCGCAACCAGGCCGGTTACAGCGAGCGCAGCCTGTCCAACAAACTTGGCCAGTTCAGGATTGCGATGCGCAATTTCCGTCATGCGCTGCATGGTCGTTGTCAGACCATCCAGGCCTTTGGTGAAGGTGTCCAGTAACCCACCATCCTTACCCATAACCAGTTGCAGGTTTTCCCATTTCTTCTGGAAGTCGACAACCTTGCCGTTATAAGTGCCACCAACTGCGCCATAGGCATCATTTAGGCCTCGAGCCATACCATACGACTCAATGGAGTGATGGATTGTTGCCAGCTGCTTATCGATGAGGTTAAACATCTTGCCGCCAGTACGACCAAATATCAGGGCGTTCTCACGCTGGATCTGATCTTCGGTGTAGTTGTTCTTACGATAGATGGGGAGAATCATCTTCTCGTAGTAATCAACCGGCGACTGACTGAACAACTGCGAGTTAATCAGCGGATTCCCAAGGAAGCGCTTCACTCCGCCCATGCTATTCAGTTCGATTTTGCTGCGATCCCAAACGCCCATCTTCATCAGGTCATGAGTGACCTGATTCGGAAGCTTTACGATACCGTTCAGGCGGTTGTATGAAGTCATCAAAGCATCACCAGCAGAGCTACCTTTCAGTTCGCCAATGATCGGCTCAAGCTCAGCAAAAAGCGCTTTGTTGCTAAGGTTGAACGCTGAAGTACCCGCTTTAGCCATGAACTGACGATATTGGGTGAAATCGACGTTACCGCCTGAAGATTGGATCGCTTTGAAACCGGCATCCATTAATTCATTAAAGCGCTGTGGGCTTTTTAGGCCGCCTGCGGTCTCCACAAAACGCAGCATGTCCATTTGCTTGGCTGTCGTCATCTCCTTAGCGTGCTCATCAAGTCCCTGAGAGGCGAAGTTGATGCGCGCCAGAACCGGAGCCGCCATTTTTGCAGCTCTTAGCTGCTCATTGAGCGTTGCTGCGCCAGATTCACGAAATACACCCTGCGCTTCAGTAAAATACTTCAGCATGTCAGTAGTGGATGTACCGAGGATTTTGGTGGTCTGTGCGAAATTCTCCGCATCCCGCTTAGCTGCCTCGCCCATGCCGTACTGATTGAATTTCTCCGTCATAGTCTGGTACTTGGCAGCTTCATCAACGAAACCATCCAGCAGTTTGAATCCGAAGTACCCGGTCGCAAGGTTGGTCATGCCATCAGAGTGCGAACTTCTGCCGAAGTTTCGCCCATTACCAGCACCACCGCCAGCCCCGCCACCACCACCCCATCCACCGGGAGGTACGCCGTTGTTCCAGCCATTCCAGCCCGCACCCCGACCAGATGGAGAGGGTAACGCCAGCACACCGCCCGCATTGCCAAAACCACCGCCACCACCACCTCTTGCTGCCGCTGCTCCAGCAGCCATAGCGGGCAATGCTAATGCCGCACCATAACCACCTGCTAACACTGGTAGGTTTTTGGTTGCATTGCTGGCGCGAGCCGCATGGTCAGCAGCAGACCGCATGGCGCTGGCGTATTCGCTGGCCCCGCGAGATGCACCTGAAAACTGGTTGCTCAGAGCGCTATTTAGAGATCGGATGGCTGAACTGGCTTCCTTAGCTGCGCTGGTGACGGCCTTAATGCTCTTCGCCATCTCGACGAACTTCTTATTCAGCTCGATAGCATCACGGCTAACCTGCATCATGTTGCGGGTGATCTGGTCATCGAGCGCGAGGCGCACGGCTACGCGGTAAGCCTGAACATCCATAGACACCTCGTTTAAGGGCATAAAAAAACCCAGCCGGAGCTGGGTTCAATGATTATTCTTTGCCTACTTGTCCGGGACACATTCACCGAATACGTATCCTTCTTTTTGGTTACGAAGGACGTAGGAATTTTTCAGTTTCACAAAGAGAAGATTATTTTGTTTTGCTGCAAGCACGGTTTCGCCATCTTCAGATTTCACTGGCTGAAGCTCAGGGCTTGTAATCTTGTTTTTGCCATCTGTCGAAAATGTGAAGGTAGTGCCGGTATCTAACACTGCGGCATTACGGCTAAGAATCTCAACTGTTGGATCGGCATCACCATTTTCGAGATTATGGGTCAGGCTGCATTTAAACATTTGAGCGGCTGATGCAGGTAGGGAGCAGGCTAAGAGAAATAATATTAAAAGGCCTTTCATCATACACCTTGGATTTTAAATGAAAGTGAAAGCCTAGCACGTGAATAGCGCAATTAGATGCAAATTGATCAATACGCCTTGAACCCTCTCGATATCGCCCGCCCAATCGACTCCATCAACGGGTCAATCTTACGGACATACGCAGGCCCAATGAACGGACGCGGCGGTATGTGCTCAGTTCCTGCTTCCTGCCAATAGCCAATCTCGCTTTTGGTTCCAACGATTGCGGCAAGGCCTATAACCTCGCTCTCAATCGAGCTTTTAAGCTCTCCAGAGCGTAATAGCGGATCATCTTCCGAGTAGCCAGAGCGCACGCGGTCGGCTTTGGTGGATTCTGCCAGCGGCGACCAAGCTTCAAACGGACCAACCGCAGGCTGATACACGCCGATCTCTTCTTTCGCTGTTTCCTCAATCTCTTTCACGATGATGTGGAAACCAATCTCGATTTCTGCAGCAATTTTGGCGGAGGCGAACGACATTTCCCGCGCGAACATATCCAGATCCATCAGCTAGCCTCCTCCCATGTCTTGGTGTTCCAGTTGTACCTGCCACCCTCGAACTCGCGCATGACAACCCCCATGGCTATGCGTTCATGGGGCATCAGGTCCATCAGTTCGGGGAAAATAACGCTGAAAGGAACCCCGGATTTCATCAGCCAGCACTGGTTAACGAATTCGGGGTTCTGCGCTAGTTTTTTGCGGCGGCTTCCGTTGCGTCATCATCCTCTTTGGATTTCTCGCGCAGCCAGGATGAAGCAGCTTTCAGGCCGTGCTTACCAAGAATGGCCAGCATGGTTTCGACCTGCTTCGGGTTATGCGGAACCGGATAATCGTCACCATCGATTTCCGCAACGGCAGCGACCGGGAATGCATACAGGTTCATGTACATCACGTTCATCGCCATTTCCGGGCCTACTGCTACGGTCAGGCGTGATTCCTGCACCGGGTCGAGTTCGCGCATGGTGATCAGGCGACCTTTAGCATCCTTCACCTGGTTGGATTTAACTTCTACTGCCACCGCTGCCGGCTGATCATTTTCGTGCACTGTTACCTTTGCCATTTCTTATCCTTAGTTAACTTTTTTACGGCGGTTGGCGGTGAATGACAGCGTCTGGCTGACGGTCTTCTCACCCTGTTTGTTTCCGGCATCGGTCAGATGGAATGACACGCCTTCATAGCGGTAAACGCTGATGGTGCCGTTCGATTCTGTGATGCTCTCGGTGATGGTTCCGCGCTGCTGATCGATACCGTTGAAGTAGTTGTCTTCCCACTGCGCCCAGAAGTCATCCAGCGTGCCATCCATGCGCTCAGCAGTGATGGTACCGTTCCAGCCGGTAGGGATTTGCAACTCATCAGTCACGCCATTTAGCGGGGTGATTTTCTGGTTGGAAACCTGCGGCTTAGCGTCGAAGGTCATGATTTTCGGGATGCGCAGCTTCCCGGTTGGCGTGGTGATATCAACAGCGACATCGCGGCCTACTGTATAGCCCAGTTGAGGCATGGTGTTTCTCCAAAAGAAAGCCCCGCATTAAGCGAGGCCTGAATGGTTAGCTGGATGGGTTGTTGGATACCGCGATTGTGACGCTGCCGCCGCCTTCCAGATTCACAAGGAAGTAGCGCACCACGTTCAGATACTTGACCTGCACATCCGCCACCATGTAGCCAAGCGCAACCTGTGAATCAGAGTTATTCGACGAATCCAGTTTCACAGAGAATGCCGGGCCGCCGTTGGGGTCACCAATCATCTTCTGATCTTCAAGATTTGAAAGGAACGCCTCAATGGTGCTCTTTGTCTCACGTCGCAGTTCGGCCGTCTGGTTCTGACCCACTACATCACCAAAGCTTGCCGCAATGGTCAGCGACAGGAAGTTGGTCATGCGGGTGTAGGTATCATCGTTCTGGCTCTGAACTGAGCTGCAGTTGCGGCCCGAACGCATGCCGAAGTAATTCCCACCCGGACAGGGGTTGGTGATCACATCCAGTCGCGCTGAGTTGATTGCACCAATCTCAGACGTCGAGTAAGGCTGATTGGCTAACTGGCGCTGGGTGGCAATGATGTTGCTGATGCGCTTATTCAGGGTGGAGATATGCGGTGAACGGGCGGCAATATTGGCTGCCTCGAACGTGGCCGGGGCAATCATACGGTTCACACCGTTGACCGTGTCTTTCCAGTATCCCCAGTCACCCACGATTGCTTTGAAATGCCAGTCATCCACACCCGCGTTATTCAGCAGGGTGCTCAGCGCTGAGTACGTGGTACCCGATGCGCCCTGGCTGATCGCAAATGAACCTTCGGCAGTTGCGAACGTTGTCATGGTCGGCCATGCGCTGCTGTCCGTCAGGTCGACAAGGTTCATCACCTGCGAGTTAGTGCCGCGCAGCGCATACATCCCCTTGCGGGTAGTGCTGGTGCCGTCAGTGCCGAGCAGAGTGGAGTCAGTGATGGTTGTCACGCCATCGGTACCGCCCGCCATGGTGTAGGTTTTGGTCACATCAGGCAGTGCGGTGCTGGTGCCCACGTTAGCAACAGCCAGTTGACTGGCTCCGCGAACGCTGGTCTGTCCGTTGTTGACCGCGCTGACGATGTTCTGCCAGAGGGAAAGGCCCGTGCCGGTGATATTATCGAAAATCTCAGCGCTCTGGCCCGGCAGGTTAATCGTCAGTTTATACGAGTTAACAGCGGTACCGGCGGTGATAGCCGCCTGCAGCGTGTTGCCGCGCGTGCCGGTGTAAACTGCTGTGAGGGTCAGGCCTGTAGCGGGGGTGCTGGCCACATCCTTCAGCGCAACACTTGCGGCGACATCTGTACCGTCAGTAACGCGCACGCAGTGCAGATTAGACGCGCCAAGCTGCAGCGAAATAGCCACGGCTGTAGCCAGATCGTATTTGCGCACCTGAGGCGAACCCAGATAAAGCGCCTGGTCGGTGTCGGAACCAATCAGAAACGCGCTGTTTACCGGTCCCCAGCTGCCAATGCCTACAAGGCCGAGGCCATCAGTTGCCACACCATTGATGTAGCGTGTTTTCGGTGCAATCACCTGTACGTACAAATCAGGTGCTGAGAGCGCAGAGGTGTTAAGACTGCCTGCTTGATAAACCGGCATGTTCTTCTCCAATAAAAAACCCGCCATCGTGGGCGGGTCTGGTTGGGACTGAGGTGAATTACGCGGCGCGTTTAATCACGTAGACAGCCTGATCGCCACCAAGGATTTCTTTGATGGTGGTGACATCTGTAATTTCTTCGCCAATTTGGTAATCAGCGAAGGCAATGCGAACAACGAGGATATATCCCAGCGTTTCAGCTTTTGCGGCAGCGGTAGTAGCCGCCGTGGTAGTTGCCGCCGCTGCGGTGCTTGCGGTCTGCGCGCTGTCGGTATCAGCCATGGTTTACTCCAGAATGGTTTTGATCGGGTTGCCTGAGGCGTCAGTGACGTGCATAACGGGAGCGACGATCTGCGGCGCGGCAATAGTTTGGGTGGTGGCATAGTTGACTGTGTAAATCAGGTCTCGCCGGTAAATCAGGTAGTTTTCGCTGGCGTCGGTATCAAACTGCCGGGTGTAAAACAGCATTGAAGGAGCACCGTCACCCAGCGAGATATTACTGTTTTCAGACAGCATAGCGTCAACAGCAGATGCAATTAGCACCCGCATGGCCGGTGTGGGTGCCCAGATGGTTATCTGGAAATCCTTTGCCTGCCTGCGAAGCTCGCGCATCGCCGTACCAATGCCGCCAGTCCGGGCGACAACAGAGCCACCACTCGCCAGCGTGATGACGGCTCCACTGCTGGTTGCACCAGGTATCTGGTTAGCCATAGCCGTGGCAACTGTCGCCAGCGTGTCGCCGCTCTGCACGGGGTAGTGATATCCGGTACCGTCAATCAGGAAATACACGTTTGTTGGCACTGAAACAGAGCCAGACAGCATGATATTGAGCCCGTCGACGGTGGCTATCATTGGCGGATCGCCCTTCTCGATAACCCTGAACGGCCTGCCCAGCTCGCTACCAATCTTCCTTTCAGACGGCAGCGCCCAAATGGATATGTGCGCGCCACTGGCGTTGATATCCTCCTGGAGTACATTAGGCACCGGCCAGCCCGGGTAAATCTTCACGACTGAGCCGGAAATACTCGGTGATGATGTGCCGTTCGGATACACCGTTGAAGCGATCATCCCGGCAATCGTGTTGCTTACGTCAGATGAGTCAGCCATATCACACCAGTGCCTGCATTGCGGTTATGCGCCAGCCCATATCAGTGAGTTCAGCGCTGGAAATGACGTAACGGCGGCCAATGTCGTCGGTGATGATGTCGCTGGTACGCAAAACGATGTCCCCGAATGCCGGAAACAGGATTGCGTACCACGGCGTTTTGGCATCCGCGGGCAGATTGACGGGGCTTTTCTCCCCTTTCGTACCCTGCAGGATGCTGGCAGGCCAGCCAGACATTATCGCGACTTCATTTGCTGCAGTCGTGCCGCCATATCCCTGTACTCCACCGCCACCAGGTGCCTGTGACGTTCTCAGCACTTTGATAGTGCGATTGGTCTGCACGCAGTAAATCGGCAGCGTGGTCTGCATAGCGGCCACGAAGAAAGTGCCATCTTCCGGCGACACCAGAAAATCACCCGGTTCAAACTCGCGCCCGTCGAACACGCCCAGCCAGGTAGCCTGACCGTATTTGTTCGGTGCGCTGTAGGTGAAATTCGTGGTGAAAGAAGCTGGCAGCGTCTGTAGAGATGCCGTTTCGAGAGGATTGAATGCGCTGGCTGCCCGATACTGCTGGGTGCTATACCCGATACGCTTCGCTGCCTTACCGTAGCCGATGTAAACCTTCTCTCTCAGCTTTGCAGCATCCATTTCAGCACCTGACTATCTGTGTGGTCCCGTTACCAAGCGCAGGCCCGGGCGCGATGCCAATGAAGCCGCACAACTCACGACGCCACTGATTGAATAGCCGCGTGCGGTCGCGCACTTCATTGGTGTTTCGCTTCCAGACTGCAGCCTGATCCGTATCGAGGTTGTCACCTGCGCCGGTAATAGCCGATTCGAGCGTCTTTAGCGTGGTGACATAGTTCACCACCACGGCCTCTTCCTCAGCGCTTAAAGTTTCAAGGCGGTGATAAAGCGTCTGCCAGGCACCTGAGGACACCCAGCCGTAAGCCATATCGCTGGTATCCGTGGCAGGAATATCACCCTGCATCGGATAGCCCATGAATCGGCGCACATCCACAAGTTGACTGGCGGTCAGCATTATTCAGCCTCTTCCTGTTTTACCGCCCAGCCACCTGAGTAGTAGTTTTTCACTTCTTCAGGATGCACCTGAGCGGTGTGCGGTGCCGGATGAACTTCCGGATCACGCACCATCGTTACAAACGCAACGGATGAGGCGTTTTGCACATCAGTGCCAGCCCCGGCGTTATTGCCGGTTGTGACATCACTGCCATCAGAAATAACTTCAGGCGTGTTGTCTTCGGTTCCGTCAGCTTTTTTAGCCATGTTTATCTCCGGATTGCAGCCGCCGGTCTCCCGGCGGGTCTAGGATTAGCCCAGCAGAAGTGCGGTATGCTCAGGCTTGATGTTGGCGCAGCCCCACGCAGCGGCAATTTCGTAATGCACGCGCTTGTACTGGCGGTACATCGACACTTCGAACGCCATGCCGGTGCGCGGATCGGTGATGGTGATGCGGTCATCGGCCATATCACCTTCCTGCGGCAACGCCGGAGCGCGGGTTGCCAGCAGAATCGCTGAGCGGCTGAACGCGAAGTTGGCGGTAAAGCTGGCCGCCAGCGTAACAGTTGCACCAGTCGCTACATTCTCTCGCAGGCCCGGCGCGCCGATAGCCAGAGAACCACCTGACAGGACGCTGGTCACCACGTACTTGTAGTTGCCGATAGTGATGATATCGCCAGCCAGAATGGTGCCTGTGCCAGTCTGTACGGGGATGATAGTAGTGCCCACGGTCAGCGCGCCGTTGGTTACATAGCTTGCGCCGGTGCCCGGAGCGTGAGTGACCACACCCGCGGATTCACGCACTTTGAAGCCGTGAAGCTCCAGCAGCGTACCCTGAGCGCGCAGCTCGTCGGTGCCTGCTTCGTTCGCCTTGGTCAGCTGGGCCAGCGTACGCAGGTTAGCGCCCGCCGTGGTGTCGATAACACACTGCAGTTCGCTCAGCGGTGCGCCGTTATCAGACAGGATTTTGCGGACCTGCGCGGTGTCGCTCAGGTTGGTCGCAAATGGCGTGGTGCCAGCAGTACCGGCGGCGCGGGATGAATTAAGCGCCAGTTTACCCAGGTCTGATTCCATCTCGTTGACCAGCGTACGCATTGCCTGCGCAATCTGGTTGCGACGGATATTGGCGTAGCCCGGCCCGTTGTTAACGCCCTTCTGCTCTTCACCCGTCCACTGGAACGGCACCATGCGGGACTTCTGAATGGTGAATGGCGTGTTACCGATGTTCTGGTCACCGGTATTTGGTGGCAGCTGACCGGGAACGACATCCTGCGCAGCAGCGGCAGGAGCGATCGGGATGCGGATTGCTTCACCCACCGCTGCACGTTCTGCAGATGGGTCCAGCGTGACAGCAGGGATGAAACCGGTCAGTTCGCGGGAAACGATATCGCGCGCCGCAAACAGATCGGGGATAAGGCCGGTGAGGTTGTTAGCCATTCAAGTTTTTCCTGTTAATCAGTAATAGTGACACCGGCACCGATTTGGCTGCTCTGGTCCTGAGGACTGAGCGACTCAAACTGCGCACGGCTGATAGTTTTGCCACCCGCACCACCATTGCCGCCACTGGAGCCGCCGCCTGATGCGCCGGTGCCTTTGAGGATTTGGTCTTTATACGGGTAATGTTCGACGAGGATGCCCAGCGCTTCATCGAAACCAGCCGGTTCACCGGGGTTGCTGGCGCTGAAAATCTTGTTGCCTGCTTTGTCGTAGGCGATGACACTGTCACCTTCAAGTTTGAAGCTTGAACCGAAGCGTGATTCCACCATGTCGGCCGGAATGTTCAGCTTGTCGGCGATGAACTTCGAACGTGCGAAGCTGCCACCCACTTTTTCGGCAATCAGGCGACCGCTGAGATCGTCGCGCTCTTTAACGATGGGCGCGTACTTCTCTTCAACTGCCTTGATCGCTTCTGCTCGCACCTTGTCGACTTCGCCGGCATCCACCAGTTTTTTGTCGTCGAGGTTTTTGATGACTTCCAGCGCCTTGATAGCCGCCTTCGGATCGGCAATACCTTCAAACGTTTTCAGGGAGGTCTCTGCCGCTTCAGCACGCTCACGATGAGATTTGGCCTCACCGTTCAGGCGTGAAATTGACTGGAGGGTGCCTGGAGCGTCAAAAGCAATTTCTTTGCCGTCATCGTTCACGTAGACAGGTTTGCCATCGGATACGACCACATGGCCGTTTTCGTCGAGTTTCAGTTTCATAGCGGGTTATCCAACCTTATCGGTGAGCCATCCGGCCCGTTTCGCCGTTCCGCATCCGCAGATTTCGGCAATAAAAAAAGCCCATGCGCGAGCATGAGCCTGTGTCTTTGCGGCTGGTAATCAGCCGGTCAGTGTTGTCTTGGTTTCACCCGGGCGAGGTGCCTGTTTCGAGATGCGAGCCTGCTCATCTGCCCAGTTCAGTTCGATATCTATCAGCCCACGACGCTGCATCTCGTTAAACAGCGTCTCACTGGAGAGCGCGTTAGCGACATTCATATCCATGAGCAGTGCTGCTGATGCCTCGGCAAGCGTGGCAGCGCCGAAGTCACGGAAGATGGTGACCGAGCCGCCGTCTTTCTCCTTAATCCACTCTGCCGCATATTGCAGGGCCAGATTAGCCGCATCAGTGAGGTCGCCCACGATGCGCTGCAATGCGCAGGTGCCTGCCTCATTGTCAGCAACAGTCTGTGCGACCGTCTGGCGTCCCGGCTTGATGACGAGTAACTCAGCGCCAATTTGACGCATCAGGTCTTCGAGGTCGCGAAGATCAGTCCGACCAGCTTCAATTGCCTTGCCGGTGTGCTCAACATATTTGAGGTCGGCATCATCCTCATCGGAAACGATGGCGTTTGCAGCGCCTACCGTAATCGGCGCATCACCAAGCTTACGACCGAAGAGGATCGGCACGCGGGCAACATGCAAGATAGTCTGCTGATCGCTGCGTGACTGCCAGTGTTCGATATTGAGGAAAGCAAGCTGTGCCAGCGGCGGGCGGGATTGCATAAAACCGCGCTTGTCGCCGTAAACCGGAACGAACGTAATTTTCTTCAGGCTGGTTACGCCCTCTTGATGCAGTTGCCACTCCATGGCATTTGACGCATTGAGCTTCTGGCGATAAATGCGCCACCGGCCCGGATTGAGCACACGAACCTGCTCAATCTCCTTTACGACAAACTCATTTTCCGGATCGCGCTCACTCACCGGCTCGACAAAGCGGAGCATGGTAAAGGTCTCGCGCCCGTCGATACGCTTTGAGTCGAAGTCGAGCAGGCTGTTTGCCCCAATCTTTGCAAAGTAAGGGCGCAGGCCGCGCCTTTTTTCCTCGGCTACCGAAAGGTTGCCTTCGGTTGGCGGGTGTTCAACCAGAATGCCGCAGATGCCGTTAGCCATTACCTCTTCACAGATATCAGCCAGGAATGAATGCAGGTTGGTACCCTGCTGATCGATATCCGGGAACATCTGCTGAATACGTTCAGGCACCTTTTTCTCATCCCACGAAACCGGGCGTGAAAACGGCTTGCCGCTCAACACTTCGACGGTGCGTGAGAAAGCCGGAAACAGCGTGGCCGTAGAGAGGCGGTTCTTATAAAAGCCCTCGTCCTCATTGGGCCACTTTGGCAGATACATTTTGCCCGCATCGCGCATGGCTGAGGTGCCGCCCAGCAGAGCGGCGATCATCGGCCAGCAACCGGCGATGGCCTCGATTTTTGCGGACCGCTTGCGAACGTCATTGCTCATGTTGTTATCCGGTTATGCAGAGAATGGGCGTACAGTCGTCCCTCTCCGTTTAATCATTGGAGACAGTGCGTAACGTGTACCGTCGATAAAGTGGTTGTTTGCGTCGATGATGTCTGTGAGCACATCACCGGTAAGGCGGTCTGTTTTGTAGCTGTAGAGTCGGGCCTCTTTCAGCCAACCAGTGCAGCGTGGATGGATAATGATTTCTTTGTAGCTCCTCAGGTGGGCTATCCCATCTTCAACGCTACCCTTCCATTTCTCCACACCTACTATTTTTGGTAGGTTCTGGCGCTTACCCTGCCCGTTGCTTTTAACGTGGCTGATTGTTTCAGGTCGGGCAGAGTCTGCGCGGCTCGTATGCAACTCAATACCGGGTATGCGCTTAATCATAAACTCGGCGATGTCGTCGTTTTCCAGCGCGACTTTGCCAGCCTCATATTCAATCCAGAGACGGTTGTCGTGCACCCAGCATTTAACACCTGTTGTCGGATCTTGGCTGAATCCCCAGTCAATTCCGTAGTAAGGGCCATTCCAGCCTTGCGCTGCTTCGAATTCAGCAACCCGATATTTGCCTGACAGGATTTGAGCGTCGCTGTTCTCGCGATAGCAGCCATCCCATATCCATGCATAAGTCTGGTCATCGAGGCGCGCCTGATCGTTCCTGCGTTCCTGATCCAGCACATCAGGGAACCAGGGGTTATCGGTGTAGTTCAGCTCAACGATTTTCGCGCCTTCAGGCATGTGCTTGCGAAAGCGATCGTCTGTCGGGCTGCCATCCTTTTCCGGGTTCCACGTAATCCAGACTTCAGAGCCATTCTCACGAACGGTCGGTAGCAACTTAATCCAGGCTGTTTCACTTACCGTCTCGGCTTCATCAACCCATGCAACCAGCAATCGGGCTTTTGACTTAATGCTATCGAGGTTGTGTCGTAGACCTGCGAATGCATACCAGACAAGGCGGTTCTTGGTGCGGATGTACTTTTCACCAATTTCGAAATAGTCATCCAGCCACGGCACAGAGCGAATCGCCTGCTTTATTTCCTCCATCGAGGAGTCTTCAAGGCTGTTCATGTACTCACGAGCACCGAGCATCACACCTGATATACCTGCTTCAGCAAACATGTAAGCCTTGATTGCCGTCATCAGCGCGAAGCTTCGTGTCTTTGCAGAGCCGCGACCACCGTATGCGCCCCGATAGCGCGCTTCACCAGTGAATACCGGTATCAGTTTCGGAGGGAGTTCAATCTGTGCTGTTGTCATTGATGGTAGGCGCCACTAACTGAATGGTTGTCGGCCTCGGTGTCATGCTGCCATCAGTAGATTTGACGTCGATGTCCTGAGTGATTTTGTCGCCGTACTTCTTAGGGGCCATGCGAGCGAGAATCCACTTACGCGCATCAAGTTGTAGTCTGGCTTTTGCCACCGCTGCCCCTTCTGCTGCAACGTCATCAACTATTTCGAGCATTTCCTCGAACATCGCATCAGCACGACTCTCCGTGGCTTTCTCGTACTGGTCGCGAAACTCTTTGTTTTCGCCGATCCAACGAAACACGGTTGCCTTATTTGGCATTCCCGGACGGGTACACACGCTGCGCAGGCTTTCACCTTCGGCGAGCTTCGAACAGATGTCGGCAGCCACCTCTGGTAGATAATCAGAAGGGCGGCCAGTTTTTTGTTTGGTCGCCATTTTTTACTCCAAAAAAAGCCTCCCGAAGGAGGCTGTTCATTTAAGCTTTGAGACCGGGCTTGCTGTTGGCTTTCCGCCATGCTTTCACTGTCTCTACCACCTTTTCAGGCGTCAAATTTGCATCATCATTGTAATAAATCAAATCTGAACCCTCAGGGTGCTCACTTACTGCGATGAAGTTTTCTAAGAGCTGATCCTGATAAGCCTCACCACCTTTGGCGCCGAAGATTTCACTCACAAGCTTGGTGAATTCTGCTTGCGTATAATCCTGAAATTTATTCTTAAGTTCCATTTCCGCTCCTTTACTTGTTTGAGTGAATTTCAATGTGGCGCTTAGGTGTTACTACTCGAATGTTATCAACATCATAAACCTCACCGCCTTGAGAGATTAGCTTAACATGATGGAGTTCAAAAGAACGACGACCACCAACACTCTCTTTCATTGGCACACGGGGTGCGAGGCCATTCTTCATTCGCTCCACGTTCTGTTTACTGAACTGTCCAGCAAGTTTCGAGTCAGTTGCAATCTCTTTCCAAAATGCGTCACGGAATGCATCGAAACTACGATATTCCTTACCCAGCAGGTTGTTAACAATACGTGTTGGGACTGGAACACCAAGATCTTTACTGGATGAAGCCAGCCATTGTCCGGCCACGTCAGCTCCCTTTCCTTCCACTTTCCCAGGAAGGTCACGTGCGCTTTGCAACATCACGTAAACGGGCTTGAGACCAGAGTCAGCAGGGAACACAAGAATGGCGTCCCTAAAGTCCATATCATCAGCCATTGGGAAGCTTTCAATGACCGGGGTGGTGTTCACAGGTGTTTGATTACCCGTATCACTCGGTACCGCTTCACCATGCGCTGGGGTCACAAGGGGCGGTAGGCCTTTATAGCCCGGTGCATTCTCCGGGGAGACCAGAATCGTTCGGGACGGCAAACCACTTTCTGCTGGGATGGTTACTGAATACAGCCCAGTTATTTTGTCCACTACAGCATTCATCACCCTTACAGCGCTAGGGTTTACGGTTCGAACCAGATAAGTTTTGAGTGAATTGTCCGAATAATACAAACGGCCACGGACCGCCATATCAACAGTACCATTTACAGCCGCTGCAGTTTTAAGGGCAGAATCTGATGGCAATTTAATTGCATCAGCGGGCATGGCGGATAGGAACATGTTGATGTCCTCACGCCCAGGAACCTGATCACTGCCTTCACCTGCACTTGGAATATATGCAATTGAGGCAATTAACGCACCAACACCACTACCTGATAGGACTGTGCCAACCAAATCTGCAATTGCCGTGCGGATAGAAGACCAAGCAAATGTTGTGGCCACCTCACCTAAAGCAAATCCACCTAAGCCTGTTTCAGCAAAGGTAATGGGTGATGCAGAAGCTGCTACTGCAGGAAAACCAGCAAAGCCAAATACGTTCTGCTCTTCTAATTTAGAGCGCGCAGCTTCAAGTGCAGCGGCTTTGGTTTTTGCTTCAGCCTCTGCTTTTGCTTTCGCATCAGCCTCAGCCTTGGCTTTTGCAATTGCATCTTGCTCAGCTTTTATTTTCGCAGCTTCAGCAGCCTGACGTGCTGCTTCTGCTTTACGTTTTGCATCGGCTTCAGACTGAGCTTTATTCAATCGTGCTTGGGCATCCGTACGATCCTGATTAGCCTTATTTAAGGCAGATGTCTGGTTGGAAATATCATTCCGTAGGGCGTCATTTTGCGCTTTGAATGAGTTAATCTCATTTTGCAGCTGATCACGCTTTTGCTTCCTTGGATCAAGCTGTGTGTGCAAAATCATGTTTGCTCTGGCAGGATCAACACCTTGCAGCCCTCTAACTTGAGCACCCCAACTATCTACTTCTTTTGTTAGTTGATCTACTTGCGATTGTCGCGAGTTAATCTCTTGGTTATTTGAGCTAATCTTTTGGTTATCAGCATTAATGGCACTCTGAGCATTTGCTGAGTTGCTATTGGCTGTATTCAGATCTCGCTGAGCAGCTTCTACAGGATGCGCTGCATCCCATTCAGCTTGTTTACGCTTAGCTTCTTCTTCAGCTTTACGCTTTGCCTCAGCAGCCGCTGCAACTTCTGCAGCCTTTTTAGCTGCCGCCGCCACCGCCGCTTTTTTGGCGTCTAGCTGCACCTGAACAAGCGCCCGGGCTTGAGCCTGACGAGAGGTCTCACCATCTTTCCAGTCTTTACGACTGTTGAATACAGGCCGAGAGTAAAGGCTGATGTTCGTAATATTATCGTTGCCATCTACCGTAACTGTATAAATGTATCCATCTACAGCGGATCGATATCCTGACGGAACAGAAGCAGTCACATTTGTGCGCAAATTGTCGCGGCTATCACTTCCTGATTTGCCATCAGACCAATGCAAAGAAGGATCACTAACCCAATTTTTACCACCAGATACAAGAATACTGCCATCAGCTAGAAAGTGCGGGTCCCCGGGGTTATAAGAATAATAACCATTACCACGATCACCAGAGTTTCCCGAAGAACCTGAACCCATATTTACACCACCAGTTGGTCCGCGGCCACCGCCACCAAACTGGTTGTTATGGGCATTATCAAAACCATTTCCAGAACTCATACAATTCCTCTTTGACGTAAAAATGAATCAAAAAACACTGTATAAATAAACAGTGAAATAGAATTGTAGTCTGACATCTCATCAATCGCAATACTGTATAAATCTTTTATTTATATGAAGTTTTAAAAAGATTTAGTGCATTGTTTCCAATAAAAAAACCGCCCGTAGGCGGTTTGTTTTATTTTTAATTTTGACCTTTCTCGGTGACTATCTCATAAGAGATTATTCCCGGTTCATCATTACTAATTTTCATCACAGCTTTAACAGCAGATTCCGTGCCGTTACTTAAACTTGATTGAATTTCTTCAAGCAAGGCTGCTACCTGATTGCCGGAAAGTTCCAAATGGACTTCATCATTTTCATCAATTGCCTTTCTCATTTCCTCACGATTCATTGCTACCTCCTTTAGTTGGTTTTAAAGAAGTATCGACACGTAATAGGAAAATTTAAGTAATTTTTTCATCATGACTGATTGTAAACAGAGATTGTGGTGAAAGCCGTTGTGAAAGTGGCTCTCTTAAACCATAAATATGTGTTTATGCCGCAGCGTAAAGCAGTTTCATTTGCCCCTTCACTGGAAATGCAGCCATGCAGCGGGCTTCAAAATCACGATAATCAGAACATCCATTGGCAATACTTGTAACGCGGATAATCTGATGTTCAATCAAAGTCAGCGCATCTGGCTTTAAATGCTGATGGATCTTCTCGCCTTTAGTCAGCCTACCTTTAACTTCTGAGTAAACATCTGGTGGTAATACTGGCCCATAAATCCACTTCGCGCTTATCAGGCTGAAAATCATTGGACGGCGATTTTTCCTGTGTCGTGGCAAGCCAGTCATACGGAAGAGTGCGTCATACAATGGATCTTTAAAACGCTTCTCCCATGCTGATGGGTCACTGAGAAGAAAAATCGCTTTAATGCGTTCATCATCTACATGGCTGAGCTCCCCCCTGACAATGGCGTCTATCTGTTCGTCACACCAGATTTCAAAATCCACAGAAAGCCAACGAGCAAAACGAATTGCAAGTTTAGGATGAAGCCATGTGCCACCACCGCGATCTTTTCGTGCGCGGCTTGTTTTTACATACGGGATTTCACCTATCTACGTTTAAGCCCAGAGATGTAAGCATCTGTTTCTGGCAGGCGAAGGAAATCGTTAGGCGCCTTGCCAAACTTTTCAGCAGCTGTTGTCGCATCTATCCAACCATCTTCAAAGAAGCGCATGGAACAGCCGTCATACTCAATTGGAATGATATTACTCATCGACATACCTTCTGTGGTGCGAGTCTGTTCGCGTAGATATAGGCAGCCCGAGAGTGGAACGATGAAATCCACCGCCCTATCTCAGACTCACACTACGGAAAGCTCTCGGAGAAGCGCACGCGAATGCGCAAATACAAAAAAGCCCCGCAGTTGCGAGGCTAGATTTTATGGAAAGTTACATTTGGTTCTGACGCGGGCTTACAAGTATTTCTTAGCCAGTGCGACCAACTCATCTTTGGCTGCTTCACCCAGCACAACCACGCCGTCTTCAACTAACTTCAGCGCGGTTTCGAAATCGGTTACGCCTGCTTTAACTTCTGTAGTTGGGGTGATTGCTGGGATATCTACGACTTGGTCAGTCATTTCTGTTTTCTCTTCTGAGGAATGGATAAACAGGCTTTTCAGCCATGTCAGGAATTTGGTCATTTCTGCCGTTCCAGTTCGATTTTACGGATGGCGGCCTTATCACGGTTGCAGTTGGCAAGTGAGTTGAGCAGGCGCTCGTTCAGTTCCAGACTGTCGCCCCATGTAAACGGGTCAGGGATAATTGGTACTTCGCAGTCAGCCAGCAGGCTTACCGGAATCTGTACCGGTGGCACCTGAACGTATTTTGTTTCGGTTTGCGCGCAGCTGGTCAACAGCGGCAGCAGGAACAGGCTGAGCAGCACATACATCGCCTTTAATCGCCTGGCGGATGATAACCACCCTTCCCTCGCTGTCTGAGTTACTGGCCTGATTATCATCATGGGTTGCCTGGGCGATGTCGTTGAAGAGTGCTGTGGCTCTCAAAACGTTGGTTGTGATGGCCTCGGCTGATGTCTTTTCCTGCTTCAGCTGCTCATTCTGCAGGGTGAGTAATGCCTTTGAGGATGACTGGAGCCTTACCGTGACGCAGAGTGCAATGACCAGCATGAGTAGCGCCGCGATAGCGACTGCATCCCATTTGATTCTACTTAAGGTCATTGGCGTTCTCCGCCAGGCACAGTGATCGCTCCATGTCACGGCGGTTCATCAGGCCGCGCCATTTCTGTCCGCCTGCATATACCCAGCGGCGCATCTCTTCACAGGCTCCGGTTACATCGCCTGAGTTAAGCTTCTTCAGCAGCGATGATTTTGAGAACGCTGATGATCCAACGTTGTAGGTGAAGCTGTAGAGCGCGGCTTTCTGGAATTCACCAAGCGGGATTTTAACCAGCCCATCCACCGACTGCTTGACCGGTTGTAGGTCAGCGCTCAGCAGGCGATCGCATTCGCGATCTGTGTACTTTTTTCCTTTGATGATGTCGTTACCGGTGTGGCCATCGCAAACGGTCCATACACCGGCCACGTCTTTGTAAGGCTCATACACTCGCCCCTCTACACCATCTTTGCCGCCGAGGAATACGGTAGCAATCGCGATAGCACCACCACCGGCAACAGCGATCAGCTTATTGCGCAGATTACTGGACATTGCCATGAGTTAATCCTCAGTGGTGACATCGGGAGTAGTAGGCCAGCGCTGTAGCGCGGCGATTTGCGCGTTGGTGGCCTTGCGTTTGTAATACCAGTTGATGCCGAGAGTAATAAGTGCGACCACAATACCGGCCAGCACACCCACGGCACTCCACTCATCGGGACTCAGCTTCGTAAGCAAGCCGTTTGCTATTGTCCCGGCAGATGCGCCATAAGCTGCGCCTGATGCCAGTTTGCTCATATCGATACTCATGTGACCCCCTCTTTGTTGAGGGAGCTGGCTCAATTAGGAATTGTCTACTTTCTGAACTGAGCAAGCCCGGTTAGCTTTAATCTTGTCGAGAGAAAAAAGCCCGGTTGCTGTTAGGTAGCCAAGATTGAATAATCCGCCTGAGTGCGGTTTTTTTTTGCATAAAAGTCGCCCGATGCCACACAGGATAACGAGGGATGTTTGTTTGATTGGCATGGGCGAAAACGAGAAAGGCCAGCTCTGTGGCTGACCTTTGAATAATCTCACGAAATCGCAAAAGAGCATGATTTTGAGATTTGGTGCCTAGCAAAGGAATCGAACCTCTGACGCGCTGCTTTTAAGGCAGCCGCTCTACCACTGAGCTAGTCCAGGGATAATGAAAAAGGCACCGCCGTCGCAGTGCCTTTTATTGTAAATTGCAAAAATTAGCCAAGAGACTGGCACAACCCTAACACCTGCTCTCTTGTCATATTATCTCCCGCCAATAGCCCAAGCTCCTTACCTTTGGTATCGAAGAGATACAGGTAATCGTATGAGCCACCTTGCAGGAAATAACGATGCTGTTGGACGATCAAGTTGCCTTGATATTCTCCGCCTGCAACGACACAAACCAGTCCACCATTTGTGATGTAATTGGTTTTATGTGTGGCAATGTCTAGCGAATGAATTGCTGATGATGTAGCCCAAGCAGCAGTTTCAAAATACAAAGTTTTTGCATCTTGAGAGAGTTTCAGATTACTAAAACCATAAAGCGTTTCTTTTGGCTCCGAACTAGGCTTTGCGTTTAGCAAAACTTCGTTTTTACCAGTGGCGAAATTCTTCAAGGTAATCTGAGTTCCACCTTCGTAATCTTCAGTCCCCTTTTTGCTCTCTTCAGCCATTATGTAGTAGACATTTTTCCCGCCGGGAGCAGTTACATGTTCAACTGGAGAGAGCGAGGCAAATGAAGGAAAAGAAACAACGGCTAAAAGGGAAAGCGACTTCCATAATCTCATTGAGTGATCCTATTTGTAAGAAATGTGTGCATTTACAAACATTCATCATGAAATCATGGCGGCAAATAGGCAATAAAAAAGCGCCTTTGGCTGGTAACCGTGGCGCTTATTGGCTCTCACTTTTAGCGGAACTTGTCGATTTTTGCACACCCTGCAAACATCAGTGCGCAACTTCAACTGTTGGGAATCATATCCCCAGCTTCGGGAAAAGTAAATAGCCCACTATAAATTTATGAGCTATTTCCGATTGCGTTATGCAGTCACCTTATTCAGCGCCGCATTGGCACATGATTCCTCAATCTCCAGCTTGCCGATCAGACCGTCATAAAACGGCTT
The DNA here is from genome assembly GCF_000963985.1 of Pantoea sp. BL1. Classification (NCBI taxonomy): domain Bacteria; kingdom Pseudomonadati; phylum Pseudomonadota; class Gammaproteobacteria; order Enterobacterales; family Erwiniaceae; genus Pantoea; species Pantoea sp. BL1. Next base: position 32,122 of record NZ_JZRH01000006.1, on the reverse strand, counting down.
AACGCTTTTCTTCCATGTATCGAGGCTGATGCTGTCCGTTACTTCGAAAACAGCGTTATGCGCTTCAGTTGACGGGATGCGCTCATACCCGCGACCGCAGCATCGCTTACAGTCACCCATTACCGGTACGCCCTGCTTCTCGGTCTCTGCTTTCATCACCGCCCTACCGCGTCCATTGCAGTCGCGGCACGCTGTGGATACTACGCCCTTGCCGCCGCACTGCCTGCACAGCACGCGCACAGTATCCTTTACGTTTCTGTTGTAACCACCTGAAAGTGGTGATTTCATCGAGAATACATCCGCCTCAATGAAACCTTTCGCCTGGCAGCATTCGCACGGCTTAACGCTGGCGGCGCTGCGGCAATAATCCAGATACGCATAAGTTGCGAGTGTTTGCATGACGGCTGGCTTAATATCTGTATCGAGTTTGCGTAAGGCTGGAACCTTGTCGCAGGTTTGAAGTGCATATTCAGTTAACAGGGATACGGCGCGTGCGGCGTCGTTCTCACTTACTCCAACCTTCCCCATAAACGCGCTGTAACCAATCGGAGCGCGAGCCATAGCCATTCCCATAGCTGCGATGTAATCAGTGCCTGTAAGCGTGTCTGGTGATGTCTGTGGCGCGGTTCCGCTGAAGTTCTGCCCTTTCGGGAAGTGATATTTTACAGTTGCTTCAAGTCCCATAACGCGTACCCCTTAATTTCAATTCCAGTCGGATAAGTCGATAGTTGATCTCATACATGCCGCGCATCTTAAGAATGCGAAGCCTGAGCCACTTCTCTTTGAGGTATTCGGTCATGCTGCCTCCGTGATTTCTTTTCGGTACCCGACGCGATCACATGCCACCTGGTAAATAGCTGGGTCTTTCTCAATGCCTATGAAGCTGCGCCCTGATTCCTGACATGCGACAGCAGCGGTACCGCTACCCATTGTGAAATCGAGCACCGTATCACCGTGGTTGCTGTAGGTTTCGATTAGGTAACGTAGCAATGCCACTGGCTTTTGAGTTGGGTGGTAATTTCCTTTCTGCTTGTCGCTCGAGAAGAACTGCACGTCGCGCGGGTACCGTGATGTCGAGTCATATTCAGTAAGGGTGTAAGCCTTGCCATAGCACTCTGAATTGACCGATTTACGCTTGCTGGTCTTGCGATCGTGACCATGCGTGAACTGCGGGTTGTATGTAGGCTGTCGGCGATAAAATACTTCGATGTTTTCATGGGCACGCAGAGGCTGCTTTTTGGCATTCAGAAATCCTGTTGCGTTACCCTTCTCCCATATCCACTCGCTACGCCAGTGCTTCAGGTTGCTGGCGACCAAAACGCTAGTGAATGGCTGAGCTGAAAATATGACGATCGCTGCATTTGGTTTGGCTACCCGATAGAGCTCGCGCCACATGTCATCAAGCTCGAGAACCGAATCCCATTTGCACTCGGTGGTACCGTAAGGAACATCAGCGCAAACGAGGTCAATGCTTCCTGCTGCTATCGTGGGCAGCACATCAAAACAATCTCCGTGATGTAGCTGTATCATGCTGCTTCGCTCCTTTGCTTATTCAGATCTCTGGTTTTCTGCCGGTAGTGCGCCGCCAGTTCCTGCAAATCTTCCCGCGTCCACTTCTTCAACTCATGCGCACCCATCAGGCGGTCGAATGCTTCCTGCCCGATTTTGGCGATGAGGTTCGGTTTATAGCCGGGGATATTTCCACTGAGGTGGTGATTGCAAGGCATGCACTGCTTGTGACATCCGTCTTCATCGAAGCGGGTTTCTGGTGAAGCCTTTACCGTTCTGTAATGCCCTGCGTGCCATTGGCCTTCATGCATACGTCCGCAGCTGATACAGCAATCATCCGCGTCACGGGTTCTGATGAACTCGTTAAACGCCTGCTGAGCCAGTTTTGTCCAGTGGCTTAATGGTTTTGCATCTGCTTTCCGCTGGTTCCATTCCGCCCTGTCTGCCTTGTCTTGCTTGCGCTTATCACGCGAAGCAATTTCCTCATCGCGCTTCTTGTTGAAGGCAATGGCGCATTTGTAGTTGTGGCAGACTTTCTGGAGAGAACTTCGGGGGATGTATTCGGTGGAGCAGATGGGGCAAGTACGCGGCTTTGGCTGTTTGCCATTAGCCATTAACGACCTCCTTCAGTTCTGGCGCGACAGGCAGCCCGTCATAAATCTCTTTCAGGTGCCCACGCAAATCCATACGGCGCAGCGCGCTAAACATCATGTCGCACTCAGCCTGTTTGTTGCCCTGAAATGGCTTTGACTCTCCATTCACCCAATGCCAGTTTGAGGGCCATCCGTGAACCTTTTTCACCTTTCCCTTTACGACATGCAGCAATCCCCACCCCTCTGGCAGGTCGGCAACCTCAACGATTCCAGGCTCGCTAATCATGAATCGCCAGTCACCCATGCCTTTCGATGGATCGATGCGAAACGGTTTTTTTCGGTCAGCCAGTAAATCACTTCGTGAGCACTTCGCTTCCAGCAGGCAGGATGCGCCGTTGCGGAACCCTATGGCGTCTGGCTGTTCGCCGTATGAAGTCCATGCGCGGAACTTGTCATGAAATGCGACTTTGAAGCCATTGGTTTGCAGAAATCGGCAGGCGATATTACACAACTGATCGTGGGTTAACTTTTCCATTTCCATTATCGTCTCCTCATGATTCCAGCAATCACAATGCTGATGATGAATATTGCTATCCAGTCGGTGTCAGTCATGGTTCTCTTCCTTCATTCGGTCGAACACTTCCAGCTCGACTGCGCACTCTGTGCATGAGTACGTCTCTGCATCGGCCAGGGTAATGCCACAGAACACGCAGACCAAAGCAGATTGCTCGCCAGCGCCAGTGGGCTGATTTGATGGGGTTGTGTTGCTCATATTCCTCCCATTGCATATCGCAGTCGCAGCTTTCACAGCTGATGGAGTAGTGATGCTTGTCTTCACTGGTGAGGATGGTGTGGCAGCGGTGGCAGCGCTCGGTCAAGTCTACGTTGAGGCCATTTAAATGTAGCTTTCGTGTGAACTTGGTCATCTTTTCACGCGGCTGCATGAGGATTCCCCTTACGGACATAATCAGGCCAGTGCTTTTTAAGGATTGAAGCTGGCACTTTAAGTCTGAGCCCAAGCGAGTGAGCTTTACCCGTTACCGCTGACACCGACTTATTAATTGCGGCCGCTATGACGGGAACAGGTACTCTCCCAGCCACGCGCTCGATATATTCCAGGTCTTTATCGGACCATGTCTTTTTAGGCATTTTGTTTTTCCTTCAGCTTTTGGTATTCGCTGTCGTGCGGGATAGTCAGCGCCAGCCCAAACTGCGCGCACCACTGCTCTACCTGATTCAGGAAGAAATGCATTTCTCCGGTATCGAGGCTGGATGTGTGGCGTGGTTCGTAGGTGGTGACCTTTTCGCCGGTAACGAAGTCGGTGTAGGTGATTTCTTCGCAGCCAAGGTACGTGCGCTTGAGGTTGCGCTTTACCCAATCAGGTGTGGCGTCGATACGACCAGACTTGGTGAGGTATTCGCTGATTTCGCCAAACCACATATGGACGAGGCTGTTCTGTGAAAGGCTACGTTTTTCTTTCCACGGCCTGAGGATTAGCCGGTAGCAGTCGCCAGATTCGAGCAAAGGGAGTAACTGTTGCCCAACGGCGAGGAAGTTCGATTTGTGCAACCGAACCCCATTTTTCGAGATGTCGGCCATATAGTTCAATTAGTTTACTTTTAAGTTTTATTTGATTTCCCTGGTGCTTAATTTACTTAACGGTGAGGGTAAGCCCAGGAGTGGTCAATGCCCATTGATGATAAGATTCCGGTAATAGCTAAGTAAGCCAACACCAGCGCAAAAATGACAATTGCAGTAATTTCAAGTGATTTCAGAAAATGATGCTTAGCCATAAATATCCCTCTTCAGGTTGTGTGTATTGAGCGTGCCTCCTGAAAATAAGATGTTACCGGTAAAGTGCAAGTCAAATTCACACTTTGAAACGTAAAGCAGAACTTATTGATTTTTTGCGTTGCGAACATACCTCTTCCACTTTTAGGTCAATCATCGCCATACGGTCGGTTTCTGGTGACCCTGCTCATGATTTTCCTCGCTTCATGGTGGCTCGAAGAAGTGCAACGCCTTCCAGTGCCTTCTCGGTGGTTGATGGGATGGAGAGCTTCAGCAACTGCTTACGAGGCTCCGGGATTTCTTCGCCACCTTCGATGCGCTGTGACATTTTGCGCAGCTCGGAGCGGCACTTAACGCGCAACTCGGATTCACTCAGGTTGTTGGCACGCATCATGCTGTACAGGCCGGTGACCATCCAGTATTCCGCGTTGCTACCCCATGGATATTCCTCAGCGGTGACATAACCGCCACGCTTGGCACAGTAGGTCATCACCAGCGAATACAGCTTGTCTTCGTCAGGCAGTCCAGCAGCGATTGAGGCGCACTTCTTGCACCATGCGATGAATTCACCAGGTGACGGAAGGAACGGCGAACCGCTGGCGCGCGCTTCACGCATACCGGCTGAAAGTTGCTGGCGGTTGTAAATGCCATTTTCGGCAAACGCGGCGATCCACTGACGCTTGGCGGCTGCTTCGTCGTTTGGGTTCTTCCATGCGGTGCTGACCGATGCCGGGAATACCTGCTTCAAGTTGCTAAACAGGGCGTCTACCAGGCGCTCAACATCTTCGTGCACGCCGCGATCGACAGGTTGCGCTCCATCACCAGCCATGCGGGCGAGCGCGCTGCTGTCACGATTCTGAATTGCAGATACAAGTTGTCTCATAGGAATTCATTCTCCCAGGCTTCGCGGCTGTTCCAGTGTTGGGCAGGCTGCAGCGGCACTGGTGCCTGACGGTTGCGGTTTGGTTGATTCATCTGAGCCTTCAGCGTGTCCCACTTCTCACGAAGCTTTGCAGGGCTCATGACGTTGGTCTGCCAGAAGGCATCGGTGTTGGCCCACTTGAATACTTCGCAGATTTCATGATGGGTACACTTCAGGGCATTGCGCATCAGGCGGATGTCGTTAGACCAGGCTGGCCAGTTTGGCTCCTGAGCTGTTGGGGATACGACGATCACCTTCGTGAAAATCCACTCTGCCGCTTTCAGGTCGTCAGATGTTCCCCACTTATCGCCTTTCGGTGATTGAATGGCTGCATCAGGGCGTAGAGATGGAAGGCTCTTAGAGGGTGCGTCCGAGGATTCGTTAGAATTCTCAGACGTAGTGTTATTATTATTGTTCTTGTTCTTGTATTGGGTGGCTACCGTTTCCGGTAAGAGTTTTACCGTTTTCGGTAACCTTTTTACCGTTTTCGGTAATTTTCTTACCGATTCCGGTTTGTCTAAAATCCATGCTGAAAGCTCAGTATTTACACCGACTAATTTCATCCCGCCTTGTTTATGACTGAAGATGATTTGTCTCTCGGAAAGAGCTTTGATGGCGTTTGAAACATGCGTATCTTCCAGACCGGTAAGGTCGGCGATCACTGTGTTCGTCACCCTGTCCTGTTTTTTATTCCATCCGTAGGTGAGCCATATCACCGCTTCAAAACATTGCCATTCCCTACCTGATAATCTGAGGCGAGGCTTAAGCTTCTGAATCTCATTGGCGACCTTGGTATACCCGTTGGACAGGTCGGCCATGTGACCTCCCGTTTGCTCGGTTTTTTTAGGGAATGATATGACCTTGGCGAGACTCATGATCCCTCCCAAATGCCATAGTGGGTTTTGGCTGCACTGATGATTGCCATCACTTCCAGCGCCTGAAGGCCAGTCTCGAAATCGAGGGCGATGCCAAAGGTTTCCTCTGCCAGTTCCGCTTCGCAATTTTTAGCGATCAGCTCGATGAGTTTTCTGACTTTTGCAGCACTGAACTGGGGCATAGCGGCACTGCGTGATAGTTTGGTTTTACCTGCGGCTTTGGCCTTCGCCATCTGCTTGGATGCAACGCTACCGGCGTTAGGCCCATGCTCACGTGCCAGCGCAACAGCCGTAGTCGGTGCAACTTCGCCAGACTTAACCATGCCGATCAGCTCATCACCACACGTCAGCAGCTGCAGGTGGTGATCAACATCGGCCACAGAGCGCTTCACCTTGCTTGCGATTTCGCTCACTGACCAACCCTGATTCTCAAGTCGCTGGTATGCTGCTGCGCGCTCCAGTGAAGTCAGCGGCTTACCCTGGCTACTGGTAACCATGAAGGCAATGCGATCCGCTTCGGTGCCGGAAAAATCTTTGCACTCAAGGCGCGGAATCTCGGTACCGGATTCAGTGGCCAGCAATGCGCCGTGATAGCGGTGGTGACCGTCGATAATCTTGATGCCCTTATCGGTAACCTGCACCGCCAGAGGCGGGACAAACTCACCGGAAATATAAGCATCGCGGAACTCTTCAATGTGCGCCTGGTCGATTTCACGAACGTTGTAACCCGGCTCGATGTACAGCTCAGCCAGCGGCACCAGAAACGTTTTCTTAACCGTGGTCTCGGTACCGTTCTTTTCTTTGCCCTTGTAATGCAGTGATAAACTACTCATAATTACTCCTGTATGTTGATCCAGTTAATCCATACATCAGGCCTCGAAACTGTTCGCGCAGTTCGGGGCTTTTTCTTTTCCCAGCGCAGCAGCTACCGCTTGCCGGGCAACCTCCGCAATCAGGCTCGTTTCCCATACCTTCTCCAGCAGCACAAAAACCGTTGCCATATCACGCAGGTTTAAGCGGCTTACTTTCGATTCATGCCATCCGGCTTCGTCAGCCAGAACGCGCTGACCTTTGTGCGTCAGTCGGGATCGGAGTTCTGTTTCCACTTCATTGATTAACTTGCTGTTTCTTGCGTGTTCCATATTCGATAATTTCCATGTGATGTAAGTTGTTGCGTGACATTGCGGAATGCAGTCACGTCATTGAATCGTTTGTTTGATTACTGCCCTTTTTCAGGGCGGGGATGTTTAAGAGCGGGGAATATCAGGCGGCCTTACTGCCGCCTTTGGTGCCGTACATTAACCAGAGCGGATCACACTTGAGCGCTAAGGCCAGTTCAAACAGGAAGCGGGGACGCTGGGTCGTACCATCTTCAATTCGCTGTAAAGATTGCTGCTTCATACCAGCTTTCTCAGCTAACTGCGCCTGAGTAAGATTTAACTCCATGCGCTTCTGTTTGAGGCGTTGAGAAATTGTATCCATAAACTCACCTCCACAGTTTTATCTGTATTCTCTAACAGTTAGTTCTGTTTGTCAAATACAGCTTTAACTGTAAAGCTTGTGTGTAAATGGAGAGGAACATATGAGCCTTGCAGACCGGGTTAAACAGAGAAGAATAGAGCTGGGCCTCACCCAAACTGAGGTAGCGGAAAAAGCGGGGATCACTCAACAATCTTGGGCTAGTATTGAGGATGGAAAGACCCTCAAGCCTCGCAATATTGTTGGTATGGCTGATGCCCTGCAATGTGAGCCAGCATGGCTCATGAATGGTGGCACCTTCGTACCGGTTAGCGAGGTGAATACACGGAGGATTCCCTTGATTAACTATGTGCAGGCTGGGGCGCTAGCCACTAAACCAGCCATAGAAGCGATGGACGGCAGCTTTGAATACGTCCTTACAGACATGGACTGGTCACAGTACACCTTCGCTCTGAAGATCGTAGGTGACTCTATGGAACCTGATTTTAAGGCTGGAGATGTTATCGTTGTTGACCCTGAGATAGAGCCAGCGCCAGGTGAGTTCGTTGTGGCTAAGAACGGTGAGCATGAGGCCACCTTTAAGAAATATCGCCCCACGTTCTTCTCTAATGGCAAGCAGCACTTTGAGCTGGTTCCGCTGAACAACGACTATCCGACCATGGGTAGCGCCGATCACGAGATCAAGATTATCGGCACCATGGTTGAACACCGCATCTATCGCCGCAAGCGCTAACCCACCCCTGCTATTAAGCCGCCGAAAGGCGGTTTTTTTACGCCCAATACAAATTTATTTCCTTTCAAATACAGTTTGATACCTCTGAATCTGTAAATAATACAGTTTTACCTGTTGACGGCAATACAGTTTTATCTGTATCTTTAGTCACACAGCAGGACGCTGAAGCAACAACGGGACACGGAACTGAGTCCCCGCTCCTTAACAGATGGCGCTGAAAAAGCGCAAACATTCAAAGCAGCAAGCTTTGGGGTGGTGTGAATTGCAGCGTGAAAAAGCGCAACTGCGGAGATCAGCATCGCAGCACCTCACCGCCAAAGCTAACTGACAGGAGAATGAACATGAATGCACAAGAGAAACGCCGTGCAGCCCGTGCTGAGAAGCAATCAGCATGGAAGCAAGCCAACCCCCTGTTGGTTGGCGTGAAGGCAAAACCTGATTGCCGCCCTCTCCTCACGCTGAACCGTAAACCGGTTGACCGTGTAGTGAAGGCAGTTGACACCGAGACTGAGTATCACAAACAGATTCTGGCGGGTGCGGCGGCATATGTTGAACATCGCATCAGCAACAAATACCAGAAGGTCAGCAACGAAGCTGGGCGTCAGATTCAAGCGGTGCAGAAGATGCGCGGTAAGTCGATTCCACTTATTTGAGGTGAGCATGGAAACCTGCAAGAGATTCGCAGCTGAATGTCTGGATGATTACGCAACCTACCGCGGCAAGTGCAAAGCGTCGGTGCGCGGTGATGGTGTTCACGACCTGTCGGTCAAGTTAGCGTGGCGCAACAGACAGCAAGCCCGTCAGTGGGCATCGCAGGTCGCTTAGGCGGCCTTTTTACTGGAGCCACCCATGAGCAACACAGAGAACGCCATAGTCTGGCTGGTTATTGCTTTGCTTATGGTGGCTGGTTGGTTGAGTAAGGTGCCGTGTTAACGGCGTGGGCGCAGCAGACATTTAAGAGGTGAGTATGCCAAATCACATTACCAACGAGGTGACCGTCATTGGCGGCACAAATAAAGAGCGAGCAGCATTCATTCGCTCAGTTACCAATAAATACGGCCGCATCGACTTCAATAACATCACTCGTATGCCAAAAAGCATGCATATCGATGAAAGCAGCGACGTTGAGATGATGGCATCAGCGATTGCTGGAAAACCGATGGCCGACTTCTATTTTGGTGAAATCATGACTGTGGCTGAAGTTACTAAAAAGCTTCGCCAGCGCGGTTCGAAAGCAAGCTACATCAAAAATGTGATTCATCAGGCTCAACTTCGCGTAGAGAACAAAAGCCGTTACGGGTTTTATTCCTGGTACGATTGGTCGCGCGTGAAGTGGGGAACCAAGTGGAATGCATATGACGTTTCAATGCCGGTTCCAGAGGTAAAGGAAAGAGTTAAACGCGGTTACCTTCATCGCAAAACGCATGTCACGGCTTACGCCAAGCGACTATTCAAAAAGCGCCTCAATCGCCACGCTGAATCAGGCGCTGAATTGCAGATCCAATTTGATACTGCGTGGGCTAGCCCCAACCCGATTTTTGAGGAAATGGCGAAACGCTTCCCTCACCTTGAATTCCATATTCGTTATGCAGATGAAGATACCGGTTCTAATTGTGGTCAGTATCACATCAAGGGCGACCTAATTCACTCCTGCGACATTGCTCCAAGGTGGGGAGATCAATCACCAGATGAAAAGCGAAAATGGACTGAATTTGCATTCAGGCTTAGCAGGCCAGATGTCGATCCCAAGGCGTATGGATACGACGAAAACTGGAATTACATCGAAGACTAGCCCGGCCCGAGCGGGTTAATTTTTATGTTTGGCTTCAACAAGAATCAGTGGACATTTTCTCACCTTACAGGCTTGAGAATAGGCCAGCTCACAAACATCGCAAATGCTCCTTAAATCTGACTGATACTCGTACTCCATATAATAACGGAAGTTGCCACCGTTCGTATCTGTACGGAAGAAACGGAGGGGTTCCAGTGCTTCATCAAGCTGCCTGAAAGTCAGGCCTGTCGGGTTATGAAAACCCACTCTTACGCGATATGTAGTCATGATTTGATAATCCCTAACCCTCTGATTTGTTACAACCCGGTAATTAATCTCGCTGTGATAGGGATTTCCTAAATACACCCGCCTCTGTGCGGGTATTTTTTTTGCCCGCAGGAGAAGGAAATGAGTGAAACAACGGATTTAGCTGTACTGGAAATTAAGCCAGAGCAGGCACCATCGCTGTATGTGCCAAACGGCCTTAATGCTTATCTCGATGAGATTCGCAACTCAGTAAACGAAGTGCCAGACCTAAGGACTGCCAAGGGTCGTGCACGTGTGGCATCGCTGGCGGCGCAGGTTTCTCGCAGCAAGACAGCGATTGAAAAGCCCGGCCGAGACTACCTGAAGCGACTGAAAGAGTTGCCGAAGGAAGTGGAAGCAGAACTTCGCCGCTTCGTGTCCGAGTGCGATGCCATCCGCGACGAAACCCGCCGCCCGCTCACCGAATGGGAGCAGGCTGAGGACGAACGCAAGCAGGCATTGCAGCAGCGACTGGCTGACCTCAGGGCGCTGGCTGATGTGATTGATGATGGTGGTAACTACCTGCCGTCTAAGGATATTCAGGCGCGTCTCAGTGAAGCCAAAGCGGTGACGCTGGACGACACCTGGCAGGAAATCGCTACCGAAGCAGGTGTGGCGAAGGATGCCACGGTGCAGAAGCTGGAAGCCGCAACCATCGTTGCTAGGCAGCGTGAAGATCAGGCCGCTGAACTCGAACGCCTCCGCAAAGAAGCGGAAGAGCAAGCGCGCCGAGATCACGAAGAGAAGTTGAAGCGTGATGCAGTCGAAGAGGCTAATCGTCAGGCTGAATTAAAGCAGCAGCAGGAGCGAGACGCAGCGGCGCAACGCGAGCGTGAATTACAAGCTGCCGCAGACCTTGCTGAGCAGAATCGTTTGGCAGCTATCCAGCAGGCTGAGCAAGAAAAGCAACAGGCAGCACAACGTGCTGAGCAGGACAAGCAGCGTGCTGTTGAAGAAGAGCGCCAGCGCGCCGTAGATTCCGAGCGTAATCGCCTGGCTCAAGAGAAGCGTGTCGCCGAAGAAGCCGCAGCGCGTGCAGCCAATGAGGCGCACAGAAAGACGATCGGAACCGCTGTCGTAAACGCGCTGATCGCCAACGCCGGATTAACCCGCGGACAGGCCATTGACGTTCTGACGCAAATCAAAGACGGCAACATCCCACATACCAGCATCACCTATTAATCAACCAATACCAAGGAATCACCCATGCAGGCATTTGCTATCGCTGGGGCCACCCACATGGGTGACTTCAGTTTCAACACGTCTCAATTAGACCGCATCGTTAGCCGTATTCGTTCTGGCTGGCGCTCACTTATGGACACTTTAATTCAGCCGGGGCAGCCATGAGCCAGCAGCAGACTAAGCAGTATCAGAAGCAACAGGAAGAGCTTGAGCGCCAGCGCCAAATGCTGGAGCAGACAAAGGATTTCACATTCATCAACCAGATGCTGAAGGCTATCGGCATGGGAGAGCGCAAATGAAATTCCGGTTGCACGATAAAGACGGCAAAGAGGTTCAGGCCATTGCCGACAGCCTGCCTGATGACGAGCTGCAGATCATCGCGGCGCGCGTTGACAATATTCTGGATCAGCGGCACATGAGCCCAATTGTGGCGCCAGCCTGCGCTTACCTGCTTCGCCATTTCGATCACGAAGCCATGGGCATGTTTGACATGGATGATGAACTGGAGATGGCCGCTGACGCATTCATGCGCGACATGATGATCACCGCCGCTAAGCGCGAGCGGGCAATTGAAATCTGGAAGCACAAACACAGTTACGACGAGGTGGCGTGATGGAGCCAGGTATTTACTTCGACATCAGCAACGAGGCGTATCACCACGGTGCCGGCATCAGTAAATCACAGCTGGACGACATCGCTATCAACCCTGCCATCTTCCAGTGGCGCAAAGAAGCGCCAGAAGACGAAGAGAAGAAAGCGGCCCTCGACATGGGCACAGCGCTGCACTGCCTTCTGCTTGAGCCGGAAGAGTTCGATAAACGCTTTATTGTGGCGCCGGAGTTCAACCGCCGCACCAATGAGGGAAAAGCAAACGAGCAGGCGTTTCTGAAATACTGCTCAGGGCTTGGCATGACAGTCATGGATGCCGAACAGGGGCGAAAACTGAAGTTAATGCGCGCCAGCGCCCTCGCCCACCCCGCCGCTCGCTGGCTGCTAGAAGCGGAAGGCCATCAGGAAGCGTCGATTTACTGGAAAGATGAGCAGACCGGTGAATTGTGCCGTATACGCCCTGACAAATTCCTGACCGGCCAGCCGGTAATCGTGGACGTGAAGAAAGTGGCAGACATGAGCCGCTTTGCGCGCCACGTCGAAGAGTTTCGTTATCACGTTCAGGACGCCTACTACCGCGAAGGCTACAGCAAGCATTTCGGCGAATATCCCCTGTTCGTTTTCATCGCCGTCAGCGAGTCGATTGACTGCGGACGGTACCCGGTACGCGTGTTCCAGCTCGGCGAGGACGACGTTGCTGTGGGTTATGACCTGTTCCGCCGCGACCTGACCGCCTACCACGAATGCATGCAGTCCGGTAACTGGGGCGGCATTGAAGAAATCACGCGCCCTGAGTGGGCTAAGAGAAAGGATTACGCATGAGCAACGAACTGACGCAGTCACCAGTCAATGAGGCTGACACTAAGGCAGCCATCTTCAGCCCGAGCGGCCTGCAGAAGTTACAGGCGTTTGCCAATGTCATGGCAGAAGGCCGCGCAACGGTACCGGCACATCTGGCCGGGAAGCCTGCTGACTGCTTGGCTATTGCACTGCAGGCGGCACAGTGGGGAATGAACCCTTACGCAGTCGCGCAGAAAACGCATCTGGTGAACGGCACGCTGGGCTATGAGGCTCAGTTGGTCAATGCGGTGATCACCAGTTCAACAGCCGTTCAGGGTCGCTTCAAATACGAGTATGGCGGCGACTGGGAAAAGTTTAAGCCGGGCGCAGCGAACGCATCCAACGAGCGTGGCCTGTTTGTGCGCGTCGGCGCCGTGCTGCGCGGTGAAGCGGAAATCACCTGGGGCGAGCCGCTTTTCATGGAGTACGTCACTACCCGAAATTCTCCGCTATGGAAAACGGCACCAAAGCAGCAACTGGCTTATCTGGCCGTCAAATACTGGGCTCGCCTGTACTGCCCTGACGTGATTCTCGGTGTTTACACGCCAGACGAGTTTGAACAACAGCAGCGTGCGGAGCGCGATGTCACCCCGGCGCGCAGCCGTGCCGACCTGAATAACCTGATCAACAACAAGCCCGAAACACAGCAGCCTGAGCGCGAAATTAACCCGACGACGAGCACCAATGATGCACCGCGCACGCCGGATCAGCTGCTGGCCGATTTCACCGAAGCTTCAGCCAATGCTGACTCTGTTTCGAATCTCGACCGCTTCTACAAGTACGCGGCGAAGGTACTGGCTGACAGCGCCGGGCATCTCGAGAAAGCCACTGACGTTTACCTGATCCGCAAAGCCGAACTGGATGAAGCGGGGGCGTAGCGATGCGCAAACTTGCACAGTACCGGCGCAACGCTGCGCCCAACAGCGGCTTCAAGGAGCGAGCCGTCTGGCAGTTGAGTAAGGGACCAAAAACAGGGCGCGAATTAAGCGTCCTTTTTCATATGTCGCTGGGACAGTTCAACAGCATCATGCGAGGCTGCCTGCGCGGTGAGACGGCGGTGATTACCGCAAGCGACCCGGTGCCGGTAGATGGGTGCACCGACTTCACTTACACGCTAGTCAGCACTAAGCGCATCACTCACAAGAACCCGAAGGCAATCGTCGTTTCATGGCGCGCTTTCGGCATGGCTACCAATGACAGCCAGCGCATAAACACAGAGGCGGCACAGCGCCGCGCCAGATTAATCAAGGCTGGCCTGTGGCCGGTTGGTGAATAAGGGGTAAGTATGAACGTAATTGAAACTGGTGACACGTTTAATTGCGACTGCGGATTTTCGTGGCGCAGAGGTCAAAGTGGTTCACATAGTTGTGGTGATGGACTAAGGATGCAGATTGCCGCGTTGCAGCAAAAGCTGGATGAGGCGGAAGCAGACCAGAAGCGCTATGAGTTTCTGTCACAATTTTTCGATGTCGATATGTGGGATGCGGATGATTATCACTGCGTTCGTGGATTGTGTTTCAACGAGCCTAAGTTCGACCGCCTAACCACAGGGCTGCCATATGACATGTCGCTTGACGATGCTATCGATGAGCACCTGAAGCGCGCCGCTGCAACTAAAGGTGGCAGCGATGATTAGCGATGAGCGTTTGGCAGAGATAGCTGAAAGCGGCGACCCGTGGCTTGATGAAGCTCAGGACATAGCAAAGGAGCTGCTGGCGCTGCGCAAGGCGTTTAGTGAGCCAGTTGGCACCATTGAGGCAACGTGCGATTACGTGACCGATGCGGACTGGTTGCAGGACATCGACAGCGGCGAATACCTCATAATTCGCAAGCCCACCGACAGCACCACTTGAGTGCTCACCTACCGATAGCCGCGACTTTTCATTTCAATCCCAATGTTACTGGTTAATGGTGGTATAAATAATCCTCAACCAAAAGGAGGATTGCCATGACTTGTAAAGTTTGCGAGCAACAACCAAAAGGCCGCCGTGCAGCCCCGCTACCATGCATGATCATCGACCCAAACAAAAAGGCTGTAAGCGCGCGCTTTCATGGCCGCGGTACAGATGACACATATTATTTGTGCGAGGAATGCGGTCATGAATGGATGCATGAAGGCGGTCGAGACGGTTATGGGTGGCAATCCTGATGTCTCACAACTTAGCAGCACGCAGCAGAGAAGAGCGCGACAAGATAAACGTGGATTTAGCCGCGTCTGGTGTTGCGTTTAAAGAGCGCATGAATCTACCGGTTATCGCCATGGAAGTGGAGATGCAGCAGCCGGAAGCATTGCGCGAATACTTCAAAGAGCGCCTGCAGCATTACAGGAATGTCGCGTTGCAATTCCCGCGCGGCAGCGATCCGGTTTATCAGAAGGAGGATAAAGTTTGAGTTGGCATCACGGCGATTATATAGACCTTATCTCGGCAGCTGGCACTCTTGCTGCAGCCATCATAGCCGCTTACGCCGCATCTCAAAGCAATAAAAGTGCAAGAGAGTCAAGGCTTTCACAGGAGGAATCCAGAGTCCACCAGGAGGATCTACATGCTTTTGAGCGAGAGAAGCATCTATATGAATTGCTCAGGTCCGATGCAGAGCGAGCTAACGATAATGCGAGGCGGGTATACCCTTCTGAACTTAGTTTTTTTCAAGCGTCAAATGTAGCTCATTCTCTTGGTTCCGCCAAAAGCAGAATCTTAGAGGTATCGGCTGATGATGAAAAGCTCACTTCAAAATACATAAGGTACTTCCGCGATCAGCTTACAGAGGAAGTTAAAGCCTATATGTGTGAAATGGTGCCGGCTTCATTAGACCGGAAAGAGCCAACGATGGAGCAAATAGAGGCAAGCTCATTGTGGGCGGCGAGTAGAAGATTTTTTGATTTTAAATATTGCGATGATGAAGACCTTTGTGACGAAGAAGATTAACAGAAACCTGCTCAGGCAGGTTTTTTTACGCCAAAAATCTGGAGAAATAGCATGGCTGACATAGCAGATGAGGCTGCAGACCTCGAAAGCTTCAACAACGATTTAGCCGTCAAGAATCGGCCGATACCCGCGCCGCGATCGGAAATTTGCCGGAATGGCGACTGCGGCGAGCCATCACTTGAAGGGACAAGCTATTGCTCAAAAGAGTGTTGCGAGGACCATGCTAGGGAATTGTGGGCACAGCGGCAAAGAAAGGTGGCATGACGCCCGCCACCGAAAACGCGTTAAGGGCCGTAGCGCGTAAGTGCAGAACGGAAATCCGCACCGCCATTGATGGCAGGCCTAAGTCAGAACACGATCGCATCATCACCACCATTCTTGACCACCACGCCAAAACCATTGACTGCCTGCCACCCAACACATTCCGGCCTAAATCATGGTTGGTTTATTACGTGCGCCAGCTTGAAAAGGAGATGTCGAAGTGAAAGAAATGCCATCACGTCAAATGGCTGTTGTCGGTACTCACAAAGAGACCGGCGAGCAGGTGTATTTCCGTTCAGCATATTACGCGCCGGGCTTTCACCGTTCCAGCATCAAAGAAGCAATCAGTGGCCGCGCCAAGTCACATCGCGGTTACACGTGGCGATACGCTACAAAGAAAGAACGCGAGCGGCACGCCAGCCACTAATCCCCCTCCCAATTAACCTTTATCGCGCTCTGCGTGAGGAGTTGTTATGTCTGAATATCAGTGTTGCCGCTGCAAGAAAATGCTCGACGGCTACAGCGCATATGAATATCGGGGCTTCACTTCATGCGAAGAACACTTCGACGAAGTGATTCAACTTGTCGATGCGAAGCGGGCGGATTTAATTGAGCGCGAGGCATCACGATTAAAGCCGCTGGCCGGACTCGATATCAATCCCGACTCGCCAATTGGCAAGGTTAATCGTCAGATTCTTGGTGGCGTGATTGAGGCGGTGGCTAAAGAGCACCCCATCGAGGCGGAGTACCGCAAAGGCATATTGTGACCACCACCTGCGACGAAACCATCACGCTGGGCGACCTGCTTCAGTGGGGATCGCTCTCAATCGCAATCATCATCGCCTGGCTATGGCCTGAACCCAAGTAATGTTGCCATATAGCCACATATCACCCGATTAACCACTTTTGTTGTCATATACCAACATACGGAGAGCCAATGGAAAACGTTATTCAACTGGCACCCAATAAATGGGTGTCTGAATCTGTTCTCACCACAGTAACCGGCATGACCAAGCACATGATCCAGCATGCGCGCCGCTCAACCTGGATGGAAGGTCGCGAGTATAAGCATGTATCGCCAGACCTCGCGCCGAAAGAAAACAGCACCATTATGTATTGCCTGCCAGAGATAAATCACTGGATCGAGAAGCAGCGCCCAGCGATCCGCAGAAAAATTTCTGCTTAAATGGCGACTCCATCAACAACCGAGGAAAGCGAATGGCAAGCTATCCAACCGGAGTAGAGAACCATGGAGGGTCTCTGCGCATCTGGTTTATTTATCAGGGCAAGCGTGTAAGGGAGAGTCTTGGTGTGCCGGACACTCCCAAGAACAGGAAGGTAGCTGGAGAGCTGCGCACATCGGTGTGCTATGCGATCAAAACGGGGAATTTCGATTACAGCAGACAATTTCCTGATTCTGCTAACGTCGAAAAATTCGGAGGGAAAAGGCAGCCAGTGACGTTGTCACAGTTAGCTCAAAAGTGGATGTCGCTGAAGGAGCTTGAGCTGACAAAGACGGCGCGTATCCACTATCACTCATATATCAAATCGGTATTTGAGGTGCTTGGTGAGCAACGGTATGCAAACAGCATTACCCAGGAAGACATGCTTCAGGCGAGAAAGATGCTTTTGAACGGGTATCAGCGCCCCAGGGGAAGAGACCACCGGCCACTGGAAGGAAGAAAAGCAACAACTGTGAATGGTTATATCGCCTGCATGAAGGGGATGTTTATGTTCGCAGTGCGGAATGGTTATATGGAACAAAACCCACTTGATGGGGTATCCCCGCTCAAGAAGGAAAAGCCAAATCCTGATCCGCTTACCCGCGAAGAGTATGAGCGCGTATTAGATATGTGCCCTTCCGAACAGATGCAGAACATGATCATATTCGCAGTGAACACGGGTATGCGACACGGGGAGATTTACGCTTTAGCCTGGGAAGACATCGACACGGTCAACTGGACGGCAAAAATTGTTCGCGGCGAGGCGTTAGCTAATCACTTCACGCCACCAAAGACAGAGTCAGGGATCCGTACGGTTCAACTGTCAGTTCCAGCGATTGATGCTCTTAAACGCCAGATGTCACTGACACGGATGGGTAAGCAGCACGAAATCAAGGTTCATCTGAGGCAGAACGGTGAAAAGCGTATTGACCTTTGCACCTTTATTTTTTCGCCGCACCTTACCGCGATGAATGGCAGATCAGAGGATTACTACACTAATGGATCACTCGGAGCAGCATGGCGAACCATTTTGCGCCGGGCTGGAGTTCGACACCGCAAAGCCTACGAAACGCGCCACACGTTTGCATGCTGGGCATTGAGTGCCGGAGTCAACCCGAACTTTGTCGCTAACCAGATGGGCCACTCTTCAGCACAGATGCTTTATACCGTTTATGGAAAATGGATGACAGAGAACAACCTGGATCAAATGGCGGTTTTGAACGCTGAATTTTCACGAAATGCCCCTCAGATGCCCCACAGTAAAACCGCCTGAACGTAACATCCTGTTTTTTAACTCACTTTCTCCCTCAGTCGTTATTCATCTGGATGGCGAAGCTGGGTTCATTTGCCTTCAGCTATCTGCCAGTGATGTTCGCCATTGCGATTCCACTGGGCATGGCGCGGGAGAACAAAGGCGTCGCTGCCTTTGCCGGATTCGTCGGCTATGCAGTTCTGAACCTGAGCGTCAACTTCTGGCTCAATATCAATGGCATTCTTCCCACCACCGACGCGGCGGTGCTGAAAGCCAACAACGTTCAAAATATCCTTGGCATCCAGTCCATTGATACCGGTATCCTGGGCGCGGTGATCGTTGGTGTGGTGGTGTTCTGGCTGCATGAACGCTTCCACAACATTCGCCTGCCGGATGCACTCGCCTTCTTCGGTGGCACGCGCTTTGTGCCGATTGTCACCACCGTGGTGATGGGTTTGCTCGGCTTAGTGGTTCCGCTGATTTGGCCCTTCTTTGCGCGCGCCATCACCGGTCTCGGCTGGATGATCAACAGTGCCGGTGAATTTGGCCCGATGATCTTCGGCACCGGCGAACGCCTGCTGCTGCCGTTTGGTCTGCAGCATATTCTGGTGGCTATTATTCGCTTCACCGATGCGGGCGGTACGCTCGACGTCTGCGGCAAAAGCGTCAGCGGTGCCCTGACCATCTTCCAGGCGCAGCTGGCTTGCCCGGATACTCACGGCTTTGCGGAAAGCGCCACGCGTTTCCTGTCGCAAGGCAAAATGCCGGCCTTCCTCGGTGGTTTACCGGGTGCGGCACTGGCGATTTATCACTGTGCCCGTCCCGAAAATCGTCACAAAATTAAAGGGCTGCTGATTTCTGGTGTGGTGGCTTGCGTCGTCGGCGGCACCACTGAACCGATCGAATTCCTGTTCCTGTTCGTGGCTCCGGTGCTGTATTTGATCCACGCCCTGTTGACGGGTCTGGGCTTCACCGTGATGGCGATACTCGGCGTGACTATCGGTAACACCGACGGCAACGTTATCGACTTCTTCGTGTTCGGCGTGCTGCACGGCCTCTCTACCAAATGGTATTGGGTGCCGGTCATTGCCGCGGTGTGGTTCGTGGGTTACTACGCGATCTTCCGGTTTGCTATTACCCGCTTCAACATCAAGACTCCGGGTCGCGAAGCAGAAACCAGCAGCGTGGAGCAGCAGGTCAGCCGCGCGGGCGTGGGGAAATCAGGTTACAACACCCCGGCGATTCTGGCGGCGTTGGGCGGCGTGGACAACATCACTTCGCTGGATAACTGCCTGACGCGTCTGCGCCTCACCATTGCTGACATGAGTAAGGTGGACGATGCCGCGTTAAAAGCCAACGGTGCAATTGGTGTGGTGCACCTTAATCAAACCAGCCTGCAAGTGGTCATCGGTCCACAAGTGCAGTCTGTGAAAGATGAAATGGCACATCTGATGAGTGCGACGGCGTCATGATGCAGAGGTTTGATTTCGACCCTGTCGTGGATCGTCACGGTAGCTGGTGCACGCAGTGGGATTTTGTAGCGGATCGCTTCGATGTGGAGGGCTTATTGCCCTTCACCATCTCCGATATGGATTTCGCGACGGCGCCCTGCATCATTGAGGCGTTGCAACAGCGCTTGAACCATGGCGTATTGGGCTACAGCCGCTGGCAGCACAATGATTTCACCTCGGCGATCCAGCACTGGATGCGCAGCCGTTTTGCCACCGACATTGAGGCGCAATCACTGGTTTATGGACCGTCAGTAATCTACATGGTGGCGCAAATGATGCGCCACTGGACAAAACCCGGCGATGAAGTGCTGATTCATACGCCCGCCTACGATGCGTTCTATAACACTATCAACGGTAATCAGCGCCGCGTGCTAGAACTGCCGCTACAGCGTCAGGGTAATGACTGGCAGTGTGATATGACACGGCTGGAACAATTACTGGCGCGACCCGATTGCAAAGTGATGCTGCTGTGCAGCCCGCACAATCCTACCGGCAAAGTGTGGCAGCGTGAGGAGTTACAGCAAATGGCCGCGCTCTGTGCGCGTTACGATGTGAAAGTGATCAGCGATGAGATCCATATGGATATGGTGTTGAGCGATGCAGACCACATCCCGTGGAGCCAGGTGGCGCAATCTCCCTGGGCGTTATTCACGTCGGCATCGAAGAGTTTCAACATCCCGGCACTGACCGGTGCCTGGGGCATCATTCCGCATGAAACCGATCGTCAGGCCTGGTTCCACGCACTGAAACAGCAGGATGGCTTATCGTCACCGGCGGTGATGGCTGTGGCTGCCACCATTGCCGCGTATCGTGAAGGTGAAGCCTGGTTGGATGGACTGCGCGATTATCTACAGGGGAATATGCAGCACATTGCGCAACGATTGAATGCGGCGTTTCCTGCGCTTAACTGGCAGCCCCCTGCCGCTACCTATCTGGCATGGATTGATCTCAAACCGTTGGGCATTGATGAACAGACATTGCAACATCGGCTGATTCATCAGTACAAAGTCGCGATCATGCCGGGTTCAACCTATGGTGAAGCCAGTCGGGGATATCTGCGGCTCAATGCCGGTTGTCCGCGCAGTAAACTCGATGATGGACTGGATCGTCTGATTGCGGCTTTAAAATCGTGTTAAAGGCGTTCGGATGCTGATTAATTCAGCATCCATTTCACAGTTTGCGCAAATCACTGGCGCTGTTGCGCAAGATGTTTTTATAATGCTCTGCACTTTATGAAACTTTAGCGAGTGCGACATGATTGACCTGAAACTCCCCCTGACCGACATTCACCGCCACCTTGATGGTAACATCCGCGCACAAACCATCCTTGATTTAGGTCGCCAGTTTAACCTCACGCTGCCCGCTAACTCGCTCGACGAACTGCGTCCGCATGTGCAAGTCACAGCCAATGAACCCGATCTGGTGAGCTTCCTGCAGAAACTGGACTGGGGCGTCAAGGTGTTGGGCGATTTGGATGCCTGCCGCCGCATCGCGCTGGAAAACGTGGAAGATGCCGCACGTGCTGGCATTCACTACGCAGAACTGCGTTTCTCACCGGGCTATATGGCGATGACGCACAACCTGCCGATCGCTGGTGTGGTAGAAGCCGTGATTGATGGTGTACGCGCGGGCGTAAAACAGTACGGCGTGGATGTGAACCTGATCGGCATTATGAGTCGCACCTTCGGTGACGAAGCCTGCCTGCGCGAACTGGAAGGTTTGCTGGCACACCGTGATGGCATTACCGCTGTCGATCTGGCCGGTGATGAGCTTGGCTTCCCGGGCAGTGAATTCCTCAGCCACTTCAATCGCGCGCGCGATGCCGGCTTCCGTATTACCGTGCACGCCGGTGAAGCCGCTGGCCCGGAAAGCATCTGGCAGGCGATTCGCGAACTCGGCGCTGAGCGTATTGGCCATGGCGTAAAAGCGATTGAAGATCGCGCACTGATGGATTTCCTGGCAGAGCAGCGCATTGGTATTGAATCCTGCCTGACCTCCAACATTCAGACCAGCACAGTAGCTTCACTGGCCACTCATCCGCTGAAAGCCTTCCTGCAACACGGTATTCTCGCCACCATTAATACCGATGATCCGGCGGTTCAGGGTATTGAGCTGGCGCATGAATACCAGCACGCTGCGCCGCAGGCAGGATTAACCTCTGAAGATATGCGTCAGGCACAGGAAAATGGTGTGACGATTGCCTTCCTCAGTGAGGCAGAGAAAGCTGCCCTGCGTCAGCGCGTGGCGGGGTAATTACCTCAAAAGCAAAAAGGTGCGCTTCGTTGCGCACCTTTAAATCACATCGCACGTTAGGGTGAGGCCCTTTTTGAGTGACATCACCCTGGCGTATGCATTTACTCCGTCACTTCAGCGACATCGTCTGGCGCTTCTCAGCGGACTGTAAGCCGAGTTCAATCAACTCCATCACCTGAATCGCCTCTTCAGCCTGGACTGGGTTATCTCCGGTGCCCGCAATCGCATCGCGAATCGCCGCGTAGTACGCCGGATAGTTACCCGGCAGAGTCAGCAGTTCTTTCTCCACCATCACGTCACCTTCTGCCAGCGTCAGAGTGCCATTGCGCATATCATAGCCCCAGTCTTCCTGCGGAGGACGTTCACCTGCTTTCAGGCGATCTTCCTGCGGATCCAGACCATATTTGACGTAGCTGCCCCGCGTGCCGTGCACCACAAAACGTGCAGATTCTGCCGCCACCAGCATGCTGGCGTGTAACACTACCCGACGAGTGGGATAAGTCAGCACCGCATGGAAATAATCGGTGGTTTGCGCGCCAGGGCGCAGTTCAGCCATATCCACAGCGATCGCCACCGGCGGGCCAAACAATTGCAGCGCCTGGTCCAGCACATGGGGGCCAAGATCAAACCAGATACCGCTGCCCGGGCCTTTCATTTCGCGCCAGCGCTGACGAACTTCGGGGCGGAAACGGTCAAAATGCGATTCGAGATAGCGCACATCACCTAAGGCGCCATCAGCTAGCAAGGTTTTCAACGTCAGAAAATCACTGTCCCAGCGGCGGTTGTGGAATACGGAGAGCAGCAGCCCTTTGGCTTTGGCCAGTGCATCCAGCTCACGCGCTTGTGACAGTGTCACGGTAAAGGGCTTATCCACCACCACATGTTTACCGGCATTCAGTGCCGCTTTGGCTAACGGGAAGTGAGTATCATTTGGCGTCGGTATGACAATCAGTTGCAGTGTCGGGTCATCCAGCAGGGCTTGTGGATCGGAAACCACTTGCACCGAGGGCCAGTCGGCATGCACCTTGCTGGCGTCGCTGCTGGAGACGGCTGCCAATTCAACGCCTGGCGTGCCGACGATCAAAGGAGCATGAAAGGTTTTGCTGGCAAAACCGTAGCCAATCAGGCCGACACGTAATTTATCGCTCATTCTCATTCCTCTTGTTCGTTACCAGACTGATTTAAGACGAATCAGCCAGTAACAACAAGGCGGAATCAGCTGAAAACTCAGGAGATCGCACTCCGTGCCGGTTGCCAGCTCTCCTGAGCCACTAAGGCATCGTGCGCATCCTGACTGCGGCGGCGGAAATCACTGGGGCTGACGCCCACCCGTTTACGGAAGACGCGAGAGAAATAGAGCTGATCGTCATAACCCACTTCGCGCCCGACCGAGGCAATCGGCTCCTGCGTGGTTTGCAGCAACAGTTTGGCGCGGATGACCCGCTGATCTTCGCGCCAGCGCAGCAGATTAATCCCCATCTGCTCGCGAAACAGATGCGCCAGCCGTGACGGGGAAAGGCACACGTGGCGCGCCACTTCCTCGATTTTGACCTCACTGGCCAAATGGTTAGTGACGTATTGACAGGCCTCAATCACGCGCGGATCGCGAATTTGCTGATGGCTGCGCGGATCTTCCTCCACCGCGCGCAACAACAAGCGCTCCAGCAGATTCATTGCCAGTTCCTCGGCAAAGCGACGACCCGAATTGTGGGTCTGTTCAATGCTGGCGAACAGGCGGTCAAACTCGGCACGTTGCGCTTCTGGCAAACGTAACCGCCCCACGCCCTGACTCTCATCCTGCCACTGCAACCAATCCGTCCAGTAGGCACGCGGACGGAAATAGACCCAACGATGGAACCAGCATGGGCTGTCAGGGGAACGGCCGTAATAGTGCGGAGTTTTCGGCTGAAACAGCAGCAAATCGCCGGGCTCGCAGTCAAACGCCGACTCTCCATCAAAAATCCGCCCCTGGCCTTTGATGGTCAGATTGAGGATGTAACCTTTCATGCCGAGCGGCCGGTCGATAAAGAAGTCCAGCTGATCGTTGGCATTGATTGGCGTTAAGCCCGCCACCAGCCAGGCATTAAACGGATAGCCGGGTAGCAGTGGATTTTGCTGCTCACTGGGGGGTTCACGATGGTACATAGTGCCCTCATGGTAACCTGTAAATGCGCAGTGGTTCGCGCCAGATGGGCGACCGGATGGCCGCCCTGCATCATTTTTCACGGCTGGGATCAGGCCGCTTTGTTTTTCTGTTTGTAGCGGTCAAAAATCACCGCCGCTAACAGTATCAAACCGCGCACCACATACTGTGAGAACGGCGAGATATTCAATAAATTCATCGCATTCTCAACCGTACCCAGAATCAGTACGCCCGCCACCACATAAGAAATCTTACCGATGCCGCCTTTCAGCGAAACGCCGCCCAGCACACAGGCTGAAATCACAATCAGTTCATACCCGAGTGAGGTCATCGGCTGACCACTGGTCATGCGCGAAGCCAAAATAATCCCCGCCGCCGCCGAGACCAGTCCCGAGAGAATGAAAATGATGATGCGAGTGCGCACCACCGGCACCCCGGCCAGACGTGCGGCTTCTTCATTACCGCCAATCGCCAGCGTATTGCGACCAAAGGTGGTTTTATTTAGCACGAAACCAAACACAATCATGGTAGCGATGGTCAGCCAGATGGGCGCTGGTAAGCCGAGCCAGTTGGCATAGCCGAGGGTGAAGAAGCGTTCATCCTCAATGCCGACCGCTTTACCGTCAGAGAAGATATACGCCAGACCACGCACAATCTGCATGGTTGCCAGCGTGGTGATCAGCGCATTGATCTTTAGCCGGGCAATCACAAAGCCATTAATAAATCCGGTGGCCATACCGAGCACCAAACCGGCCGCGACGCCCAACCACAGACTCTCCGTCATGTTGATCACCACCGCGGTCACCACACCGGCGCAGGCAATCACCGAGGCCACGGAGAGGTCAAAATCGCCAGAAGCGAGGCAGAACAGCATGCCGCAGGCCACCATGCCGGACATCGACATGGCCAGTCCCAGCCCTTTCATATTAATGAACGTGCCAAAATTGGGTACGAAGATGGCGCAAACGATAAACAGCAGCGCGAAAACCACCAGCATGCCGAAATTATCCCAGATACGCCCCAGCTGCAGGCCGTTACGCTGCACCGGTGGTGTGTTGGAAGTGGTAGATGAAGCCATTGTTGTTCTCCTTTACATCAGGCCACGGCGGCCGCTTGAGGGGTTTTCGGCATCGCCAGGCTCAGCGTCAGCTGCTCCGTGGCCGCGTCGTGTGGCAGTTCTCCGGCAATCTCACCTTCACGCATCACCACGATACGGTCAGCCAGGCCCATCACTTCGGGCAGATCGCTGGAAGCAAACAGCACCGCGATCCCTTTATTCGCCAGTTGGTAAATCAGGTTATAGATTTCATGCTTGGCACCGACATCAATGCCGCGCGTCGGTTCATCCAGCAGAATCACTTTCATCTCTTCGGACAACCAACGACCCAAAATCGCTTTCTGCTGATTGCCTCCCGACAGATTCATGATCAGCTGTTGCGGGCCAGGCGTTTTGATGTTGAGCGATCGGATATGAAGATCGGCGTTTTTCGCCTCCCAGCCGGGTTTGATCAGACACCCCGCCGTGAGATTATGGCGGCGCGCGCTGATATTGATGTTGTCGCGCACCGAGTGCACCGGAATAATCCCTTCGGATTTACGATCTTCCGGACACAGCATGATCCCCGCGCGAATCGCATCGATTGGCTGGCGAATGTTGAGCTTTTTGCCATCCAGCGACACGCTGCCGCCACGCAGTTTGGTCGCACCAAACAGCCCCTTCATCAATTCACTGCGCCCCGCACCAACCAATCCAAACAGGCCAACAATTTCACCAGCTCGTACCGTCAGCGAAATTGGCATGCGCACGCCTTTGGCCTCTACTTGATCAAGTTGCAAACGGACTTTACCCAATGCGCGCGGCGTATAGCCGTAAATATCGCCGAGGTTACGCCCGACCATCGCCTGTACCAGATCGTCATGATGGGTGTTCGGCATGTCGGTGAAGGTGCGCACGTAGCGACCATCTTTGAACACGGTGATGGCATCGCTGAGGGCAAAGATTTCCTCCATACGATGCGACACGTACAGCACGGTGCGGCCCTGATCGCGCAGCTGACGAATGACGCGGAACAGATGCTCGATTTCACGTGCAGACAGTGAGCTGGTCGGCTCGTCAAAGGCGATGATGCGCGCATTACGCGCCAGCGCTTTGGCAATCTCCACCATCTGCCACTGACCGAGCGACAGATATTTCAGCGGCATGTCTGGATCGATATCCATGCCGAGATTTTTAAGCTGCAGATCGGCTTCATACCGCAGCAATTTGCGATTCACCAATCCGCGTTTGTGTGGCAACTGTCCGAGATAGATGTTCTCCGCCACGCTCATCTCCGGCACCAGATGCAGCTCCTGATAGATGATCGCCACGCCCGCATCCAGCGCATCCACAGTGTTGTTGAAGCTTTTCACTTCGCCTTTGATGCGAATCTCACCTTCAGTCGGCTGATAACTGCCGCTGAGAATCTTTAACAGCGTGGACTTTCCCGCGCCGTTTTCGCCCATCAGCGCATGCACTTCCCCGGCGCGGCACTGGAATGAAATATCCTGCAGCGCTTTTACGCCCGGAAAGGTTTTACTGATGCCATGAAAGGACAGAAAGGCTTGATCAGTTTCCATGGAAACTCCTCTTCGCCCCCATCCTTCGCGCCATTGCCGCGTTGGCTTCGCACATTTGTCCCAGCGACGAGCGACACGGGAGCAAACGCGGTGGCCAACCTGCTGCAACACCAGGGATGGAGGCTGCGTTTATCATTCAGGCGACTTACATCAGCCCTTTCTTCGCCAACTCAGTTTTGAAGTTGTCGCGGGTAATCAGCACCACATCGGTGACTTCGGTGAACTTAGCGGGCTCTTCCCCTTTGGTCACCCAGTTGTAGAGCATTTGACTGCTCTTATAACCGTGCACATCCGGGCTTGGCAGCAGTGAGCCATAGAAGCCGGTTGGCGCCCCTTTGGAGAGTTCGCTCACCGCATCCACGCCGTTAATGCCAATGCCGATCACGTCTGGCGCTTTAAAGCCCTGGCCTTCAGTCGCGCGTACGCCACCCAGCACGGTGTTGTCATTCATGCCGACAATCAGCCAGTGTTTCACCTCGGGATGCTGTACCAGCAGCGAGTTACCGGCATCAAACGCACCGGGAATGTCGTTGGATTTGGTGGGTACCTGATAGATCTGCTTCTCCGGGAATCCGGCTGCTTTTAGCGCTTCCATCGAACCGCCGGTGCGGCGACGCGCGGTGTCCAACTCATTGGCGGTAATCGCCATCACGCCGGTCTCTTTCGCATCCCAGCCGCGCTTCTGCATCTCTTTATAGAGTTCCTGGCCCTGACGCTCACCGATTTTGGTCGCCGCCATCATCACCAACGGCACCGTGTCCATCGGCTTGCCTTTGGCGGTGACGAACTGATCGTCAACCGCAATCACTTTCAGGCCATAGCTGCGCGCCTTCGCCACGATGGCTGAACCCAGTTTCGGGTCCGGTGTACAGATCACGAAGCCTTTTGCACCGCTCGCCGCCAGGCTGTCGATGGCATTGAGGGTTTTCTCGCCGTCAGGCACCGCGATTTTGATGACGTCGAAGCCGAGATCTTTGCCGGCTTTATCAGCGAACTTCCATTCCGTCTGGAACCAGGGTTCCTCCGGTTGTTTGACGAGGAAACCGAGTTTCATGGTTTCGGCGATAGCGGATTGTGACATAACCGCGGCGAGACCTACCGCCGCCAGCGCTTTAGTGAATTTATGCATGATGCTCTCCGGCACAATGGTGTTTTATCGCTGTTAATAACGAATCGGTGTAAACGCTACCAATTGGATTTCACGTTTGGGTACAGCGCAAAATCAGCGCGTTAGCTCAAAGGTTGTACAAAGGCTGTGCAAACGCTGGGCTAGTTGTAGCGGTATTGGCGAAGAAAAATGTAGAGCGGTATCACATCCCCAAACGATGACTAATTCCTCCATATATTCAGCGAAATTAACCAGTCATTAACTTTTGCTGCCGATCACATAACCTCGCCGATGGCAGAAAAGTGCATATTCTCAGCCAGCGATGACTAACGGCTTATGCCCCCGCATTCCAGGATAGAGCCAGATAACTCACACAGGAGAATCCCAATGGGTGCTGGCGCCATAACAATTGGGCTGGATTTTGGCAGTGACTCGGTGCGTGCCCTCGCCGTGGATTGCCGCAGTGGTCAAGAGCTGGAAACCGCGGTGGTGAACTATCCGCGTTGGGCGCAGGGGCAATTCTGTGATGCGCATGCCAACCGTTTTCGTCATCATCCACAGGACTACATTGATGCGCTGGAGCAGGCGATCGTGGCGGTGGTGCAAGCGTTAACAGTGGAACAGCGGGCTTTGGTGGTGGGTATTGGCGTCGATTCAACCGGCTCAACCCCTGCCCCGATTGACCGCGATGGCAACGTGTTAGCCTTGCGTCCGGAGTTTGCGACCAATCCCAACGCCATGTTTGTGCTGTGGAAGGATCACACCGCGATTGAAGAAGCGGAAGAGATTAATCAGCTGTGCCGCAACGGTCATTTCACCGATTACACCCGCTATATCGGCGGTGTGTATTCGTCGGAGTGGTTCTGGGCCAAGATTCTGCATGTGTCACGCCAGGATGCTGCGGTGCGTGATGCTGCAGTGTCTTGGGTGGAACTCTGCGATTGGGTACCGGCACTGTTAAGCGGTCGCACCGCCCCGGCGCAGTTGCGGCGTGGACGCTGTGCTGCCGGGCATAAATCGCTGTGGCATCCTGAATGGCATGGCCTACCGCCTGCGGACTTTTTCCGTGCCCTTGATCCGATGTTGGTCGAGCAGTTGGATTCCCCGCTATTTACCGACACCTTCACTGCTGATGTGCCGGTGGGTACGTTGTCTGCCGAATGGGCGCAGCGTTTGGGACTGTCTGAACAGGTGATTCTCTCCGGTGGTGCTTTTGACTGCCACATGGGCGCGGTGGGTGCAGGTGCGCAGCCCTATACGCTGGTGAAAGTGATTGGCACCTCAACCTGCGACATTTTGATTGCTGATAGTGAGAAAGTAGGCGATCGCGCAATTAAAGGCATTTGCGGCCAGGTGGATGGCAGTGTCGTGCCGGGTGCTATCGGCTGCGAAGCCGGTCAGTCCGCGTTTGGCGATATTTACGCCTGGTTCAGTCGTTTGCTGGGCTGGCCGCTGCAGCAGGCCGTGGCACGCCATCCTGAGTTGCAGCCGCAACTCGCCGAAATGCAGCAGGATTTGATCCGCTCCCTTACCGAAGCCTGGGCTACTGATCCACAGCTCGATCATCTGCCCGTGGTGCTGGATTGGTTCAACGGGCGTCGTACGCCGGATGCCAATCAGCGCCTGAAAGGCGTGATCACCGATTTGAATCTCGGCACTGACGCGCCTGCATTGTTTGGTGGTCTGGTGGCCGCCACGGCGTTTGGTGCCCGCGCCATAATGGAGTGCTTCGAGAAACAACAGATTCCGGTGGAGAGCATTCTGACGCTTGGCGGCATCGCACGTAAGTCTCCCGCCATTATGCAGGCATGCTGCGACGTGATGAACCGCCCGCTGGATATCGTGGCTTCTGACGAATGCTGCGCGCTGGGCGCCGCCATTTTTGCCGCCGTCGCCGCGAAGGTGTATGCCGACGTCCCTGCCGCACAGCAGGTGATGGCGAGTCCGATCGCCGTGACCTTGCAGCCTAACAGCCTGCGCGTAGCGGGCTATCAACAGCTTTATCAACGCTATCAGAACTGGTGCCAGGCCGCTGAACCTCAGTATGCCGCCCGCGCCGCATCCGCTAAGTAAAGGAGCGAGAAATGGAACAGAACGTTTGGTTTGTGATTGGGACTCAGCATCTCTACGGAGCGGAAACCTTGCGCCAGGTCGAACATCACGCGCGCCAGGTGATGGACGGTTTGAACCAGGCGGGCACGCTGCCGGTGCCGCTGGTGTTGAAGCCACTGGTGAAATCACCGGATGAAGCGCTGGCGCTGTGCCGCGAAGCCAATCACGACAGCAATTGTGTGGGGATCATTACCTGGCTGCATACCTTTTCACCGGCCAAGATGTGGATTGGTGGGCTGAGTATCCTGAATAAGCCATTGCTGCAATTCCATACTCAATTCAACGCAGAAATTCCGTGGGACAGTATGGATATGGACTTTATGAACCTGAACCAGACTGCTCATGGCGGCCGTGAGTTCGGCTTTATTGGCGCACGTATGGGCCTGCAGCACAGCGTGGTGACTGGCCACTGGCAGGATAAGACCAGCCAGCAGCGCATCGGACGCTGGATCAATGCAGCATTAGCAAAGCAGGCCAGCCAGCAGCTGAAAGTGGCGCGCTTTGGCGACAATATGCGTGAAGTGGCGGTGACCGAAGGCGATAAGGTGGCGGCGCAGATTCAATTTGGTTATTCGGTTAACGGTTGGGGCGTGGGTGATCTCGTTGAGGTGGTGAACAGCGTCAGTGATGGCGATGTGCATGCGCTGATCGATGAATACGAGAGCCAGTATCTGTTTAGCGAGGCTGCCGCCGTGAATGGTGAGAAGCGTCAGAATGTAGTGGATGCGGCGCGCATTGAACTGGGTTTGAAGCGTTTCCTCGATGATGAGGGCTGCAAAGCCTTTACCACTAATTTCCAGACTCTGCACGGCATGACGCAGTTGCCGGGCCTGGCCGTTCAACGTTTGATGGGCCAGGGTTATGGTTTCGCCGGTGAGGGTGACTGGAAGACTGCCGCGCTGCTGCATATTTTGAAGGTGCAGGCCGGGAATCGTGCAGGCGGTACTTCATTTATGGAGGATTACACGTATCACTTTTCACCGGGCAACGATTTGGTGTTGGGTTCCCATATGCTGGAAGTGTGCCCTTCGATTGCCAAAGAGGCGAAGCCGTTGATTGATGTGCAGTTCCTCGGCATTGGTGGCAAAGCCGATCCGGCGCGCATGATTTTCTCCACACCCGCCGGGCGCGCGGTGAATGCCAGTGTGATTGATATGGGTGATCGTTTCCGTTTGCTGGTAAATGTGGTGGATGCGATTGAGCAGCCGAAACCGCTGCCGAA
The DNA here is from genome assembly GCF_000963985.1 of Pantoea sp. BL1. Taxonomy (NCBI): domain Bacteria; kingdom Pseudomonadati; phylum Pseudomonadota; class Gammaproteobacteria; order Enterobacterales; family Erwiniaceae; genus Pantoea; species Pantoea sp. BL1. Next base: position 883 of record NZ_JZRH01000006.1, on the reverse strand, counting down.
GTTGCCGGTCGCGCGTGCGTTGTGGCGTGCACAACCCTCACTGGCTACCGCTTCCGAAGCCTGGATTCTGGCCGGTGGCGCGCACCATACGGTGTTTAGTCAGGCACTGGATTTGGATGATATGTATTTGTACGGTGAGCTGAACGGCATTGAAGTGCTGGTGATCGATGAGGATACGCGTTTGCCGGCGTTCAAGGATGCGTTGCGCTGGAATGAGGCGTATTACCGATTAGCGCGTTGATCGTTTGATTACCGGTTAAAGCCGCGTTGAGTCGCGGCTTTTTTGTGGCTAAAAGCGTGCGATTCAGTCGGTAAAGGTGAGCTGTGGCTAAAAACGTGCGGTCCAGTCGACAAAGGTGGGCGTTGCGTAAAGTCGGCGTAAATACATCCCTGTAGCCTCGGACGCCGCATCCCTGCGGCGTACGCTTTACTCCACTGCCCACCTTTGTCTCCTTTATGCATGCCCGCTGCATGGTTTCCAGGGTCAAAAACTGGCGCCGTTCTCTTGCATCACAGCGCTACGATTTGGCGGATTAAAAAACCTGGCAGCATTCTCCTACTTGCACTGATTACAGCGATGAACATCTTAATTGCCCCATAAAGGCCAGCCCGAAGAGCAAAGCGTTCGCGCCAGGGATGGCGCGGTCGATCTGCATGGATGCGGGGTTCCTTTGCGATCGGGCTGGCCTTTATGGGGCTGAGCACCGAAACATCAGCAACTCCACCTAACTTCCCCTGAATCTGAGCACTATGATCATACTTGCACTGACTACAGCGATGAACATCTTAAATGCCCCATAAAGGTCAGCCCGAAGAGCAAAGCGTTTGCGCCAGGGATGGCGCGGTCGATCTGCATGGATGCGGGTTTCCTTTGCGATCGGGC